>NZ_JBFAJC010000049.1:0-76318 GCF_040655075.1 Actinoallomurus sp. NPDC050550 | reverse complement strand
GCCCAACCGGGCTGAAACGTGGGCACGCATTCGACACGGCCACCCGTTGACGACCGAACACAACCAGACACACACCGAACAGCGTCCGACCTCATCCGTGCAGGTCGGACGCTGTTCCTGAAGATCATCACTTGTGGGCAGGGGCAGGGGCAGGGGCAGGGGCAGGGGCAGGGGCGGGGTCGAACCGCCGACCTTCATCTCGCAAATCCGCTGAGATGTCCCGCCCGCCCGCATAGGTTGAAATCCTGGCCGCACGCTGGCCTGCGAGATGAGGGGCCCGTTCTCCGGCGCTTTGGTGGCCGGGTCCCAGTGCCACCACTCCGGTGTCGGTCCGGAGGTAGAGCATCCCGTCGGCCGGCAGCACGGTCTGGCTGTCCTCTTCGTAATAGGCGCCCGCCCGGCCCGGCGAGCACGTACACCATGCCGGCGTCCACGGCGACCGCTTGGTCACTCCACGAGCAGCCGTCCTCGAATCGGTAGGTCCATCGTTCGCGGCCCGACCTGGGGTCAAGCCCGACGATCTCGTGTCTCCTCGCCGGTCCGGGAGACCCATCCGCGTCCTGTTCACGTGTGACCGGCATGCGGTGACCGGTTCTGTGACGTCGCTGTGACCGGCTCCTTGGCAGTTTGTCCGGCGTTCGTGTTTCCGGCGAGGAAGGGTTCTTTTATGAGACGTGCCGTAGTCGGTGGCGTGGGTGGTTTGGCCTGCGTGGTGCTGGCGCTGGGCAGCGCGGCACTGGGCACCTCCGCGCCGGCCGCCACCGTGGCGAGTCGGTCGGTTTCGGCGGTCGAGTGGAAGCCGTGCCCCACCTATTCCGATGAGGTGATCAAGAGCCTGGGCGCCCCCAGCGAGCAGATACCGCAGTTCCGCGCGCAGCTGAAGCGCCTGGAGTGCGGGACGATCAGCGTCCCGCTGGATTACCGCCGCCCGGAGGGCCGGAAGATCAGCATCGCGTTCACCCGGCTGAAGGCCGTGGGCACCGAGCACCGGCTCGGCGCGCTGGCGATAGCTCCGGGCGGGCCCGGCGGCAGCGGATATCTCGACCCCATCGCGATGACGCTCAGGAACAAGGAGATCGCCCGGCTCAACGACCGGTACGACCTCATCGGCTTCGATCCCCGCGGAGTGAACTACAGCACCAAGACCAGCTGCGCAGGTACGCCTCCTCCCAATGCGGGACCCGGACCGCTGACCAAGGCGTCGGCCAAGCGGATCTACGAGGCTCAGGCGGCGGACAACGCCGCCTGCGGGCGGTCCGATCCGGCCTTCCTCGGGCAGCTGACCACCGCGAACGTGGCCCGGGACCTGGATCGGGTGCGGGCCGCACTCGGTGAGCGCAGGTTCAACATCCTCGGCTTCTCTTGGGGCACCTGGCTCGGCGCGGTGTACCGAAGCCTCTTCGCCGACCGTACGGGGCGCGTCTTCCTGGACAGCCCGGCGCCGCCATACACCAGCTTCGACGAGCACGACAAGGGGGTCGCCGAGGCCACAGAGCGGAACTTCGCGCGTATGGCGGCGTGGCTCGCGCGCTACCACGCGACGTACGGCCTGGGTGCCACCGCGCAGCAGGTGCGGGCCTCGGTCTTGAAGCTGCGCCACGACTATGACGCCAACCCCAAGACGTTCACCGACCTGAACAGACCGATCGACGGCTCCTCCATCGCCCAACTGGCCGGCACGACTTCACCTCAATGGCCGCAGGCCGGCCGGGCGCTCGCCGAGCTGCGGGACGCGACCGGCTCCCAAGCACCGCCCACCGTCAAAAAGATCTTCGGCGCCGAACCGGCCAAGCCCGTCCCCGGCGCACCCGAGATGATGAACATGACGATGAACCGGGCGACCATCTGCAACGAAGATCAGAGCCGGCACGGCTTCTCCGCCGCCTGGGCCGCCTACCAGCAGCGCCTCAAGCGCAACCCGGTGACGGCCTTCTACTTCGGCGCTGGATGCGCCGGCTGGCCGCTGCCCGTACAACAGACCCGGGTACACCGCACTGGGGGATCGCTGGTCCTGTCCGGGCACCGTTACGACATTATGTCCGTCTACAAGTGGACCCTGCAGATGCAGGCCGCCATCGGCGGCAAGGTCTATACCGTCGACGACGACGTCCACGTATCGGCCACACGCGTGCCCGAATGCGCCGCAGACGTGGTGGCCTACTTCACCACCGGCTGGATCGACCACGGCTGCAGCGGAGAGAAGGTGCCAACTCCAGTGGACCCGCAACAAGCCGGATCCCGGATCTGACCACTCCACCGGAACCGACAGCCGACAGGACAGATCAGGATCCAGCCGGCAGCAAGCGGCCCGATGAGCCGGCCGGCAGCTCATCGGGCCGCCAGGCTCCGCACGCGGGCGTCTCCAGGCGGGGCGTCCGCCGCTTCGGTCAGCGGGGCGGCCGCCGGTCAACCGGCGTCAGGAGCAGCAACGCTTCTGGCGGAAGATCGCGGAGGGGCGCCGGACACGACGGTCGGGACACGGTCCGAGAGATGGAGTCGACGCCGGACACAGCGACAGACAGAGCCGAACACGGCCGTGCAGGTTGTTGCGTTCAGCTTCTTTCCCGGCAGTCACGGCCGTGCGAGAGTGACATAGGACGTCCTACCTCTCCCGTCCTCGACGATCGGAGGACAGTAACCGTGCGCAAGAGACATCTCGTCAGACCCGCCTCTGCGGCCGTGCTTCCGCTGACCTGCGTCCTCGCCCTGACCACACCCGCCCAGGCCGCGCACGGCGCGCCTGCCGGTGCGCCCAGGCAGGTGGCCGCCGACGCGGATCAGCCCGCCGGAATACCGGCGACCGATCCGCACCTGGCCTTCGATGGCCACTGGGGCCGCCTCGGCAATGCGATGATCACGCCGAACTCGGGCTCCCAGTTGCGGTTCCGATTCACCGGGCGCACTCTCGCGGGCCGCTTCGACACCTCGTCGGTGACGCTTCCCGCGCAGATCTACGTGTCAATCGACGGGGCGGTCCCGGCCCGGTACACGGTGGACCGGGACCTGATCGACTTCACCCCGACGCCGCTGACGGGCCGGAAGCACACCGCCGAAATCTCCGTCAAGGACGTCAACGAACACGCGAACCGGTGGGTCCTCCCCCTGCAGTCGGGCCTTTCATTCACCGGTCTCGAACTCGACCCCGGAGCCCATGTGCAGACGCCGGCGCCACTCGGGCCCCTACGCATGGAGTTCCTGGGCGACTCCATCACACAGGGCGTCAAGTCCCTGTGCGGGCTGATCGGCACGGACTGCGACGACGGCACCAAGGACTTCGCCCACCTGACGGGGAAGGCCTTCCACGCCCACACCAACCAGGTCGGTTTCGGTCGCCAGGGCATCCTCGTGAACGGCAACGGCGGCGTGCCGACAGCGAGCGGCAGCTTCGGCTGGAATTTCCAGGACTCCCCGGCCGACCCGCTCTTCCGCCCCGACGCTGTGGTCGTCAACCAGGGCACGAACGACTACTTCCTCGGCGCCGAACCGTTCCGGCCCGCCTACCTGAGCTACTTGAAACAGATCCGTGCGGCCTACCCACACGCATGGATCTTCGCGATGCGTCCCTTCGGCGGCTACAACGCCGAGAACGTGGCCTCGGCGGTCACCGAGGCGAACGATCCCAGGACCGTGTACGTCGACACCACGGGCTGGATGTCGGCGGACGCGGGCGACTACACCGACGGCGTCCACCCGGGCGTCGAGGCCCACGCGAGGGCGGCGGCACTGCTGACCGACTTCATCGCGCACACGACCGGCTGGGCGGCGGACCCGGTCAGCGAGCGCCGGCATCTTGCCGCCCGTCGCGGTGGCCGTCCGCCGGAGAGCGGACGGCCGTTCGCTGTGGGGACGCAGGGCGGAGCCCCCGCATCGGGGGTTCCATGGGGTCGCCCCCCTGGGAAAGCACAAAGCCCCCGGCGAAGTTGACCGAAGGTCAACGAGCACCAGGGGGCGAGTGGGCAGGGGCGGGGTCGAACCGCCGACCGTGTCTCCACGCGTGCGCGCGGTCTGCGGGTCCGCTCAGGTGAGGAGTTTCGCGAGCTGGGCCATCTCGGTGGGTGGGTCGATCACCGGCTGGATGAGGAGTTCGTCGATGCCGGCCTGTTCCAGGGTGGCGATGCGGGCGAGGAGGTCGTCACGGGTGCCGACCAGGGCCAGGGTGTTCATCAGCGAGGGCAGGACCAGGTCCCGGTCCTGGGGTGCGATGCGTCCGAGGTAGTTGGGGTAGAGCTTGGTGTGCCGGTCGGGCGCGGTGGCGGTGGTGCCGCGCCGATCGATGAGTCGCTGCATCGCTGCGCGTTCGGCGGGGCCGAGTTGCTCGGCGAAGGCGCGTGGGTCGGCGGCTGTGTCGGCGGCGAAGGCCAGCAGGGACAGGACGAGGTGGCCGGTTGCGTCCCGGGCCGCGTCGCCGTGGGCGTCCTCGTTCTCGTCGAGTATGTGCAGCGCGGTGACAACGTAGGAGTCCGTGCGGGATTCGGGGTCGCGGGGTGTGCCGTGGGCCGCGTGGCGGCGGGCGTCATGCAGCGCGTGCCAGGCGGCGGGGTCCAGCAGGCCGAAGGAGATGAGGCCGGTGCCGCGTCGGCCGGCGACGGCGGCGGCGTTGGGTCCGAGCGCGGCCACGACGAACTCGATCGGGTCGGTGGTGTTCACGGTCGTCCCGGTGTGCAGGAACCGGACGTCGCGGACCCGGTCACCTTCGCGGTACTCGATGGTGCGTCCGGCGCACAGGTCCTGCAGTGCGGTGGTGAACTTCTCCAGCGTGGCCGCCGTGGTCGGCCGCATGCCCAGCGTGCGCCGGGCGGTGTTACCAGTGCCGACCCCGCAGATGATCCGGCCCGGTGCCAGGGCGTTGAGGCTGGCGAACCCGCTCGCGGCGGCCGGGGCCGAGCGCAGCGCCGGTGAGGTCACGCCGATGCCGAGCCTGATGCGGCTGGTGGCCTTCGCACACAGTCCCAGGGCGACGAAGGGGTCGCCGTGGACCATCGGGGTGTCGTTGACCCAGAAACTGTGCAAGCCCAACTCCTCGGCCTGTACGGCGAGGTCCTCCACACCGGGCTGTGCGCTGACCACGACGCCTGCACGCATCAAACCCCCAAGGCACAAGGGATCGAATCGACCTTGCCCAGCATGACAGCTCTGCATGTTTACCAGGGCGGGGTCGAACCGCCGACCTTCCGCCTTTCAGGAGTAGCAACCACCCTGCTCAGAGACTCTATGCCGAGGCAGACGGTAGTGGGCGTGCGCCGACGGCTGTCCACGGTGGCCGACATTGCGTCACCGTTGCCGTCAACGACTGCGGCTGTCACGCAGTATCGGTGATGGCCATTCAACGCGGAGCACATGTACCTCGCGCTGTTCCTCTAGCACGAGGTATGTAGCGAGCCCGCGTTCGCCGAAGGCGTGCGTGAGCATGTTGCCCCGGGGATTGGCAGGTTGAACGGCTGCCCACTCCACGGCGCCGTCTCCAGCAACGTGAACAACTCGGCGATCGGACGTAGAGCTCCCTCCGGGACCGCTTTGATCTGTTCCTCGGCGATCGGGTCCGGGTTGAGCCGGTACACCTACCGTCCGTTCTCACGCTCGGCGAGGATCTCGCGCCATGGTCTACCCGCGGGGACGGCCTCCCCTGCGGCAAGCTGACTGGCGCGAGCATGCGTCCGCCGACGCCCTTCGGGGTCGTGCGCCGAGTCGCAAGCGGAGATCCACCAGCGGTGCACGAAGTCGTTCAGCGCGCCGAGATCGAGGTTCACACGGACCTCGTCAAGCACCGCTTTGAGCCCGGCGTCGAACGCCTCACGGTCTTGAGGCACGACCAAGGCGGCCCGGATCGCGCGCAGGCTCTTGGCCGGCTCGGGTGCGCTGCCAGGGGCGAAGTCATGTGGTTGCGCAGTCATCCCGGGCCTCCTCTCCCTCCCCCAGAGCTCACCCGACACACTCCCGCGAGTCGGAGAGCCGGGAAGGTAGGTAAGGGCGCCAGCGCGCGCCGGAAGCCAACATGTCCGCGATGTCCTCCATCTTCGCAATTCGCACCGATCGCCGGTTCCGATGCGTAGACTCTCGACCACTTTGGCACGCACAGCGGAACTGACGAGTGAAACGGAGCCTGCGAAGGCCGAGCTCCGCGCGGGAAGGGCGGCCCGCGCTATCGTCTCCGACGGCCGCGCGGTCCACGACGCCATCGAGGCGGTCCTGGCCGCGCCGGGGGAGTCCCGCGAGATCGCGCGACGGGCGTACGAAGTGGTGCGCGATCAGCTTGTCACCGGCGAACTGGACACGATGCCGGTGGACCGGCTCCGGGAGCTTATCCAGGGCCGGGTCACGTTCGTCCCCGTCAGGGACGCCGGCATCGACACAGTCGGCGCGGTCCTCACGACCGGCGCAGAAGCACTCAGGCGAATCCCCCGAGTACGCCGGAAGGCGGCCAAGCGGATCATGGCCGCCGCATGGCAGATGCGGGAGTCCGTCGAGGAGAGCACCCGCGTCCGCATCGAACCAGACGCCCGTACCCCCGAGCAGACCGCTCTCATCGCCGCCTTGCGCCGCTACGAACGCACCAGGTCCGTGATGAAGGGCCCGGACCCGAGCCCGCTGGCAAGTGAGCTCGGGGGTTACCTCGGCCCTGCGGCACGCGGCGCGAGCCGCTGGGGAATGCTCTTCACATTCTCCAAGCGGAAGAGGCAGGAAGCTCGTGATGCACTCGTCCAGCTGGACGCCACCCTGAGTTCCAAGAAAGTCACTGCGGTACGCAAACGCCTGTCCACAGCCGAGTCCCGGCTGGAGAAGGCCGGAAAGACACCGAGGGCTGCCCGGCTATGGAGCGATTACCTCGCCCGCCCGGTCATCTACAACGGCCTGTTGATCGAGGTTGGGGGGCTCGACCCGGTCAAAGAGGCCGGTCAGGGATTCCTCCCCGCCGATATCGCCGAGCAGGTCCGCGTGTTTCCCCTCGACCAGTCCCGCCTCAAGACCTCGCTGCGAGGCTACCAGCTGTTCGGCGCGAAGTTCGCGCTGGTTCAGGAGCGGGTGATTCTCGGCGACGAGATGGGCCTTGGTAAGACGATGCAGTCGCTCGCCGCGATGTGCCACCTCGCGGCCAAGGGCGCGACGCACTTCCTGGTCGTCTGCCCGGCGAGCGTGGTCGTCAACTGGACTCGCGAGGTTGAGCGGCACACGCTGCTGGAGGTCCGCCGCGTGCACGGGCCTGGCGAGAAGCGGGAGGCGACCCAGCAGGAGTGGGCGGCCAGGGGTGGCGTGGCGGTCACGACATTCGAGGTGCTGCGCGCCATGCCGGAGGACCTGGACGTCTCTGTGGCGATGATGGTCGTCGACGAGGCGCACTACGTGAAGAACCCGACTGCGCTTCGCACGCAGGCGGTCAGCGAATGGGCGGCGCGGAGCAGGCGGGTGCTGTTCCTGACGGGGACGCCGATGGAGAACAAGGTGGGGGAGTTCCGAGTGCTGGTCGGGCACCTGCGCCCGGAGCTCGCCGAGAACCTGGACATACCGGATGGGGCGCTGGACGGCACCAAGTTCCGGGAGGCTGTGGCACCGGTCTACCTGCGGCGCAACCAAGAAGACGTGCTAAGCGAACTTCCGCCGCGGCTGGAGACGCAGGAATGGGTGGCACTCGAAGGACCGGCGCTGCGGGCGTACCAGAAGGCGGTCCTCGCGGGGAACTTCATGGCGATGCGCCGGGCGGCGTTCGGCCCGGGGACGGTGAAGGGATCGCCGAAGCTCCGGCGGCTGGTGGAGATCGTCAGCGAGGCTGCGGACGGCGGGCGCAAGGTCGTGGTGTTCTCGTACTTCCGCGACGTGCTGGACACGGTGACACAGGTACTGGGCTCCGGGCGTCATGGCGTCCCCGGCGTGCATGTCGTCGGCCCGCTGACCGGGGGCATCCCGCCGACGAACCGCCAAGCGATGGTGGACGAGTTCACTGCCGCCAAGGGGGCTGCGGTGCTGGTCTCCCAGATCCAGGCGGGCGGCGTGGGCCTGAACATCCAGACCGCCTCGGTGATCATCATCGCCGAGCCGCAGCTGACGCCCTCGATCGAGGAGCAGGCGATCGCCCGCGCGCACCGGATGGGCCAGGTGCGCCGCGTGGACGTGCATCGGCTGCTGTGTGGGGACAGCATCGACCAGCGAGTCCTCGAGCTGCTGGCGGACAAGCGCGAGGCGTTCGACGAGTACGCGCGCCGCAGCGACATGGCGAACGCGACGCCGGACGCGGTGGACACGGGCTCCGAGACCGAACTGCGGCGCCAAATCGTGGCCGCGGAACAGAAGCGCCTCAAGGCGGCGTGACCCGCAGAGCTTTCGTGGCCGCACGTCGTCGCGTTCGATGAACGCTCAGCGCGGGGAACGTCCGGCGCGACTTCCGCGTCGTTCTCGACCTCGCTGGCCTGGTGGGCAAGGAGTGGACGCCTTGGGGGCTGCGGCACAGCTTCGTATCGCTGCTCTCCGCCCATGACGGACCGATCGAGAACATCTCCCGGTTGGTCGGGAACACCAACACCGTGGTTACGGAGACCGTCTATCGCAAGCAGATACGGCCGGTGGTCCAAGAGAGAGCGATCGCGATGAACGACATTTCCCTGGTGGATTCCGAGCCGTTGTCACCCAGTTAGACACTCACGCCCCGTCTCCGAACACGGAGGCGGGGCGTTTCGCTGGTCTTGATCGGTGGGCAGGGGCGGGGTCGAACCGCCGACCTTCCGCTTTTCAGGCGGACGCTCGTACCGACTGAGCTACCTGCCCGCACGGCGCCGAACGGCGCCTCAGCGGTCCTGACGGGATTTGAACCCGCGGCCTCCACCTTGACAGGGTGGCGAGCACTCCTAGCTGCTCCACAGGACCTTGCTTCTTCTGTAGTACCCCCGGAAGGATACCGTGCCCCCAACGGGATTCGAACCCGCGCTGCCGCCTTGAAAGGGCGGAGTCCTAGGCCGCTAGACGATGGGGACTCCGACGGCCTGGCCGCCGTTGCCCTTGGCGCCTGCCGTCGGGGACTCCGTCAGCATAGGGGACAACCGCCCCAACCACCAAAGTGATTCCCTCTCTACCGCGGGCGGCTCGCCTGGGACGGGCGTGGTGAGGGGTTGAACGGGGTCGGGGTGAGTGGCGATCCCGACGGTGATTGTGCAGGTGACGGCATGATCGGGCGGTCCGGTTTGGGTTCCAGGGTGCGTTCGATCTGGGCGGAGGTGAGACCTAGGCCACCCAGGCGGATGTCGTCCCAGCCCTGCAGGCGGTGGGTGGCCCGGTTGAAGTACAGGACCGACATCTCGATCGGGGTGGGCTGTTCGTGTTCGAGGCCGCGCAGGCCGGCGCCGCCGGTCGAGCCCTGGATGAAGAGGCGGGTGCCGCTCGGCAGGAGCCGGGTGGAGCGCTGGTGGGTGTGGCCGGACAGGATGAGCGGGGTGGTGCCGTCGAACGCCGCTCCCTCGTTCGGGTCGTGGGCGAGGACGATGTCGGGGGTCTTGCCGAGGTACTTCAGCTTCTGCACTGCGGTCCGGCCGTACCCGAGCATCTCCTGGGCGCCCACCTGGTCGCCGCGGGTGGTCTTGTCGGGGGTGAAGCGTGGATCGGGGGTGCCGAAGATCCGCAGGCCGCCGACGTCCGCGATCTGGTCGTCGAGGACGACGGCGTTCTTCTGGCGGCGTACGCCCTTTTCGATCGACATGGAGTCGTGGTTGCCGCGGATGAAGACGTACGGGATCTTGAGCTTGCTGATGGTGTTCGCGAACTTGTCCTCGGTCTTGGTGCCGTGGTCGGTGAGGTCGCCGGTGTCGATGACGACCTGGATGTGGAACTGGCTCACGACCTGGCGGATGACGCCCCAGGCGACCGGGTTGAGGTGGATGTCGGAGACGTGCAGGACGCGGATGGTCGTGGGGTCCGGTTCGTACGTCGGCAGGGTGGACGTGACGTCGTACAGGCGGGACATGTTGCCGACGAGCCGGGCCAGTTGCTCCCGGTAGGCCCCGATGCGCGACACGATGGTCTTGGCGTCGCCGACGACCTGTGGGGCGCTGGCGAGGATGCCGGTGAAGCGCGGCTCGGCGACCGACTCGGGGTTGAACGTCAGGCCGCCGATCAGGCCGACGATCAGCAGGCCGGAAAAGGCGCTGACGGTGGGCCACAACACCCCCCGCCAGTTGCGGAAGATGAGGAAGCCGGCGAGCGCCGCGCACGCGAGGGCGGCCACGGTGGCCTTGATCGCCATGACGATGAACGCGTGCCGTACGTCGCCGCCGATCGTGTCGGAGAGGCGGTCGAAGGCCGCGGGGTCCTCGATGAGGGTTTTGGCGCGCTCGGGTCGGAGGCGGGTCACCTGGGCCTCGATCCGTACCGGGCCGGCGTGGCTGTTGAGGCGCAGCGTGCCCAGCGGGGGGATGTCGATGACCGTGCCGCCGGACATCGAGGGGTGCAGCGCGAAGTCCACGTCGGCGGGGCCGACGTCGGTCTGGGCGTGCCCGCCGACCAGGAGGCCGATCCAGCCGCCGATCAGGCCGACGGCGATGACCGCCGTGATGCGTCCGGCGAGACGTACGCGGCGCCGGGCGGTGAACCGACGCAGTTCGTTCCATGCTCGGGTCAACACGTTGGTACCTATGCTCATCCGGGCCCTCATCCACGCACAATGACGACGTGATCGATATAACGCGGGCGGAGTTCGAGGATCTCGTCGCCGAGGCCCTCGACACCATCCCCGAGGCTCTCACCACTCTGATGGACAACGTCGTGGTGATGGTCGAGGACGACGCACCCGAACCGGGGCTGCTCGGACTGTACGAGGGCGTGCCGCTGACCGAGCGCGGCGACACGTACGCCGGGTATCTCCCGGACCGCATCACCGTCTACCGTCGGCCCCTGCAGGCGATCTCCCGGACCCGCGATGACCTGGTGAAAGAGGTACGAGTGACGGTGGTTCACGAGATCGCCCACCACTTCGGCATCGACGATGAGCGATTGCACGAACTCGGCTGGTGATCCCGATTGCGCACGTTGGGTCACCTTCTTTGAACGGAGCGTGAGATAATCCGCGCAACCGGCCGTCTGCGGGTGGTGGCCGGACGACGTTCACCGGCAGGGGAGCGCGCGTGGGAAGACATCGGCGGCCGTTCGATCGCCAGGTGACCTATCGGGAGGTTTTCGGAGTCGGTGAGTTCCGCTCGATCTGGCTCGCCCAGACGCTGTCGTACATCGGCGATCAGCTCGCCCAGATCGCTCTCGCGGTGCTCGTCTACAACAACACTCATTCGGCGTTGCGGACGGCGGTCGCGTACGCCCTGACCTATCTTCCATCGATCATGGGCGGGCCGGTGCTGTCGGTCCTGGCAGACCTGGTCCCGCGCCGCCGCGTGATGATCGTCTGTGACGTCGCGCGGACGGGCATCGTGGCGCTCATGGCGCTGCACCGCATGCCGTTCGCGGCGCTGTGCTTTCTGATCTTCTGGACCGTGCTACTCGGCGCGCCGTTCACCGCCGCGCGGGCCGCCCTGCTGTCCGAGGTGCTGCCCGGCGACATGTACGTCGTCGGTTCCGCGATCAACAACATCACCCACCAGCTCACCCAGACGCTGGGCTTCCTCGTGGGCGGAGCGGTCATCTTCGCCGTCGGCGCGCACCATGCCCTCGCGCTCGACGCGGTCACGTTCGCGATCTCGGCGGCCATCCTGCTGGCGGGCGTACGGCCGCGGCCCGCGCCGCGCCCGGAGGGCCGTAAACGCGCGTCGCTGTGGAGCATCACGGGCCAGGGCGCACGCCTGGTGTTCGGCGACCGTACGCTCCGGCCCCTGGTGTGCTTCGCGTGGCTGTGCGGGTTCTACGTGCTGCCGGAGGGGCTCGCCGCGCCGTACGCCAGGACGTTCGGTGCGAGCCCCGTGATCGTCGGGCTGCTGATGTCGGCGATGCCGTGCGGCATGGCGGCCGGGGCGTTCGCCTACAGCCGGTTCGTCCGCCCCGACGACCGCCTGCGGCTGATGGGCTGGATGGCGATGCTGTCGTGCGCACCGCTCGTGGGCGCGGGGCTGCGGCCGCCCCTGTGGGCCCTGATCGTCCTGCTGGCGCTGTCCGGCGTCGGCAGCGCGTATCAGATCGCGGCCAACGCCGCGTACGTCGCCGCCGTGCCGCCCGCCGGGCGCGGCCAGGCGTTCGGGCTGGCGCAGTCCGGCATCCTGGCCAGCCAGGGCATCGGCATCCTGATCGGAGGCGCGCTGACCCAGGCGCTGGGGCCGGAGCCCGTCGTCGCCCTGGCGGGGATCGCCGGCCTGTCCGCCGCGACGATGCTCGCGATGTCGTGGACGCGGATCAGGGGAGAGGTGATCGCCTCGAGCCAGGAGCGGGCGATGAGCGCCGCGGCCTAGGGACCCTAGGCCCGGGTCTGCTTGTTGATCAGGTCCTGGGCGATCGAGGTCTCCTTTCCCTCCTCCGGGATGATCAGCGTGGCGGCGACGTACAGGAGGATGCCCGCGCCACTGGTCAGAAGGGTCAGGACGGCCAGCACGATCCGTACGATCGTCGGGTCGACGCCGAAGTACTTGCCGGCACCGGCGCACACTCCGGTGATCATGCGCCCCTCGCGGGCGCGGCTGAGACGGCGCGGTTCGCTGCCGTCGGTGTGGAAGGTGTTCTCGCTCATGGTTCGATCGTGCCCGCGGCGGGCGCAGATCGCCATGGGGGCTTGCCCTGAGGCGTCCCTGAGAGCCCCCTGATCGCCGGATCGGCACATCGACGTACGCTTTGCCTGCGAGGCGCCCCTCCGCCGTCTCGGCGTCCGGGGAGACCCTGGGAGGACCGATGGATCTGCTGCGCGTCGATGATCAGCTCACCGATGAGGAGCGCCTGGTCCGCGACACCGCCCGGCGCTTCGCCGCCGACCGGATCGAGCCGCACGTCGCCGACTGGTTCGAGGAGGGCGTCTTCCCCGCGGCCGAACTCGCCCCCGAACTCGGCGAGCTGGGGTTCCTGGGCATGCACCTGTCCGGGTACGGCTGCCCCGGGGCCGGCGCGGTCGCGTACGGGGTCGCCTGCCGGGAGCTGGAGGCCGCCGACTCCGGGCTGCGCAGCTTCGTGTCCGTGCAGGGGTCGCTCGCCATGACCGCCATCCACAAGTACGGCTCGGAGGAGCAGAAGCAGGAGTGGCTGCCGCGCATGGCCGCGGGCCGGGCCATCGGCTGCTTCGGGCTGACCGAGCCCGACCACGGCTCCGACCCGGCGAACATGCGGACGCACGCCAAGCGCGAAGGCTCCGACTGGATCCTGAGCGGCTCCAAGATGTGGATCACCAACGGCTCGATCGCCGACGTCGCGGTCGTCTGGGCGCGTACCGACGACGGCATCCGCGGCTTCCTCGTCCCGCGAGGCACCCGCGGGTTCACGACCCGGGACGTCCACAAGAAGCTGTCGCTGCGCGCGTCCGTGACCTCGGAGCTGACCCTCGACGACGTACGCGTGCCCGGCGACGCGCTGCTGCCCGCCGTGAAGGGCCTCAAGGGGCCGCTCGGGTGCCTGTCGGAGGCGCGGTACGGCATCATCTGGGGCGCGGTCGGAGCGGGCCGTGCGTGCTACGAGACGGCCGTCGAGTACGCCCGCACGCGCGAGCAGTTCGGCCGGCCGATCGGGGCGTTCCAGCTCACTCAGGAGAAGCTCGCCTGGATGGAGGTCGCGCTGGGCCAGGCGGGCCTGGTCGCCCTCCACATCGGACGGCTGAAGGAGGCCGGGAAGGTCACGCCGCAGCAGGTGTCGTTCGGCAAGCTCGCCAACGTACGGGCCGCGCTGGACGTCGCCCGCGAGGCCCGCTCGGTCCTCGGCGCGAACGGCGTCACGCTGGAGTACCCCGTGATCCGGCACATGACCAACCTCGAGTCCGTCCTGACGTACGAGGGAACCCAGGAGATCCACACGCTGGTGCTCGGCGAGGCGATCACGGGCCTGTCCGCCTACCGCTGACCGGCTGCCAAGATCCGGCAAATTGCCGCATATGACCTGATCACGGTAGTGGTGCGCCGCGTTTGACCTGCGCTCACGTACGGGAATGTCTGCTCTCGGTGATGGGCCGAGTCGGATCCGATCGACCCGCGAGCCGCCGCTCCAAGGGAGGTCGGGCCATGACGACGCCGCGCATGACGCTCACCTCGGGATGGCTGACGTTCGCCGGCATCCTGGTGATCGTGACCGGGTTCTTCAACCTGATCGACGGACTGGTCGCGCTGTTGCGGTCGGACTACTACATGGTGACCGACCGCGACATCCTCTTTCTCAACTTCACCACGTGGGGGTGGATCTGGCTGATCCTCGGGGCGGTCCAGATCATCGTCGGAGCCGGCATCCTCGCCGGCCGGATGTGGGCGCGCGCGGCCGGCGTGGTGCTGGCCGTCCTCGCGGCACTCGGCCATCTGGTCTTCCTCCGAGCATTCCCGGTGTGGTCGGTGCTCGTCATCGCGTTCTGCGTCATCGTCGTGTACGCGCTGACCGCCCCACCCCGAGGTTCCAGGGCCGCCTGACCGCGTCCACCACGGCTTCCGTGTCGGTGTTCCGCCGGGGGCGACGCGGCAGGCTTCGGCGACGGCCTTCGGGCCGCTCGTCGAGGAGCGGCGTGCGCACGGCTTCGCGGCCAAGCCGTCGCACCCGCTTCGAGCGACTCGTGCCGTCGCTCGAGATGCTCCTCTATCGGCCCACGATCTGCAGGTAGTGCTGGTTGTACATGACGCCGAGGACGTTACCGAACGGGTCGACCACGGAGGCGGTGACGAATCCGGGACCGCGCTCGACCGGCTTCTCGTACGCCGTGGCGCCCAGGGACAGCAGCCGCGCGAAGGCGGCCTCGACGTCGTCCACATGCCAGTAGGTGACCGCGCCGCCGGCCTCATCCGGGCGGGGACGGGGGGCGAAGCGGCGGTCGATGATGCCGAGCTCGTGCTCGTAGTCGCCGACGCGGAACTCGGCGTAGGCGAGCGTGCCCTCGATCGGGCGCGTGAAGTACGGCTCGACGCCGAGCAGTTCGGTGTACCAGCGGGCGGCGGCGGTGACGTCGTCGGCGTAGAAGCTGACGGTGGTGAGGCCTCGCAGCATCGGGCGGTTCCCTCCTGTTGGTCGCTCCTTGGGGGACATCGCCCATCCTCCGCATCAAAGTGCTCATCTACTGAGCACTTTGATGGAGAATTCTGGTCATGCGCGCCGACCGTCTCGTGGCCGTTCTGCTGTTGATGCAGACCCGTGGCCGAGTGACCGCGGCCGACCTGGCCGCCGAACTCGAGGTGTCGGTCGCCACCGCCCGCCGGGACCTGGAGGCGCTCGCGGCGGCGGGCGTTCCCGTTTATCCACAGCCCGGTCGCGGCGGCGGCTGGTCCCTGGTGGGTGGTGCCCGCACCGACCTCAGTGGTCTGACGGCGGCCGAGGCGCAGGCGCTCTTCCTGCTCGTCGGCCCCACCGCGGCCGTTTCGCCCGCGGCGAGAGCGGCGCTGCGCAAGCTGATGGGAGCCCTGCCCCGGACTTTCCGGGCCGACGCCCAGGCCGCCACCGACGCGACGATGGTCGACCCCGTCCGGTGGGGCGAACGCGACCGTCCCCGGCCCGCGACGGTCGACCTGCTGCAGACCGCCGTGATCCACCGCCACAAGGTCCGCCTCACCTACGCCGGACGCACCGGGGAACCGACGGTACGGCTGGTCGACCCGTGGGGCCTGATCGACAAGGACGACGTCTGGTACCTGCTCGCGGGGACCGACCGAGGACGGCGGACGTTCCGCGTCGACCGGATCATCGAGGCCGAACCGACCGACGAGCCCGCCGAACGCCCCGACGACTTCGCCCTCACCGCCGCCTGGCAGGAGGTCGTCGACGAGATCGAACAGCGGCGGTCGCGCACCTGGGCGACGGTGCTCATCGAGGAGCGGTTCGTGCCGATCCTGCGCGACCGGTTCGGACGGCACTGCCACCTCGACGGCGAACCCGACCACGGGCGGGTACGGGTCCGCCTCGCCGCTCCGACGCCTCTGGACATCGCCCGCCACCTCGCCGGCTGGGGAGCGCTGGTCGAAGTCGTCGAACCCCGCTCCGTCCGGCACGAACTCGCCCGCATCGGCGCCGAGCTCGTCGGACGCTACGCCGACTGACCCCGCCTCGTCCGGGGTGAACCGCAGGCCGAGCGGCCACCTGGCGAAGGCGACCGGGCGGCCATCGATCACGCCGCGGCCACTCCAGAGATCATTTTGTTATCGGAGGCGGCCGAACGGCCCTCACCGAGTCAGCGTCAGACCCGCCATCGGGAGACGATCTCGGGTGCCTGAAGTGCTCACCGGATTTCTCGATCGAGCAGGATGTTTCGGCGGTGTGGAGGATCGCGCGGTGACCAGTCGAGTTCTGTTGCCCGGCGACCCACGGTGTCTCGGCCCGTACGAGCTGTTGGGACGTCTGGGGGCGGGTGGCCAGGGCGTCGTCTACCTGGCACGACGGGCCGACGATTCCGATGCGTCCCCGCAGCGCCTCGCGGTGAAGATGCTCCGGCAGGACCTGGCGATCGACGACGCGGCGCGCGCCCGATTCGTACGGGAGGTCGCGGCGGCGAAGAAGGTCGCTCGTTTCTGCACGGCGCAGGTGGTGGACGCCGACGTGACCGGCGACACCCCGTACATCGTCAGCGAGTACGTCGACGGCCCGTCCCTGCAGCGGCTGATATCGGAGAAGGGGCCGCGGGACGGCGCCGATCTGGAGCGGCTGGCGATCGCGACCGCGACCGCGCTCGTCGCCATCCACGACGCCGGGATCGTGCACCGCGATTTCAAACCGCACAACGTCCTGATCGGCCCGGACGGGGCGCGGGTGATCGATTTCGGTATCGCGCGCGCGTTGAACGCCGGCACCACGGCGCCCGGCCGGATCTTCGGCACCCCGCCGTACATGGCGCCCGAGCAACTCACCGACGGTCTCATCACGACCGCCACCGACGTTTTCGCCTGGGCGTCGACCGTCACCTACGCGGCCTGCGGGCACCCGCCATTCGGCAATGACACGCTCGAGGCCGTCGCCTCCCGCATCCTGACCCATGAGCCCTTCCTCGGCGGCCTGGAGAGGCCGCTGCGCGATCTCGTCGTCGCCTGCCTGGCTAAGAACCCCGACGATCGCCCATCGGCCCAGCAGGTGCTGCTCCGTCTTCTCCGGCGCAGCCAGGCGGTCGCCATGCCCGCCGGCGATGCCCTTGAGCCGGCCACCGCGGTCATGCTGGTCGAAGGCACCGCGCTCGCCGACCCCACGAGGACCGCTCCGGTCCTGGCGAGCGGGGCACTCGGCGCGCACCGGAGCGCGGCGGACGTACCGTCCGGGACCACCATGGCGCCGGCGCCCGGTGACTCCGGCCCTGACACCTCGCCGCTGTCCCGACAGGCGCCGCCTCAGGGGCCCGCGTCCGGCGAGACGCCCGGCGCGGCGAGGCCGGGCCGCCGGAGGCGGCGCGTGGTCATCGTGTGTTCCGTGGCGGTCGCCGCCGTGGCCGTCGCGGCGACGATGGCGGTTCGCGGCATCGCCCATCGAGGACCTGACGCCACCCAGGCCAAGGCGGTCAACGAGCTTCTGGGCTCGCACCTGGCGGCGGGGAACCCGCTGACCGGGAACTCCACGACCTGTGCCGACGTCGCCGCCACAGTTCCGGCGTTCGAGCAGCTCGTCGGGGACCGCGGGCGGGAACTGGCCCAGGCGAGGACCCTGCGGGTCGACCGGTTGCCGCAGGGCGCCGAGCTGCGGCAGGCCATCGTCGACGCCTACCAGTCCTCGCTCGACTCCGACCAGGCCCACCTCGCGTACGCCCAGCAGGTGGCGGTGCGGGGATGCGGCACGCAGAACGCGCCGCAGACCGATGACCAGCGGCGGGCAATCGTCGCCGACAACCAGGCCGGCCCCGCCAAACGGCGGGTCGTCGCGCTGTGGACCCCGATCGCGAAGAAGGCGCACCTGTCGATCTACAGGTGGAACGACGTCTAGACCTGGCCGGCGGCCGGCTCTTGGTGCGGGAGTCGGCCGGCTGGGTCAGGTGGCGGCTACCTCCGGTCGGGCATGGTGGCTTCTCGGGTGCGCGGGTGGGCTGCGCGGGGACGCATGATGAGTGCGGCGACGTAGTAGGTGCACGGTGTGGAGCCCGCGTTGGCGTAGGCGTGCGTGACGTCCGCGGCGAAGTAGGCCGAGTCGCCCTCGTTCAGGTCGATGGCCGTGTCGGCGATGGTCAGCCGGAGGGTGCCGGACTCGACGACGATGTACTCGTGGGAGCCCGGGGCGTACGCCGGGAAGCGGCCGGCGTCGCAGTCCGGTGGCAGCGTCGTGCGGATCCATTCGAAGTTCACTCCCGGCACGACGGGTGACAGGATCGTCCGCCGCCACCCGCCGCGTTCGTCGATGCCGTCCTGGTCGGCGGCGCGGCGCACGATGACCCGGTTGTCGTCGGGCTGAGCGACGAGATCGGCGAGAGGCACATTGAGGCCGTCCGCGATGCGGGCGAGAACCACGATCGTGGGCGCTTTTTGCCCGCGCTCGACCGAGGACAGCATGCTCACGCTCACGTCCGCCGCTTCGGCCAACTGCTGAAGGGTCAGGCTCCGGTCGTGCCGCAACGCCTGGATGAGCCTGCCCAACACCACGAGATCCAGCATTCCTCTATAATGTCAGTAGATTTCGCTATAGAGAAACGAGCGCGCCGTGACAGCTCCCCAGGTGGTCATCCGCCCCGCGGTCCAGGCGGACCTGAAGGCCATAGCCGAGGTCTTCGCGCACTATGTCTCCCACACCGTGATCACCTTCGAGCAGACCCCGCCGACGGTCGTCGACTGGCGGCAGCGGCTCGACGACCTCACCGCCCGTGGCCTGCCCTTCCTGGTCGCCGAATCGTCCGGCGACGTGGCGGGGTACGCCTACGCCACGCCATGGCGTCCCAAGCCAGCCTACCGCCACACGGTGGAGAACTCGATCTATCTCGCCCCGGACCTGACCGGCAGGGGCCTTGGGAGCGCGCTGCTCGGCGCCCTGGTGGACCGGTGCGCCCAGGCGGACATGCGCCAGATGATCGCGGTCATCGCGGACAGCGGAAGCCGGGCCTCGGTCGCGCTGCACGAGCGGTTCGGCTTCACCCACGCCGGCCGGCTGACCGGCGTCGGTCACAAACACGGCCGCTGGATCGACACGGTGCTCATGCAGCGGGCCCTGACCGCAGGCTAATCGGAGATCAGACGGAACACCGGATGGCGCGATGCCTCGGCGACGAACTGTTCGTCGGTCGATTCGAGCGTGACGTCGAAGTACGCGCGGGTGATGGGGACCTCCCGCAGGTACTGCCGAAGGACGGGAACGCTCTCCTCGGGGGCCACCTCGACGACGCGCAAAGTCTCCCGATACCGCCCGCGGGCGAGCTGAACCTCTCCCGCGACACGAGCATTACGCACCCAGTTGCTGACGCCGTAGGCGGCCACCAGCCATCGCTGGTCACCGTTCCGCATGACGTCGACCGGGGTTGAGCGCGGTTCGCCGGTCTTCCTGCCCCGCACGGTCAGTATGTGCCGGTAGCTCTTGCCCCGTCCGAGGCGGGTCATCACCCCGAAAACGCCATTGATGAACTTCGTGCCGGCTCCGACACGGTAGGTCTTGGCCACTGTCCGCTCCTTCGCCGTCCTCCCGACCCTGAAGGACCGGAATTTTCATGTGAGTTTCTGGGAGTTTCCGACCGCTGGGCGCCGCGGCCTGCGGTTTCCGGCGGATGGGGCTCCTTATTCACATGGCGCTCCCAGACTCGTACAGATCTGTCCCAGAGGAGCGGATCACTGTGAGGTGGTGCGCGACGACGGCGCGCACCACGTACACGATCGGCTCTGGAGTCATGATGATCGAAGTCCGCGGACTCACCAAACGCTACGGCGAGGTCCGGCCGCAGGGGTACCGAATGCCCCGCCGCGGGGCGATGTTCCTGCACTGCCTGAAGGCCGAGTGGATCAAGATCCGTACCATGCGGTCGACGGTCTACATCGTCCTCGGCACCCTGGCGATCGGTGTGGGTCTCGCCGCGCTGAACGGCACGTCCGCCGGGCGCGAATACGCGACCATGACGGCCGCCGACCGGGCCGCATTCGACCCACTGGCCACCAGCCTGCGCGGTTATCTGCTGGCGCAGATCACGCTCGGTCTGCTGGGCGGTCTGGTGATCACCTCCGAGTACGGTGCCCGCACGATCGTCAGCACGCTGGCGGCCGTGCCGCGCCGGGCCCGGGTTCTGGCCGCCAAAGCCACGGTCCTGATGGCGGTCACACTGCCGGTCGGGCTGCTGGTGTCCTTCAGCGGCTTCCTCGTCGGGCAGGCGGCGCTGGCGGGCGCGGGCACCCCGCACCTCCACCTGTCCGATCCTTCGGCGCTACGCGGCATTCTTGGCGGTGGGCTCTATCTGATGCTCGCCGGCCTGTTCGGGTTCGCGATCGGGACGGTGCTCCGTAGCACGACGGCGACGGTGACGACGCTGTTCGGCACGATGCTGATCGTGCAGGCGTTCGCGCCGGCTCTGCCCGGGGCGCTCGGCGACTGGGTGACGAAATACTGGCCGCCCATCGCGGGCGGCCAGATCATCACCGGCCACCATGACCCGGCGCTGCCGGCTCCCTGGGCCGGGCTCGCCGTCATGGCCAGTTGCGTCGCGAAAATGCTGATAACGGCGTTCGTCGCCTTCCGCAAGCGGGACGCCTAGCGACGACGCCCTGTATCCGCCCGCTGACCAGTCGTGAACGGACCTACCGGTCGGCGTCGGGAATGTCCCAGCGGGCGAGGTCGCGCAGCCAGGCCCGCGCCGTACTGTCGGACGGCGCGCGCCAGTCGCCGCGCGGTGAGAGGGAGCCGCCGGCCGAGACCTTCGGCCCGTTCGGCATGGCCGACCGCTTGAACTGCGCGAACCCGAAGAAGCGGCGGCAGAAGACCTCCAGCCAGTGCCGGATCTCCGGCAGGTCGTAGGCCGCCCGCTTGGACTCGGGGAAGTTGGGCGGCCAGGCGCCCGCGGCCCGGCCGTGCCAGGCGTGCCAGGCCAGGAAGGCGATCTTCGACGGCCGGAAGCCGTGGCGCAGCACGTGGAAGAGCGTGAAGTCGTGCAGCGCGTACGGGCCGATCTTGGACTCGGTGGACTGCAGTTCCTCGCCCGGCACGAGCTCCGGGCTGATCTCCGTGTCGAGGATCGCGGCCAGCGTCTCGCCGGTCTCCTCGTCGAACTGCCCGCTGCCGACGACCCAGCGGATCAGGTGCTGGATGAGCGTCTTCGGCACCCCGGAGTTGACGTTGTAGTGGCTCATCTGGTCGCCGACGCCGTAGGTGCACCAGCCGAGCGCCAGCTCGGACAGGTCACCGGTGCCTAGCACGATGCCCCCGCGCTGGTTGGCCAGCCGGAACAGGTAGTCGGTGCGCAGCCCGGCCTGGACGTTCTCGAAGGTGATGTCGTACACCGGCTCGCCGGAGGAGAACGGGTGGCCGAGCTCCTCGAGCATGAGCCGTGCGGTCGGTGCGATGTCGAGCTCGGCCGCGGTGACGCCGAGCGCGCGCATCAGCTTGTGGGCGTTCTCCTTGGTGTGCTCGCTGGTCGCGAAGCCGGGCAGGGTGAAGCCCAGGATGTCGCTGCGAGGGCGGCCGGCACGGTCCATCGCCCGGGCGGCGACGATCAGCGCGTGCGTGGAGTCGAGGCCGCCGGACACCCCGATGACGACCTTCGGGTCGCCGATCGCCGACAGCCGCTGCTGCAGACCCGCGACCTGGATGTTGTACGCCTCGTAGCAGTCCTGGGCGAGGCGGTCGGGGTCGGCCGGCACGAAGGGGAACCGCTCGACCCGGCGTTTCAGCCCGAGGTTCGTCATCGGCGGGTCGAGCCGGAACTCCACCTGCCGGAAGCCTCCGGTACGCGCGGCGTGGACGCGGCGGTTGTCGTCGAAGGTGCCCATCCGGTGGCGCTCCTGCCGCAGCAGGTCGAGGTCCACGTCGGCCACCGCGTACTGGTCGCCGAGCGGGAACCGGTCGGTCTCGGCCAGCAGGACGCCGTTCTCGTAGATCATGGTCTGGCCGTCCCAGGACAGGTCGGTGGTCGACTCGCCCAGGCCGGCCGCCGCGTAGACGTAGGCGGCGAGGCAGCGCGCGGACGCCGAGCGGCACAGCAGGCGCCGGTCCTCGGCCCGGCCGACCGTGATCGGGCTGCCCGAGAGGTTGGCGAGGACGGTCGCGCCGGCCAGCGCCGCCTCGGCGCTCGGCGGCACCGGCACCCACATGTCCTCGCAGATCTCCACGTGCAGCACCAGGCCGGGGACGTCCTCCGCCGCGAAGAGCAGGTCGACGCCGAACGGAACGGTCGCGCCGCCGAGGCGGATCGTCCCGCCGCGCTCGTCGTCGCCTGCGGCGATCTGCCGCCGCTCGTAGAGCTCCCGGTAGTTCGGGATGAAGGACTTGGGCGTGACGCCGAGGATCCGGCCGCGGTGCACGATCACCGCGCAGTTGTAGATCCGGTGGCGATGACGCAGCGGGGCGCCGACGACGAGTACCGTCATCAGCTCCGCCGACCCGGCCACCACGGTCTCGAGCGCCTCTTCGACCTCGTCGAGCACCGCGTCCTGCAAGAGGAGGTCCTCGATCGAATAGCCGGTCAGGCAGAGCTCCGGGAAGACCGCGACGGCGACCCCCTCCTGCGCGCATCGGCGAGCCTGCCGCAGCACCGCGTCCGCGTTGGCGGACGGGTCGGCGATGGCGGCGTGGCCGGTGCACGCGGCGATCCGCGCGAAGCCGTGTTGATAGATCGACCAGAAGTTCACCCAGTCCTCCGAAGGATGCCCCGGCCTCCAAGCCGGGGAGGGATTTGGGCTCTGCCAGAACCGTCCCGGCCGAGGTGGGACGGTCCAAAAACGGAATTCACCGCAATTCGACGAACTGCTTTACGTGCGCACACAACGTCTGTAAGTTCACGGTCATGCGTACGGCGTACAAGTGCCGGGCCTACCCGGACCCCGAACAAACGGCGGTGTTCAACCGCACGTTCGGGTGCGTGCGTCTCGTGTGGAACAAGACCCTTGCCGAACGCCACGCGGCGTATCACGAGCGTGGCCGCAAGACCTCTTACAAGCAGACCGACGCTGCTTTGACGGCGTGGAAGAAGACCGAGGACCTGGCGTTCTTGTCCGAGGTGTCGTCGGTTCCGCTGCAGCAGACGCTGCGGCATCAGCACGCGGCGTTCGCGAACTTCTTCGCCGGCCGCGCCAAGTACCCGCGTTTTAAGAACCGCAACGCCCGGCAGTCTGCGCATTACACCCGCTCGGCGTTCCGAATGAAGAACGGCGAGCTGCAGTTGGCCAAGACCACCACGCCGCTGAGGTTCGTATGGTCCTTCGACGTGGACCCCGCCACGCTCAATCCCACCATGGTCGTCATCTCCCGAGATCCGGACGGCCGCTGGTACGTGACGTTCGCCATCGACACTCAAGCGCCCGAGCCCGTGGACGAGGTCGGGCACGCCATCGGCGTCGATCTCGGGATCAAGGACTTCGCGGTCACCTCCGACGGGGAACGCATCGCCAACCCCCGCCACCTGGAGCGCAAGGCCCGCAACCTGGCCCGCTATCAGCGGCGCATGGCCCGCTGCCAGCGCGGGAGCGCCAACCGGCGCAAGGCCAAGGCCAAGGTCGCCCGCGCCCACCGCAAGGTCCGCAACGCCCGCGCCGACTTCCTGCACCGCACCAGCACCAACCTGATCCGCCGGGCCGACACGATCGTCATCGAAGACCTCGCGGTCACCAACATGGTCAAGAACCACAAGCTGGCACGCGTCATCATGGACGCGGGGTGGGGGGAGTTCCGCAGGCAGCTTGAGTACAAGGCCGAACGCGCCGGACGCACCCTCATCGTGATCGACCGCTGGTACCCCTCCTCCAAGACCTGCTCGGCTTGCGGGCATCTGCTCGCTGAGCTGAGCCTTTCGACCCGGCGCTGGACGTGTCCGGGCTGCCGTACCCGGCATGACCGGGACATCAACGCGGCCAAGAACCTCCTTGCGGCTGGTCGAGCCGTAGCCGGGAACAGTCCCGGTGATGTCTGTGGAGCTGGTGTAAGACGGCAAGGGTCCTCCCTTCCGCAGTCGGCGCTGAAGCAGAAACCCCGCGCTGCGAGGCGCCCGGCGTAAGCCGGATCGGCCCCAAGGCCGACGGGACTCCCCCTCCTTCGGGAGGGGAGGAAGTCAATGGGACTCCGAATTAAGCCAGGGCCTGCGTCCCGGTCCGGTCGGGTGTGTTCCCGTGACACCCAGGACCACCGAGTAGAGGCTGGTCTGCGCGGCGATGAAGAGACGGTTGCGCTTGGCTCCGCCCCAGGTGATGTTGGCAACCGTCTCGGGGATGACGAGCCGCCCGATCAGAGTGCCGTCGGGATCGTAACAGTGCACTCCGTCGTCCATCGCGGCCACCCAGAGCCGGCCGGCGTCGTCGAAACGGATGTTGTCGAAGCGGGCCGCCGTACGGTCGGCGGCTTCGGCGAAGATCTCGCCGTCCGACAGAGTGCCGTCATCGCGTACGTCGAAGACCCGGATGAAGCCCGCCCGGGTGTCGGAGACGAAGAGCCGCCGTTCGTCGGCCGAGAAGACGAGGCCGTTCGGGGCGCCGAAGCAGTCGGCGACCAGCCGCACTTCGCCGGTGGCGGGATCGATGCGGTAGACGTTGTTCGAGCCGATCTCGCTCTGCGCGCGATAGCCCTCATAGTCGCTCCTGATGCCGAAGTCCGGGTCGGAGAACCAGATCGAGCCGTCGGACTTGACCGTCGCGTCGTTCGGGCTGTTCAGGCGCTTGCCCTGCCAGCGGTCGGCCAGCACCGTGACCGTGCCGTCGTGTTCGGTCCGTGTCACGCGGCGGTTGCCCTGCTCGCAGGTGATCAGCCGGCCCTGGTGGTCGAGGGTGTTGCCGTTGGTGTGCCCGGCGGAGCGGCGGAAGACGCTGACGGCGCCGGTCTCCTCGTCCCAGCGCAGCATCCGGTCATTGGGGATGTCGCTCCAGATCAGCTGCCGCCAGGCGGGCAGGTAGATCGGCCCCTCGGCCCAGCGGCAACCGGTGTACAGGACCTCCAGGTCATCATCACCGCTCATCCGGAACCGGTCGTCGAGCATCTCGTACAGCGCTGGGCGCAAGCTGGGCATGCGGATCCTCCCCATCCAGGTATAGGGCGAATCTAACGGGGCCTCGCCCGCCACGAGGCCCCGGTCACCGTGCCGCGACCCTGAGGCCTAACGCGTCATCGACGGGTCCGGCACGGTGGCGCGTGCGGGCGGCGAAGGGCGGGTGCCCGCCGCGCGCCGAGTCCGGGCGAGGGACGCGAGTCCGGACAGGAACAGGAGGGCGCAGGCCCAGGCGAACCAGTCGCCGAACCTCGTGTACACCGTGTCGGCCGAGCGGGTGGGCAGCGCGGTGACGACGGAGACGAACGGCGCGTCCGCGCTGTGCGCCTCGGCCCGGATCCGGCCGTGTGCGTCGCTCACGACCAGATCGCCGTTCCGCGCCGCGCGGGCCACGGTCAGCCCGTTCTCGACTCCTCGGGTCACCGCCATCCGGCCGTGCAGCCAGCGGTCCCGGTCGAAGTCCCAAGCGGGTACGAAGAGCGTGGTCGCACCGCTCTTGCGGTAGTCGCGCACCAGGCCCGGCAGGTCCAGATCGAAGCAGATGGCGATCCCCCAGCGGGAGCCCGAACCCGGCACGAACGCCTTCCGGGTCCCGGGCTGGAAGTCGCTCTCCAGGCCGGGGATGAGATGGCGCTTGAAGTACTCGACCGGCCGGCTTCCGTCCGCAGGGACGTCGATGGCCGTGTTGCGGAGGACGCCGGCCCGCTTGAGGATCAGCCCGGCGATGATGTCGACGTGCCGCTCGGCCGCGAGCCGTGCGAGCGGTGTCGTCAGGGCGGGCAGCGTCGCGTCGTCGGCGATGAACGCCTTCTCCGGCATGACCACGACCCGCGCGCCGCGTGCGGCGACGTCCGGGATGCGCGCCAGGTACCGCCCGAGAAGGGCGCGTCCCTCCGGTGAGGCGACCGGGACCCAGCCGTCCCGGTCGGTCGCGAGCAGCGCCACCTTCTCGGCGCCTTCGCCGTCCGGCGTGCGCAGCCGCCAGGCGCCGTACCCGACCGTCAAGGCCAGGATGACGGCAGCCGTGACCGCCACCCGCATCCGCCCGGCCGCCCGCGGCGTGAGGAGCGCGGCGGCGGCCGCGGGAACTCCGAGGAGCAGGAAGGTGATTCCCCACGGTCCGGTGAGCGAGGCGGTCTGCAGGACGGGCAGGACGTCGGCCTGGGTGTAGGCCAGACTCCACCATGCCCCGTTCGGTGACACCACCGAAACCGCGTACTCGATGGCGACCCAGGCCGCCGGCACGACCGCGGCGGCCGTCAGCGGACGCCCCCGCAGCACCAGCGCCCGCCACAGGAGAACGACCAGCCCGAACAGCAGCGCCGATCCGACGATCGTCGTGACGGCCATCGCCGGCGGGACCCGCACGGTGTGCAGGAAGTAGCCCCACATCGTCGTCTCGCCGCCGAGCCACGCGGCCGACGCCGCGAAGAACGCGGCGCGAGCGCCGACGCGGGAGGCGAGGACGAGCACCGGCAGCGGTGCGAGCCAGGTGAGCCAGGGCACCGGCGTGAGCCCGGTGCCGAAAAGGAAGAGCGTCGTCGACAGCGCGGTTGCGGCGAGCACCACGGCGAGACGCCGAATCGGTGAGTTCATCGTGCGGCCTCCTTCTTCAGCCGCACCGACGGTCCCGGGTCCGGCCTGGACGCACATCGCCGAAGCGAGCGATCCGCCTGCCGTTCGCACGGACGAGCCGTCTCGCTCGCAGGAGTGAGACGGCCATCGGCCGGGCGAGGGAGGTGACGGCGGATGCCGCGCGCCTACTCTTTCCGGGTCCCTCTCACACCTCGGAGCCGGTCATGCGGGCGAACATCCTCAATCCGTCGCGGGCCGACGTCGCGATCGCCGCCGTGGTCACCGTGATGACGGTGACGCCGGCGATCGTCCCGCACCGGCAGCCGTGGTGGTTCATGGTGCTCGCCGCCCTGATGTCGGTGCCGGTGCTGTGGCGGCGCCGCGCCCTTCTCACCGTCGGGGCGGTCGTGGGCTCCGCGACGACGATCCTCGCGATCGCGGCGAAGTCGTTGCCGCACGCCCCGATGCTGCTGCTGCCGTACGGCGTGCTCGTGTGGACCTGCACGTTCGCGGTGCGGGATCTCTCATCGGTACGACGCGCCGGGGGCCTCGCGGGCCTGGCCGTCGGCGTGGCCGTGTCGCTCATCGTCCCGCACGAGGATCTGGAGACCTACCGCTACCTCGTCACCGCGATCGTCGCCGCGTACGCCGTCGGCGTCGGGGCGCGGGCCCGGCGGGCCGCCCGGAACGCCGAACGGGAGCGCGAACGTCGCGTCCGCGAGGAACGCGTCGCCGCGGTCGAACGCGAACGCACCCGGATCGCCCGCGACATGCACGACATCGTGACTCATTCGGTCGGCCTCATGGTGATCCAGGCGGAGACCGGTCCGCTGGTCGTACGCGATCACCCGGAGAAGGCCGAGGCGGTCTTCGAGGGGATCGCGGAGGCCGGACGGGACGCGGTCGGTCAGCTCCGCCTGATCCTCGGCGCGCTGCGCGGAAGCGACGCGCACCACGGCGCCGGTGGTCCCGGGCCGCAGCCGGGGCTCGACGCGCTGGCTACCCTGCTGGACAACGCCCGCCGGGCGGGCCTGGACGCCTCCACGGACGTGCGCGGTGAGCCGCGGCGTCTTCCCGCCGACGTGGACATCGCCGCGTACCGGATCATCCAGGAGGCGCTGACCAACACGATCCGGCACGCGGGAGCGAGGACCGTCCGCGTACGGCTCCGCTGGTCCGGTGAGACCCTGGAGATCGAGGTCGCCGACGACGGCCGGGGCGCGCGGGAGCTACGGGAAGGACACGGCATGATCGGGATGCGCGAGCGGGTCACGGCCTGCGGCGGCCGGCTGGCCGTCCGGCCGGGGCACCGGGGGTTCACCCTCACCGCGACGCTGCCGATCGGATGACGGCATGCTGCGTGTGCTCGTAGCCGACGACCAGGATCTGTTCCGCGGCGGCTTCGCGATGATCCTCAATGCCCATGACGACATCACGGTGGTCGGCGAGGCGGCCGACGGCGCCGAGGCCGTCGCGAAGGCGGTCGAGCTGGAGCCGGATCTGGTGCTCATGGACATCCGGATGCCGGGCGTGGACGGCGTCGAGGCCACCGCGCAGGTGTGCCGGAGGACGGACGCCAAGGTTCTCGTCCTGACGATGTACGACGTCGACGAGTACGTCTACGACGCCCTGCGCGCCGGAGCCAGCGGCTTTCTGCTCAAAGACGTGCGGCGTGACGACCTCGTACGCTCGGTCCGCCTGGTCGCCGAGGGCGAGTCGCTGCTGGCCCCTGCGATCACCCGGCGCCTGATCGCCGAATTCGTCGGGCGGGGGCAGGCGCGGCCCCGGCTACGGCAGCGCCTCGGCGAGCTGACCGATCGGGAGATGGAGACGCTGCGGCTGCTCGCGCGCAGCCGGTCCAACGCCGAGATCGCGGCGGATCTCGTGGTCACCGAGCACACGGTCAAGACCCACGTCAGCAATCTGCTGACGAAGCTGGACCTGCGGGACCGGGCACAGGCCGTCGTCTTCGCGTACGAGTCCGGTCTCGTCGTCCCCGGCGACCACGAGGACGCAGTCCCCTAGGGGTGCCCGGTGGATCTCCGTCCGGCTGCGAGACACTCGCTACGAACAAGATCCACCGGACACCTCCCAGCCGTATTCCGACACCGGGCGGCGCGGGGCTCCCTATGTGGTGGTGCACACCCAGGTGGTCCAGCGGCCGCCGCCCGCGTTGGAGATGGCGTTGCTCTCGGCTTCGCTCCGGGTGTCGCCATGACCGCCCCAGTACCTGTTGGTGCTGGAGTTGTACGCGATGGCGCCGCAGCCGTTGACGAATGTCGTCAGGACCTTGCAGCTGGAGCGGGGGCACTCATTCATCGCTCGCCGTTGGGCGGCGGACGGGGAAGTGTAGTCCCAGGCCTTGCCGGTGCTGCCATCGCTCGCCACGGCAATGGCTCCCCAGTGCTGAGGCGGCGGTGAGTACGTGTCAGGCGGAGAGTACGGCGTATAGCTGGGCATCGTCGGCGGGCTGTAGGTGGGCGGCGTCGGGAAGTCCGGCACCGTGGGGCTCGCGATCGCCACCCTGTGCCCCGAAGAGCCGACGTCGAATGCCAACAACAGGATGCCGCCGCCGCCGATCAGCACCACGAAGGCCGCGACGACGATGATGATGACGACCGCCGCGTTGTTGTTCGGCCGCTGCGGCGGACCCGGAGGCCCCCATCCCGGGGGTCCGGGCGGGCCGGCCGGAGGCCCGTAGGAGGGCGGCTGACCGCTGTACGGTGGCTGCGGGGGTTGCACGGGTGACCCACTCCCCAGATGCGTCAATGTCCGGAAGATCGTACCGGTTCATGATTACGAAGCAGGGCTAAGACGTCACTTCCGGCAACTCGGTTCCAGGTCGCCCCGGCGGTCGCCATCCGTTCTGACGGGTCGATGCCTCCCTCGGCGTGCAGGACGCCGCCGTGCTCGCCGGCACGTGGCCTCAGGAGACGACGGGCCGGGCGCAGTGGCGGCCTACGGCGGAAGTTCGTGTGACAACCCTCACGGTGGGTGGGACAAATCAGTTCGGTATTACGGCGAACTCGTGCTCCCATTGGCGACATCCAATCAAGTGGTTTCGCAAATGAGTAAATGCACGAGGAGGTCGTACCAATGGAGCTCAAGCGTCTGCGTACCGCCGCTGTTCTCGCCTGTGGTGGCGGAATGGTCGTTCTCTCGCTCAGCGCCTGTAACTTCAGCGGAAACGCGTCGGCGTCGGGGAATTCACCGGAGTCGTCGTCCGCCCCGACCGCGTCGGCGGCGCCGACCTCCTCCTCCGGCAAGACCGGAAGCGGCCGCACGCGCAGCAGGCCGACGACCGCCGGTCAGGGCGATACACCGAGTTGCATGGGCTCTGAAATCCACGCCGAGATTCAGGTTCAGAATTCCATGTCCGAGGAGCAGGGAAACGGCACGCTCATTCTGACCAACAGGTCGAGTGAGACTTGTCTGATTCCGGCCGGATGGGCGCCGATCGGTACCGGCGGCCCGAACTACACGCCGCTTCCCGCGACGCGGACCAACTACCCCGGCCGCGGCAGCACCATCACGCTGCGCCCTGGCCGATCGGCCTTCGCCGGGATGAAGTGGCACACCGGCCCGGACTGTGGCACCACTTCGGGGCTCGGCGTCGCCTGGCACAGCACCTGGATCCCGCTCACGTACAAAGGCCTGGGCGGTCGGCGGCCGCCGATCTGCGACTCCCTCACCCTGGGCACGATCCAGCCCAGCATGGAGGGCGTCAACTTCACCTGACCCGACGCCGACGGCCTCGCACCTGTCCGCACGGACGCGACAGGTGCGAGCCGGTCTGCTCGGGACGCCCGGGAGCGGCAGCCGAACGCGTGGGCAGCAGCAGGGCGGGGAGCAGCCCGAGCGCGGCGACGGCGGTCAATCCCAGCAGCGCCGGTCGTGTCGCCTGGGCGGACGCGGACGCCGCCCGCAGGGAACCAGAGGTCAGGAACCCTTCCGCCTGCAGCAAGATGGCCGCGACCGCGATGCCGAGGGTCGGGCCGACGTTCATGGCGGTCTGCTTGAGTCCGCCGACGACTCCGGCGTACCCGGCAGGGGCGTCGCCGACGACGGTGCCGGTGGCGGTGACCATCACGGCGGCGAAGCCGGCGCCCATCAGCGCGAAGCACATGCCGCTCACCGCCCACGTGCCGGTCGAGGTCAGATCGGACATGCCGAGGACGCCGAGGGACAGCAGGGCCGAGCCGATGCCAGCGGTGCGGCGTGGCCCGTACCGGCGCACCGCAACGCCGGCCGGCGGCGCACCGAGGACCATGAGCACCGTCAGCGGCAGGACGCGCAGCGCCGCCGACACGGGGCTGAGCCCCTGGATGTCCTGGAGCAGGAAGGTCGCCACGAACAGGGCTCCGAACATGCCGCCGGCGGTGAGGAGAAGAAGCGCCATGGCGGCCATCACCGGGATCGAGCGCGCCACTGCGGGCGGCACGATCGGCTGGGCGGTGCGGCGTTCGTGGACGACCAGGAGTACCGCGCCGGCCGTGGTGCAGAGCAGGCCTGCCGGCGTCGGGCCGCCGGTCCAGCCGTGCGCGGGCACGCCGACCAGGGTGTACACCAAGACGGCCAGAACACCCGCGACCAGCGCCGCGCCCACGGCATCGAGCCGCTCCGGTCGGCGGCGCGCGGACTCTCGCTGCGCCGGTACGGGCGCCGGCATCGCCATGGCGACCGCGGCGATCGCCAGCCCGACGGGCACATTGACGACGAACACGCTGCGCCAGCCCAGGTGCGCCACCAGCACACCGCCGAGGACCGGCCCTGCCGAACAGGCGACCCCGATGGCGCTGGTACGGACGGCGACCGCCGTACCGAGCCGGTCCGCCGGGTAGGCCAGACGCAGCAACGCCAGCGTCGCCGGCTGAAGCAGGGCACCGAACACTCCCTGCACCACGCGAAGACCGATCACCCAGCCGATGCCCGGCGCGAACGCGATCCCGCCCGAGGCCGCCGCGAAACCGAGCACGCCGCACAGCAGCAGCCGCCGATGGCCGTACCTGTCGCCCAGGCGTCCGGCGACGACCAGCAACGCGGCCACGGCGAGCAGGTAGCCGGTGCTGGTCCACTGCGTCTGCGCCACACTGGCGCCGAGGTCGTGCCGGATGCTGGGCTGGGCCATGACCAGCACGGTGCCGTCCAAGGCGACCAGCATCGCGCCCGCCGCGCTGGTCGCCAGGGCCAGACGTCGCCGGACCACGTCGCTCACGCGTCCGCCGCGCCCAGGTGGGCGTCGATGACCGCGTCGATGAGCTGGTCGAGCCGGTTGCCGGTCCGCGGAGAGTCGTCCTCGCCCAGCGCCAGCCCGATGCTGCCCCACCCCCACAGCTGGGTCAGGCCATGCACGTTCGCCCACAACGCGACCGCGGTCACCGCCGCCGGGACGTCCTGCGGGCCCTGGTCCTCCTGTTCCCGGCAGCGGGTGACGAGTTCGACGATGCGGCCGAACAGCGGCAGGGTCGCCTCCCGCAGTTGGGGTCGGCCGGCCGCGCGCGCCTGTCCACGCAGCAGATCGTGCCGGAACATCAGCTCGAACATGCCGGGGCGCTCCTGCGCGTACCGGACGTACGCGGAGGCCAGCGCCCGCAACTGTGTCCGCGGTGACGCGGCCTCGTCGACGGCCTCGGCGAACCGCCCGGCCAGATCGGCGAATCCGCGCCGGGCGATCGCCGACAGCAACGCCTGGTGAGTGGGGAAGTACCGGCGAGGCGCGCCGTGCGACACGCCCGCTCTGCGGGCGATCTCCCGCAGCCCCAGGGACGCGACGCCCTCGGTCAGCACCAGCTCCACACCGACATCGACCAGCCGGTCCCGAAGAGGTTCCTCCGACTCCATAGACACTGTCTACCAGTCACCGTAGACAGTGTCTACTGTCGAGCTGTCGGGTTGGCGCCGGCTTTTCCGCTGTCGGCCATTACCGGCCGTTGACCCGGCTCGACAACGATCAATACGGTGAGTCAATCGCCTCGCCCGGTGCGAGGCGGCCCTGGACTCTGCGATCGAGGTGGCGATGGGCAGGCGAGAGGCGCCGGTTCCGGACGGGCCCCTGAAGGAGTTCGCCCTCGCGCTCCGCGCGTTGCGCGTCAACGCGCCCGGTGCGCCGACCTACCGAAAGCTCGCCGACGAAGCGCACTACTCGGCCTCCGTCCTGTCGGTGGCCGCCGCCGGTCGCCGGCTGCCGAGCCTGGACGTCACCCTCGCGTTCGTCAGGGCCTGCGGCGGCGACACCGGCGAGTGGCGGGAGCGCTGGACCAGGCTGCACGCCGAGCTCCAGGCCCACCACCCGGACCTGATCCCCGACCTGGCGCAGGGCCCCGACGGCTCGCCCGCCGGACCAGAACCGGTGACGGCGGACGATGACCCGCCGTCACCGGTCCCGCCGCGGACGCGCTTTCACGGGCCGTTCCTGCGCCTTGGTCTCGGTGCCGCCGTGATCGTGGTCCTGGCCGCCGCAGCCGCCTTCGCCGCCGATGAGATGTCATCGTCCGGAGCGAACGGTGCGGATGCCAGGCACCACAGCACGACGACACCATCGCCACAAGCCTGGACCGCGACGTCCGGACCATCGTGTGCAACGGGTCCCGCCATTCCGATCGACACCACCGGTTCTTGGACGCCTCTCCCGGGCAGCGCGACCGGCAACTGCGGAGAGGCCCTGACCCACCGGACGACCGACAACAGCAATGGGGCGAACTGGGTGTTCAAGCCCGGCGTCGGCAAGACCTGCACCTTCAAAATTTATATTCCGAATTCAACCGCCATTACCGCGAGGAACGTGACCTACCAGGCCTGGGACACGCTTCCCGGCAAGCACTTCCCCCAGAATCGCATCGGTGGCAACGTCCGGGCGGACCAGTTCGCCAATCGGGGCGGCGCGATAACGATTACCTTCGGGCCGACCAAGAATGGCACCATCGACCTGCAGATCTACGACAACTACCCGGATCATACGATCGAGGTCGCCGACACGGTCGCCGCCACCTGCCGCTGAGCGTCGTTCGTTCACCCGTCCTCCCGTGAGCCCCCTGAGGGTTCCGCCGCCGAGATGCCGAGGGCGGAAAGGAACGCCGCGGCGGCAGGGGACGGTGGGAAGCGACTCCAGATGAGGTGCTCCATGCGGGCGGGAGCGTCGCGAAGCTGGAGGACCCGCAGATCGGGGAGGTCGGAGACGAAGGCGGCGGGCATCATCCCGATGCCCAGGCCCTGCCGGATCAGGCGGGCCATGAAGTCCACGGTCGTCACTTCGAAGGCAACCTCCCGCCGGACTCCGGCCGCCGCGAACGCCTCGTCCGACTGGGCCCGCGCGGCGCTGCCCAGGGGAAAGTCGACGAACGGTTCATCCGACAGTCGGTGCAGGTCCACGCGTTCCTTGTCCGCCAGCGGGTGGTCGGGCGCCACCATGGCGACGAGGTCGCCGCGCGCCAGTTCGCGGCCGCGGACGCCCTTGGGGGGTGCGCCCAGGGGAAGCCCGAGGAAGGCGACGTCCAGGGTGCCCTGCCGTACCCGTTCGATCAGCTCCTCGCTCGCGCCCGAGCGGAGGCTGATCCGCACCTGCCGATGCCGCAGGTGGAACTGTTTCAGCGCGGCCGGCAGATCGACCGCCGTGACGGTGGGGATGGCGCCGATGGCGAGCCGGCCGCGGATCTCGCCGAGGGCGGCCGACACCTCGGCGTGGGCTCGGTCGGCGGCCTCGAGAGCCTGGCGGGCCGCGGGGAGGAACGCCTCGCCGGCGGGGGTCAGCCGGACGCGGCGGCTGGTGCGGTCGAACAGCTTGGCGCCGAGTTCACGTTCCAGCCGGGCGATCTGGTGGCTCAGCGCGGACTGGACGACCATGCACTGCTCGGCGGCGCGGGTGAAGTTGCTCGTCTCCGCGACGGCGACGACGTAGCGCATCTGCTGAAGCTCCATGGATCAATCGTGAAACACGATCGGTCCGATGAAAAACATGCGTTGGACTCATTGATGTCCCCTCACCGAGGCTGGGGCCATGACGGCGATGAGACCTCACACGGACGGCGGCCTGTCGCGAGGGCTGCTCTTGCTCATGTCGGTGGCGACCGGGTTGGCGGTCGCGGGCAACTACTTCGCGCAGCCCCTGCTCGACGTGATCGGCCGGAAGCTGGGGATCGGGCCATCGTCGGCGGCGCTGCTGGTGACGGCCGCACAGGTCGGGTACGCGCTGGGGCTGATCCTGCTGGTGCCGCTCGGCGACCTGATGGAGCGGCGGCGGCTCGCCGTGTCGCTCTACGCGGCGACCGCGGTGTTCCTGCTGGTGTCGGCCATCGCTCCCAGCAGCACGGTGCTCTTGGCCAGTACGGCCCTGACCGCGCTGACCTCGGTGGGAGCGCAGGTCGTGGTGCCGTTCGCGGCGACGCTGGCAGCCCCGGCCGAGCGTGGCCGGGTGGTCGGCACGGTGATGACCGGGCTGATGCTCGGCCTGCTGCTGGCGCGCACCGCGTCCGGAGCACTGTCGGAGCTGGGCGGGTGGCGGACGGTCTACTGGGTGAACGCGGCCCTGATGGCACTGATGGCCATGCTGCTGCGCACCTTCCTGCCCCGGCTCGGCGGAGACGGAGAAGGCCGGTCCTACCCCGGCTTGCTGCGCTCGACGATCGCGATGTTCCGGTACGAGCCGTTGCTGCGGTGGCGGGCGGGCATCGGCGCGTTGAGCCTCGCCTCGTTCAGCGTGCTGTGGACGGCGCTGACCTTCCTGCTGGTGCGGCCGCCGTACGGCTGGTCGGAGTCGGCCATCGGCCTCTTCGGCCTGGTCGGTGCCGTGGGCGCGCTGACCGCAACGGTGGCGGGGAGGCTGGCCGACCGCGGGTATGTACAGCTCGTTTCCGGTGCCGGGACGGTCCTGCTGGTGGCGTCCTGGGCGGCGATCGCGGCGGGCGGCCGCTCACTGGCCCTGCTGCTCGCCGGCGTGATCGTGCTGGACCTGGCGCACCAGGCCGTGCTCAACAGCAGCCAGAACGTCCTCTACGCGCTGCGGCCCGAGGCCCGCAACCGGATCAACTCCGCCTTCATGACCACCCTTTTCGTCGGCGGCGCGGTGGGGTCCGCGCTGGCCTCGGTGGTCTGGGTGCACGGCGGCTGGACCGGCGTGTGCGTCTTGGGCGCCACCCTCTCGGCCGGGACCGTCGTGCTCTGGGTCCTGGAGCGCATCACCGTCACCCGGGCGGCACCCGACGTCGCCCGCGATCTGGTCCGTGTCCCCGCTACCACCAAAGGAGAATGAGCGTGTCGCGCACCGTTCTGATCACCGGAGCCACCGGAACCGTGTCCACCGCGCTGATCAATGCGATGGAAGGGGCCGACCTGGACCTTCGTGCACTGGTCCGCGAAGAGTCCAGAGCAGACGGCCCGCGGAGCGCCGAGGTCTTCGTCGGCGACCTCGATGACGCCCGGTCGCTGCCGCCCGCCTTCGAGGGCGTGCAGGACGTGTGGCTGCTCACGCCGAACGGCCCCCGCGCTCCGGAGCACAACATGAACGCCGTGTGGGCCGCGCGGCAGGCCGGCGTGGAGCGTGTCGTGCGCCTGTCCGCCGTCGGCGCGGCACACGACGCGCCGAACCGCAGCGGCAGGCTGCACGCGCTGTCCGACCGGGAGACCGAACGGTGCGGCATGCGCTGGACGATCCTGCGTCCGCACTGGTTCATGCAGAACCTGCTGAACGAGGCGGGCGACATCTCCGCCACCGGTACGTTCTCGCTGAACATGGCCTCGGCGCGGATCGGCATGATCGACGTACGCGACATCGCCGAGTGCGCCGCCCGTGTGCTCCTCGACGACCCGGATCGCCACCACGGTGAGACGTACACCCTCACCGGCCCGCGCTCGCTGACGTTCGACGAGGTCGCCGGCCGGTTGAGTCTCACTCTCGGCAGGTCCATCACGTACCTGCCGGTCAGCGACGACGCCAAGCGCAAGACGCTGCTCGGCCACGGCGTCCCCGGATGGATCGTCGACATGCTCGAGGAGTACGCGCAGGCGTATGCCTCCGCGTGGGGTGACTTCACGACCGACACGGTCGCCGACCTTCTCGGCCGTCCTCCGCGCGACATCGCCGACTTCGTCCGCGACCACGCCACGGCGTTCGGCTCGACCGACGACTGAACCCGCACTCAGCCAGAGAGGACATATAGGTGATGCGATCAATCAGGGTCCCCGGGGCGATTCTCGCCGCGCTCACACTCGCCATCGCCACGGGCGGTTCCGCCGGAGCGACACCGGACCGGCCGGCCGGCACATTTCCCACATCGATCTCGTTGCCCAAGGGCTTTTAGCCCGAGGGCATCGCCACCGGCCTCGGCCCGTTCGCCTTCATCGGCTCCATGGCCGACGGCTCCATCTACCGCGCCGACCTGCGCACCGGACGCGGCGCGATCTTCAGTCGCGGGCCCGGCACACCATCCCTCGGGATGAAGATCGACCCGCCGCTTCGACACGCCGCCGACCCGGGACACGCCGTACAATGCCGTCGCCATTCCCCGCCCCTGAGCGCCGGCGTTCAGGGGCGAGACCCGGTGCGGGAACACCTGATCACGGAGGTTGCTGACCGTCATGGATGACCGTCGCCGGGCACTGCTCGATGAGCTCTACGCGGATGGGTCGGCCCACGATGCCCGGCAGTCGGACCGGCTGCTTCGGCGACGCAACTTCGAGCCCGACGCGGCCGAACTGCTGACCCTGGCGGTCCGCATGACCGGTGCGCGCGACATCGTCGAGATCGGAACGTCCAACGGCTACTCGACGATCTGGCTCGCCGACGCGGCTGCCGACACCGGCGGCACGGTCGTGAGCGTGGACACCGCGAGCATCGACGAGGCCGGTGAGAACCTCCGCCGGGCCGGACTGGCCGAACGCGTGCACCTCATCCAGGGCGACGGCGGTCGCCATCTGGCGGAGCTGCCGGACGGTAGCGTCGACCTCCTCTTCCTGGACGCCGAGCGCACCCAGTACACGAGCTGGTGGCCCCACCCGGTTCGAGTCCTTCGTCCGGGAGGGGTGCTGGCGGTCGACAACGTGCTCGCTCCCAGCCCGGACGAGCTGACCGGCTTTCTCGCCCTCGTCACCGGGGACGACAGGGTCACCGGGAGCACCGTGTCCGTGGGGAAGGGCCTGCACCTCGCCTGGCGCCGTACCGGCGGATAGCGCCGGGCGAACCCGGCGCCTCCGTCACTGAGGACGGGTCAGCCGGACGTATCCGTATGGGTTGAAGAACAGGTCGTCCTCGTCGCAGCGGTCGTACGGGCCGGTGCGCAGCGACCATCGGGGGGCGTCCTCGGCCATCCGGAAGCCGGCGCCGTCCTCGATCTCCTCCGCGCGCGGATCGGTCAGCAGGTAGGTCGCCAGCGTGTCCAGGTGCGCGACCAGGTCCGGCACGCCGTCCTCGGTCAGCTGCTCCTCGTCGACCTCGATCTCCACCTCGGGCGCGCCGAGCAGGTGCATGCCGCAGCTGTAGAGCACCTCACCGTCGTAGATCGGCCGCTTCACCCAGGCGGTGACGAGTGCATCGGCGAGGTCTTCGTCCTCGGCGCTCGCCGCTCGGTCGGCCAGGGCGAGCCAGCGGTCCCGGCCGTGCGCGATTCCACTGCTCTCGTTCTTCACCGCGGTGGCGCCGGACCGCAACAGAGCGGCCGTCGCGGCCAGTAGCCGCCGCGAAGTGTCGGCCGCCAGTTCTCGCATCATCGGCGCGGACAGCAGGTAGCCGACGGTGTCGTGGGACTCGACGGCGTCCCAGTCCGAATCGTCGAACGAGGCCCCCGCCATGCTGGCCTCGAACGCCTTCGGCATCCGAGGATCGGGTTCGGTCTGGGAGTACTCGCGGTCGAGCACGAAGCCGCCGAAGTCGGCGGCGATCCGTTCGATCTCCGAGAGGTCAAGCCCGGAGCTGAGTACGCACAGCACATGGCGAGGAATCGCGTCACTCATCCGAGCACGTTATCGATCATCACGAACGTTCCGCGCCCGATTCCCCGATGCCGAGGCCTTTAGCACGGTGAATAGGTGAACCCTGCTGTTTCCCGATAGCTTCGGCCCATACAAATCCGCGAGGACCCGTCTGGGGGGCGATGTCAGTTTCAGACGCCGGTTCGTCGGTGCCGGTCACCGTGCTGCTCGTCGAGGACGATGAGGTGATCAGGAAGACCGTCGCGATGGCGCTGGAGCGCTACGGCTATGGGATGAGCGTGGCGGGTGATGGTCTCACGGGCCTGGAGTCGTACCGGGAGCAGCGGCACGATCTCCTTTTGCTGGACGTGATGCTGCCGGTGCTGGACGGTATCGGGTTGTGCCGGAGGGTCAGGGAGTGGAGCCAGGTACCGATCCTGATGATGTCCGCGCGCGGTGACGCGCTGGACGTCGTGGCGGGGTTGGAGGCGGGAGCCGACGACTACGTCGTCAAGCCCGTGGACACCTCCGTGCTGGTGGCCAGGATCCGTTCCCTGTTGCGCCGGGCCGCGTTCCGGCCGGGCTCCGGGACTTCCCCGGAGCCTGCTCCCGACGTGGCCTCCGACCTGGTCTTCGGGGATCTGACCATCGATCCGGGAGGTCTGGAGGTACGCCGGGCCGGTGAGCCGGTGGCGCTGGCGCCCACCGAGTTGCGCCTGCTACTGGTGTTCGCGGCGAGTCCGGGGATCGTGCTGGACCGGCGAACGCTGCTGCGCGACGTCTGGGACTACGGGTGGGACGGTAACAGCCGCGTCGTCGACCTGTGCGTGCAGCGGCTGCGCAAGAAGATCGGCGGCGAGCGGATCGAAACGGTCCGCGGCTTCGGCTACAAGCTGCGGCGCTGACGTGGGAAACGCCATCGTCCGATGGACACGTGGCCTGCGGAACTGGCGATCGCTCCGGTGGAGGATCGCCGCGTTGGCGGCCGTGGCGTCCTCTGTGGTCGCGCTGGCCGTCGGGCTCCTGGTCCACAAGACCACCCTCTCGTGGTTCATGCACCAGGCCAGGGCACGGGCCTACGTCGCGATGGAGCAGGACGTGGCGACCTACCGGCGTACGGGCACCGCACCCTCGGACGAGGGCGACCCGCGACTGATCCCGCCCGCCCTGCTCGAGCGGGTGGACAGGTCGGGGCAGTACGCCACCTGGTACGACGACCGGCGGCCGGACATCCCCTGGATGTGGGCGGCGCAGCGGGTCGACGGCCGGGTGCTGTTCGTGCAGATGGACATGACCAGCGAGAGGCTCAGCCTGCAGGCCCTCGACCGGCATGTCATGGAGGCGTCGCTGGCCGTGCTGGCGGTCGTGGTGCCCTTGGCGGCGCTGGTCGCCGAGCTGCCCAACCGGCGACTCAGGCGGGTCGCCCGGACCGCACGGCGCATCGCGGACGGCGATCTGGACGCCCGGGCGATGATGGGTGACCCTCGTGGCCGGCGTGGCGACGAGATCACCGAGATCTCGGTGGCCGTCGACGAGATGGCGGGCGCGCTGCAGGAACGTTTGCGCAGCGAGCAGCGGTTCACCGCCGATGTGGCCCATGAGCTGCGCACTCCGCTGATGGGCCTGGTCACCTCCACTGAGCTGCTTCCCGACGGCGAGGTCACCGACCTCGTGCGCGACCGGGTGCGGGCCCTGCGGTCGCTGGTCGAAGACCTGCTGGAGATCACCCGGATCGACGCGGGCGTGGAGCACGCCGATCTCGCCTCGGTGCCGCTGGACCAAGTCGTCGAGGAATCCGTAGGGCGGACGGGAGTGGAGGCCGGGCTGACGGTGACCGGTGCTCCGGTCGCCTACACCGATCCGCGCCGACTTGACCGGATCATCGCCAACCTGGTCATCAACGCGCACCGCCACGGGAGCCTGCCGATCGAGGTCACCGTGAGCGGTACGACGATCGTCGTACGCGACCACGGCCCCGGGTTCCCTGAGGCGCTGCTGGTGGACGGGCCAGGGCGGTTCCGCACCGGCGCGGCCGAACGCGGCCGGGGCCACGGCCTCGGCCTGACCATCGCCACCGGGCACGCGGGAGTGATCGGCGGCCGCCTGACGTTCGGCAACGCACCGGACGGTGGCGCGATCGCCACGCTTCACCTGCCGGCCGACGACCGGCCCTCATCCCCCGGTTGATACAGGCCTGATACACGTCCGAGCGGCGGGGGATACACGACCGCGAGGCGTGGAGAACCGCGCCCGGCATGGTGGCCGACGTGCACCACCGCACGTCACAGCGACCGAAGGGAACACCATGCCCAGTACGCTCCACCGCCCTCGTACTCGTGTCGCGCTCGCGGCCGTCGCCTGCCTCGCGAGCGTGGTGGCAGGTTGCGGGAAAGGGGGCATTCGAGTGCCGCGGCGGGCGGCTCGGTGGCTCCCGCGTCGGGTTCCGCCTCCGCCGGCACGCAGGAGCAGCAGTACAGCGCCTGGGAGGCCAAGTTCCGGTCGTGCCAGCGACCCGGGCGCGGTGACGGTCTCCCGGAGCGTCCTGCGCTCCACGAGAGCGGTGCCCGGCACGCGCTTGTGTGAAGCCTGCGACGTGAAGGAGACCGGGACGATCCAGCTCGGACAGGTCGTCTTCGCCTCCGGCGACGTGCGCGTCGCGCAGACCGTGGCACACCTCGGCGACCGCGTCGCCGCGGGTACCGCCGTGCTGAAACTGTCGAGCCTCCGCAAGGTCGTCTCCGCCCAGCTGGGGAGCGCGAACCAGACCGTCGCCAAGGCGGCGACGTGACCGTCGATCTGCCCTCCGGCAAGACGACGACCGGCACCATCTCCGGAGTCGGCGCGCCCGAGCAGGTCGACCAGAATGGTACGAAGACCGTCGTCGTTCCGGTGACGATCAGCCTCGACCATCCGTCCGACGCGGGCTCCCTGCAACAGGCCTCGGTGCTGGTCGACTTCCCCACCGCCAGCCGCAAGAACGTCCTGACGGTACCGCCCGCCGTGTTCGCCGCCGGTATCGGCGCGACGCTCCTGATCGGAGCGGTCGCCGGCCTCTACCCCGCCATCCGGGTGGCGATAATTCCGCCAACGGCGTCGCTGAACGCATAGCCGGGCGCGATCCGTTCAGCGCCGGCGAGGACCGGCCGGGGACCGGGGCCGCCGCCCTCATCGGACCTGTCTCGATAATGATCGAGGGACGGGCGTGGAGTAGGGGCCGCCTTAGTCTCCGGGATTTCGGCCGGATATCGCTGATACAGGGCCGATACACACCTAAGCGGTCACCAAAACAGTGTCGCGGCGGACCGGACACCTTCGGCGTTCAAAGTGGCTGGTGCATGCGAATCCCGCATGCGAGTCCCTGGAGGTCTTATGCACCCTGTCCGCCCCCGGCGGTCGGCCGCCACTGCCGTACTGGCCCTGGCCGCCGCTGCCCTGGCGCTGACCGCGCCCCTGATGGCCGCCTTTCCGGCGCAGGCCATTGTGGGTGGCACCGAGTCAACCCGGGCTTACTCGTTCATGGGTTCGTTCCAGCCGTCCTTTCCCCGGCCACCGCGCCCGGATGGACACGGCTGTGGGGTGGAGGTCCTTGCGCCGCGATGGGTACTGACCGCCAGCCACTGCGCCGGAAGGAATCCGACCGGGGCGAAGGTGGGGGTTCCGCGTGGCTGGAAGGTCCGGATCGGATCACTGGACACCACGTCCGGAGGCGAGGTCGCCGAGGTCGACCATTACTACCGGCTGGCGACCAACCGCGATGAGGGAGGGTTCTGGGGTAGGGACCTCGCGTTGATGCACCTGCGGACCCCGGTTCGGGCCAAGCCCGTGCGGATCGCCTCGACCACGCCACCGGACAACACGCCCGTCCGCATCATCGGCTGGGGCATGACCTGCGACGACAGCAACAATCCGGCGTGTTTCCCCACGCGGCTGCGGGAGGCCGACACCGTAGTGCAGCCGATCTCGACGTGTCCGTCGGCCGCGCCCAGCGGAGAGTTGTGCATCGGCAGCCGCGACGGCAGCGTCGCCGCGAGCAACATGGACTCCGGCGGCCCCGCGCTGGTCCGCGACGGCGACCGGTGGGCGGTGGCCGGTGTGGTCAGCGGCCCCGGCGGCGACAAGGCACCGACGCTGTTCACCGATGTCACCCGGCACGCCGACTGGATCAACGGCATCATCACCGGCACCAACGTGCCCCCCGATGACCAGATCCCGAACGTCGAAGGCGCAGTGGATCTGAACGACTGTACGGGCTCAGTGGTGCGCACCCCCGCCTCCCGGCCGAAGGACCCGGCGCTGATGCTGACCAACGGTCACTGCGTGCAGGGACAGCGGCCCGCGCCCGGAACCGCGCTAGTGGACCAGCCCGCCGATCGCGAGGTGCCCATCGCCGACCGCCAGGGCTACCCCCAGACCACCGCCCGCGCGAACCGCCTGGTGTACGCGACGATGACCGGCACCGACATCGCGATCTACCGCCTGGACAAGACCTACACACAGTTGAGGGCCGAGGGCGCGAAAGTCTTCCAACTCACCTCCACCCCCGTGCGCGCAGGCGACTCGCTGACCATGGCCTACACCAGCATCCGCTTGAACTGCACCGCCGAGGCCGTAGTCACGCACCTGCGGGAGGGCGGCTACCAGCAGGACGACTCGATCCGCTACGCCACGAGTAAAGACTGCACGCCCTGGCACGGCACATCCGGTTCGGCGCTGCTGGCCCCCGACGGCACCACGGTCGTGGGGATCCACAACACCCACAACGACGCCGGTGAGCAGTGCACCGACAACAATCCCTGCGAGGTGGGCCCGGACGGGGCCGTGACCTCCGTGCAGGGCCGCGGCTACGGCCAGCAGGTTTACATGATCGCGGCCTGTCTGACCCAGGGATCGAAGCTGGACCTGTCCCGCCAGGGCTGCACCCTCACCGGTGCCACGCCCCGCCCTGACCACCACGACGGTCACTCCGGTGACCACAACCGGCACAGCAGCCCTGGTGCCCACAAGCGCTGACCCGATCAACACCGCCGGCGGGCATAGCCGCATTTCTCCGACTCGTCGTCTCACCGTTCGGAGGCGGGGTGGACGAGACCGGACTGGTAGGCGATGACGACCAGTTGGGCGCGGTCGCGGGCGTGCAGTTTGGCCATGGCGCGGTGGACGTGGGTGCGCACCGTCAGGGGGCTGACGACGAATTTCCCGGCGATCTCGTCGTTGGAGAGCCCCTGCGCGGCCAGGGCCATCACCTCGCGCTCGCGGTCGGTGAGGGCGGCCAGCCGCTCGGGGGGAACCAGGTGGTCACCGGGTTCGGGGGCGGCCAGGAAGCGGGTGATGAGCGCGCGGGTGGCCGCAGGGGACAGGAGCGCGTCGCCGGAGGCCACCGTACGGATGGCGGCGAGCAGGTCGTCGGCGGCGATGTCCTTGCCGAGGAAGCCGCTGGCGCCGGCGCGCAGGGCCCGCGCGACGTACTCGTCGATCTCGAAGGTGGTGAGGATGAGGACGCGCGTGGCGGACAGGTCCGGATCGGCGCAGATCTCGGCGGTGGAGGTCAAGCCGTCGGTGCCCGGCATGCGGATGTCCATGACGACGACGTCGGGGTGGTGCGCGCGTGTCTGCTCCACGGCCTCCCTGCCGTCGGCGGCTTCGGCGACGACTTCCAGGTCGGCGCAGGAGTCGATCAGGATCCGGAAGGTCTGCCGCAGGAGGGCCTGGTCGTCGGCGAGCAACACACGGATGGTCATCGGATTCGGTCTTCTTCCAGGGACGCGGGGTGCAGCGGGAGTTCGGCGGTGACCTGGAAGCCGCCTTCGAGACGGACACCCGTTTGTAGGCGGCCCCCGACCGACAGGGCGCGTTCGCGCATGCCGACGAGCCCGAAGCCGCTGTTCGGCGCCGGTCGGGAGGGGGTTGGTCCGGAAGGGGCCGGTCCGCCTCCGTCATCGGTGACCGTGATGGTCAGCCGGTCCTGAGAGTAGGCGAGGTTCACCTGCGCGGTCGACGTGTCGGCGTGCTTGGTGACGTTGGTGAGCGCTTCCTGCACGATTCGGAACGCGGTGAGATCCACCCCTGGTGACAGCGATCGGGGTTCCCCTTCGGTGCTGACGGTGACCTTGAGCCCGGCGGGCTCGAAGGAACCGGTCAGGTCGGACAGCCGCGCGAGCCCGGGGACCGGTTCGGTGGGCGCGGCCGGGTCGTCGGCCTGGCGCAGGAGCCCGACGGTGGCCTTGAGTTCGCGCAGCGCCGCGGAGGTCGTGCCGGAGAGGTCGGCGAGGATCTTCTGGACCTGGTCGGGGTGGGTGCGTACCAGGTGCGCGGCGGTGCCGGCCTGCATGTTGGCCAGGACGAGGTGGTGGGCGACGACGTCGTGCAGTTCGCGGGCGATGCGCATGCGCTCGGCGGCGACCCGGTGCCGTGCCTCCTCCTCGCGGGTGCGCTCGGCGTACTCGGCGCGGGCTTTCACCTCCTGCACGTAGGCCCGCCGCAGCCGGACCGCGCTGCCGAGCACGGTCGGCAGCAGCAGCCAAGCGGCGGGTCCGACCCCCCTGAGCAGCAGGACGGTGAGACCGCCGGCCACCTTCGCGTCCAGCGGGTGACCGCTGGGGCCGAGGAGAAGGTCGGTGCCCACCACGAGCAGTGCGGCGGCGGAAAGGGCGTAGAGCCGGGTGGACCTGCGGTCGATCTGGGTCGCCAGCGAGTACAGGGCGGCCATGAGCGGTCCCAGCAGCAGGACCGTCAGCAGGTAGCCCAGCGCGGCCATGGCCACGGCGCAGGCGGTGGTCATCGCGACGGTGGCGCGGGGGTGACTGCGGTGCCACAGCAGCGCGGTGGAGGAGATGCCCGCCAGCAGCACGCCGGGCCACCACGGGACCCCGAGGTGGCCCGTGGTGCCGGGGAGCCCGACCACGCTGCCGGGGAAGGAGCAGGCGAACAGCAGCAGTGACACCACCACGTCGACGGGGCGGAGCTGGACGTGGAGGCGGTCACGCAGGTCTCGCCACCGGCTTGTACTCATTGAACGGGCTTCCTGTCGGTGCTGTGACCAGCGTGGACGACGATTCGACGGTATGCGAGGAGAGCCACCGCAGCGTCCTATGGGGAGAAGCGGCACGGCCACCCGGGGGTGGCCGTGCGGCCCTGCGTTACGCCCTAGTGGACGGGTTCGGGTTCGGGCTCGGTGTCGGGCAGACGGGCCGGGGAGGTCGAGGCTCGGCGGCTCAACGCTTCTCCCTCCACGTCGATACGCGGGAGCAGCCTGTCCAGCCAGCGCGGCATCCACCACGCCCGGTCGCCGAGCAGGGCGAGGACGGCGGGCACGATCGCCATCCGTACGACGAAGGCGTCGAACAGGACCGCGATGGCCAGGCCGAACCCGATCATCTTGATCATGGACTCGCCGGCGCCGATGAACCCGCTGAAGACCGCCATCATGATCAGTGCGGCGGCGACCACCACTCGGGCGCTGTGCCGGAATCCGGAGGCGATCGCCTGGCCGGCGGGTTCTCCGTGGACGTACGCCTCCCGCATGCGGGTGACCAGGAAGACCTCGTAGTCCATGGCGAGTCCGAAGACGATGCCCACCAGGAAGATCGGCATCATGCTCATGATCGGTCCGGTCTGGTGGACGCCGAGGAGGGCGGCGAGCCAGCCCCACTGAAAGACCGCGACGACGGCGCCGAGGGCGGCCAGCACCGACAGCAGGAAGCCCACGGCGGCCTTGAGGGGCACCAGCACGGACCGGAAGACCACCAGCAGGAGCAGGAACGCCAGGCCCACCACGACCGCCAGGTAGGGGATCAGCGCGCCCTGGACCTTGGCGGCGACGTCGATGTTCACCGCGGTGCTGCCGGTGACCTCGAAGGTCGCTCCGGTGGCGGATTCGGTGGCGGGGCGTTCGGCGCGGATGACCTTGACGAGGTCCTTGGTCTTCTGGTCGGTGGGGCTGGTGGCCGGTACCGCGGAGAAGACCGCGGTGTCGCCCGCGGGGTTGAACCGGGCCGGTGAGACGGAGACGACCCCGGCGGTGGCGCCGATCTTCTCGGTGATCGTGTTCACCGCGGCCTTGGGATCCCCGGCTCCCTTGGCGTCCACGACGATGGCCAGGGGACCGTTGAAGCCGGGTCCGAACCCCTTGGCGAGGTCGTCGTAGGCGCGGCGCTCGGTGGTGGAGGTGGGCTTGGCCTCGTCTCCGGGCATGCCCAGCTGCAGGTGCGTCACCGGCAGCGCGATCGCTCCCAGGCCCGCGATGCCGGCGAGGAGCACGGGGATGGGGAAGCGCAGCACGAAGGCGGCCCAGCGGCTGCGCCGATGAGATGCGCCGCTCCGCTTCGAACCCTTGCGGACGGCGCGCGACAGTACGGCGTCCGGCCAGAAACCGAGCAGGGCCGGGACCAGGGTCAGCGCGATGAAGACGGCGATGAGGACCGCTCCCGCGGCCGCCAGCCCCATCTTGGTCAGCAGCGGGATACCGACCACCGAGAGCCCGGCCAGCGCGATGATCACGGTGAGCCCGGCGAAGACGACCGCCGATCCGGCGGTACCGACCGCCAGCCCGGTGGCTTCGCGGGGCAGATGTCCGTTGGACCGTTCCTCGCGGTAACGGGAGACGACGAAGAGGGCGTAGTCGATCCCGACCGCCAGGCCGAGCATCGTGGCCAGGGTGCCGGTCGTCGCGGACAGCCCGAAGGTCGTGCCCAGCGCCAGGATCGAGGCCATGCTGACACCGACGCCGAGGATCGCGGTCAGCAGCGGCAGTCCGGCGGCTGCCAGCGAGCCGAAGGTGACCAGCAGGACGACGGCGGCCACGGCGATGCCGATGCCTTCGGACGGCCCGCCCGCCGCGGGCCGGGTCGCGAGCGCGTCTCCGCCGACCTCGACGGTCAGGCCCGCGTCCCTGGCCCGAGCGACGGCGTCCTCCACCGTCTTCTTACTGGCGTCGGTGAGGTCGGTGGCCTTGACCTTGAAGGAGACCGTCGCGTATGCGGTCGAGGCGTCCTTGCTCACCGCGTGCGCCTGGAACGGAGAGACCGCGCCGGCGACCTGCGGCCCGTGGGCCGCCTCGGCCACGACCTTGTCGATCGTCTTCCGGTTGTCCGCCGCCGTGATCTTCTGTCCGTTCGGGGCGACGAAGACGATCCGGGCGTTCGCGCCGTTGGCCTCGGAGCCCGGGAAACGCTGGTCCATCAGGTCGAACGCCTTCTGGGACTCGATGCCCGGCATGGCGAACCCGTCGTCGGGTGCTTCGGAGGCCCTGGTGGCGCTGAATCCGACGGCGGCCATGACGGCCACCCAGAATACGGCGACGAGCCATCGCCACCGGAAGGCCAGACGGCCGAGCCGATAAAGGAATGAAGCCACAGCGGGTCTCCCATCAGATCTCGAGGTATGTCCTCGAGCCTGTCCGAGGGAGCCCGCCCCGTCGTCGTGCGGCTGCCGACACTGCGGCTACTGAGAACGCAGTACGCCGGTGTGCGCGTGTAGTGCCTTCGCAGAGGTGCCCCTGGTCAGGGGCAGGTCTTGGTGGGGTCGTCGTGGGTGAGGGCGCAGACGATGCGGTCGCCGCGTCCGGGGTAAGCCTGCCGTACGGCGGTGGCGAAGTCGCTCCACTGGCGGCGGGTGTCGGCGATGGCCAGGCGTACCGCGTGGGAGAAGTTGTCATCGACCTGGCCGCGCGGGGTGCACACGTTCTTGTTGCCCTCGGTGCAGGTGGTGGCGCCCGTACGGGGGTCGATCACGCCGTGGTCCTTGTTGAGCCAGGCGTGCTTGAGTCGGGTCCGGCCGCCGTCGGTGCACCCGGCCCGTTCGCCGGTGACGGCGGCCTTGGCGTCGAAGCAGCCGGTGCTCAGCCAGCCGGGCACCTGCGTGGCGGTCGGCTCGGGCCCGAACAGGGCGAACAGCGGGTTGATGGCGCTTTGCCGGCCGCCGGGCGGGTTGTGCACGTCGGCCGGTCCGGGTGCGGCCTCATCGGACCAGTTGCTGTGGGAGTAGAAGTCTTGGACGGCGTGCAGGGCGCGCCCGAACTCCTCGATGACGTCGCATTTGGCCCGACCTGCTACCCGGTTGAAGAAGCAGTCGGCCGGGTGCGGCGGGAACAGCGAGCGGTTGAGGCTGACCTCGCCCGGTTTGATGCGGCCCTGGCCGTCGAGCAGGTCGGCGGCTCGTCGCACGGCGGCGCGTATCCGGGCGCGAGCGTAGTTGACGCAGTCCAGCAGGGCGGCCGTGGCCCGCTCCCGGTCCTGCGGGCGGTATTGGGGACCGGCGACGTAGTCGGCGTTGTCGCAGTGGGCCGCCGAGGTCAGAATCTCCCTGGTCAGCGGGTTGTCCGGCGAGCCGACCGCCCCGAACGTTCCCTTCTTGCCCGCGACCTGGTCCAGCGACCGCGGTTGGAAGCAGTCGGCGCCGACGCCCGAATCGCACCCCAGAGCCGCCCGGGTGATGCGCTCGTGCTCGGCCAGATGACCGACGGTGCCGAAGGCGTGCGCACGCGGCGCCGCTCCCAGGATCAGAACCGAAGCGGTCGCACCCGCCACGGTGGCCGCCGCGATGGCCTTGACGGTCACCCCCGGGGAGCGCCTGGTACGAGCGGCCGATGCGATGGACGGCAGAATGGTCGGCATCATGTTCCCTCCGGTCGTGGACCCTGCACGGAGAACACACTGCAACAGATCGACTACTCATAGTGCATGCGATGGAGTGAGGGAAGACTTCCCTGTCGCAACAGCGTCATCGAGCGCCCCACAAGTCGCCGGTGATGTCGATGATCGGAGCGTTCGATGAAGATCGGGGAGGCCCGGCGTCGAGCCGGCGCGCTTGTCGAGTCGCTACGCGGCCAGGTCGCCGTCGAAGGCGCGTACCTGATCGGCTCCACCGCCACGGCGTCTTCCGACCTCGAGCTACCGGCCACCTCGGATCTCGATGTCATGGTGGTGGTGTCGGACGACATCCCGCCTCCCAAGCCGGGCAAGGTCGATATCGGCGAGGCCGTCATCGAGGTCTCGTTCGTCGCCAGAAGCAGCCTCTTGCCGCCGGAACGGGCGATCACCGACTACCACCTCGCCCACGGGCTGCGCCACGACTCGATCCTCCTCGAGGGCGACGGCTGGCTGAGGAGGTTGCACGAGCAGGTCGCGGCGACCTTCACCGATCCGCGGTTCGTCACCGCCCGCTGCGAGAACGCCCACCGCAAGATCAAGACTCTGCTCGGCGGCCTCGACCCGGCCACGCCGTGGCATCAACGGGTGAGCTCATGGCTGTTCGGGACGGGCGTGATGACCCATGTCATCCTCGTGGCCGCGCTGCGGAATCCCACCGTCCGGGTCAGATACGTCGCCGCGAGATCGGTGCTGCACGACCACGGGCTCGAAGACGTCTACGGCTGGCTGCTGCGGTCGCTGGGCTGCGAGACGATCTCGCCGGAGCAGGCGAACACGCACCTGGCACTGCTCGCGCAGACCTTCGACCAAGCGGCGAAGGTCGCCACGACCCCGTTCCCGTTCAGCTCCGACATCACCACGGCCGGGCGGCGGCTGGCCATCGACGGGAGCCAGGAGCTCATCGACCGCGGTGACCATCGCGAGGCCGAGTTCTGGATGGTCGCGACGATGGCCCGCTGCGTCGCGATCCTGACCGCCGACGGCACCCCACGGCAACGAGCCGACGCGGAAGGCCACCTGAACCACCTTCTCGGCGACCTCGGCATCACCGGCCAGGCAGACCTGCGACGCCGAGCCCGTGACGTCCTCGACTACCTGCCCACCCTCATGGAGACCGCGGACACCATCGTCCAGACCGCCACCAAGTGATCTCCGCTATCAGTCGGGAAGCGATCGCGGTAGTCCGAAGGACGGGAGGACGCTGTTGTCGAAGCGGGTGATGGCGCGGATCTGGTCGCCGGAGACGGTGAGGACGAGGAGGCCGGCCCCGTGGCGGACACCGGTGGCGGCGCGAAGGTAGACCGCGAGCGCGGGCTGACCGTTCGCCCGGGTCGGCACGAGGTCATAGGTCCGGTCCGGGCGGACGACGGCGGCGTAGAAGCGGGCGACGACGTCGCGGCCTTGGTATTCAAGGGGAATCGGTGGCATGGAGATGCGGACGTCGTCGGTGAGCAAGGCGACCAGCGCGTCGACGTCGCCGGATCCGTACGCGCGGACGAACTTTTCCACGAGGGCCTGTTCGGAGGGTGAGCCGGGAGCGGGAGGCGGTTCGTGCTCGCCGGTCGATGGTAGGCGGTGGTGCAGGCCGGCGCGGGCCCGCTTGAGGGCGCTGTTGACCGAATCGACGGTCGAGTCGAGCATGTCGGCCACCTCGTTCGCGTGGAATCCGAGGACGTCGCGCAGGATGAGGACGGCAAGCTGGCGAGGTGGCAGGACCTGTAGTGCGGTCACGAAGGCCAGGGAGATCGCTTCCGTCTGTTCGTAGCGGGCCTCCGGGCCGAGCGGCACGTCGATCGCACCCTCGAGGAGGGCGTCGGGGAAGGGCTCGAGCCACACGATTTCGCTGAGCCCGGTCGGTTCGGGCGGTTCGATCCCAGGCACGGGCCACTCCTTGGCCGGGCGCCGGCTGGCCGCGCGCAGCGCGTTGAGGCACCGGTTGGTGGCGATCCGGTAGAGCCATGTACGGATTGAGGCGCGTGCCTCGAACTTCTGGATGCCCTGCCAGGCGGCCAGCAGTGTGTCCTGCAGTGCGTCCTCGGCGTCCTGGAAGGATCCGAGCATCCGGTAGCAGTGCACCTGCAGCTCTCGACGGTGCGGCTCGGTCAGCTCCCGGAACGCCTCCTCATCTCCGGCCCGCGCCCTGGTGATCAGCTCGGTCGCCACCACTCCACCCCCGCGTCACGTCTCCGGCCTTCCTGGCCGATCTCAAGTATCGACACCGGCCGAGTCGCGAACTGGGCGGTCGACGGACGCCCAACTTTCGGGCGGCGTGGTGTCTACCTCATCGACGGCCCGGGACGGTCCGGGCAGCAGCAGGAAATTCCTCAAGACCTCGAAGGACCGCGCATGGCCCAGAAGACAAGCGGCTGGCTGCTCGGCCTGACCGCGGCGGCGTCGCTGATGGTGGCGCTGGATGCCACCGTGGTGGCGACCGCGTTGACCAGGATCCGGCTGGACCTGTCCGCCACCATGGAACAGCTCGAATGGACGGTGAACGCCTACAGCCTGAGTTTCGCCGTACTGCTGATGACCGGGGCCGCGCTCGGCGACCGGTTCGGGCGCAGACGGATGTTCGTGGCCGGACTGGGGCTGTTCACGGCGGCCTCGGCGGCGTGCGCGACGGCTCCTGGCATCGGCTGGCTGATTGTCGCCCGCGCCGTCCAGGGGTGTGGGGCCGCACTGGTGATGCCGCTGGCGATGGCGCTGCTGAGCAACGGGTTCCCACCCGAGCGGCGGGCCAAGGCGTTGGGGATCTCCGCCGGGCTCATCGGGCTGGCGGTGGTGGCCGGTCCGGTGGTCGGCGGGGTCGTCACCCAGGGCCTGGCCTGGCAGTGGATTTTCTGGCTCAACGTGCCGATCGGCCTCGTCGTCATCCCGCTGGTGCTCCGGCGCATTCCGGAGAGCCGCGGCGCCGGGACCTCCTTCGACCTCGGCGGCGTCGTGTTGGTGACCGGCGGTGCGTTCGGGCTGGTGTGGGGCCTGATCCGCGCCGACGGCGTCGGCTGGGGCGCGTTCGAGGTGGACGGTGCGCTGACGGCCGGGGCCGTACTGCTGGTGGCGTTCGTCGCCTGGGAGCTCCGCGTCCGGCAGCCGATGGTGCCGATGCGGTTGCTGCGCTCGCGCGGCTTCTCCGCAGGCAACACGGCCGGGCTCTTCCTGTACGCGTCGCTGTACGGCTCGCTGTTCTTCATGGCCCAGTTCCTCCAGACGGGCTTGGGGGACGGGCCGATGGCCACCGGGCTCCGGCTCATGCCATGGACGGGGGCGGTGACCGTGGTGGCACCTGTCGCGGGGGCGCTGGTGAACCGGGTCGGGGCTCGTACGCTCACCGTCGCCGGGCTGACCCTGCAGGCCGCCGGGATGGGGTGGATCGGGCTCGTCGCGGAGCCGTCCCTGGCATATGCGCAGCTGATCGCACCAATGATCGTCGCGGGCGCCGGAGTCAGCTTGGCGATGCCCGCCGCGCAGACCTCGGTCCTCAACGCCGTCGCGCCGCAGGAGATCGGTAAGGCCTCCGGCGTCTTCAACATGCTGCGGCAGTTCGCCGCGGTGTTCGGTGTGGCGATCCTCGCGGCGGTGTTCACCGCCAAGGGTGGTTACGGCACCGCGCGAACCTTCTCGGACGGCTTCGCGCCCGCCATCACCGTCAGCGGCGCGCTGTCGCTGACCGGTGCGCTCGCCGGCCTGTTCATTCCCGGACGGAGCCGGACGGCCCGGCAGGCGACGACGCCCGCCGCACCCCGGCCGGAACCCGAGCTGACCCACTGAGCCGAGAAATGGTCTGCGCGCCGACCCCTATGGCGTGCCTTTCTTCGACACGGAGGAAATCGATGACCGCTGACGTGGCGGATCTGAAGACTCACGCCGAAAGGCTCCGCGAGCTGCACGGCGAAGAGATGCTCGTGCTGCCCAACGTGTGGGACGCGGCCGGCGCGACGATCGTGGCCGAAGCGGGGTTTCCCGCGGTCGCCACTTCCAGCGCTGCGATCGCGGCGATGCTCGGTCATCCCGACGGCGAGGGTGCGCCGTGGCAGGAGATGTTCGCCGCGGCCGGGCGGGTCGCCCGGGCGGTGTCAGTCCCGGTCACGGTGGATGCCGAGGCGGGGTACGGCATGCGGCCGCGTGAACTGGTGGACCGATTGCTGGACATCGGCGCGGTCGGCTGCAACCTGGAGGACACCGATCACCGGGCGGGCGGCCTGGTCGAGGCCGGTGCGCACGCCCAATGGCTCGCGGGCGTCCGCTCCGCCGCGGACGATGCCGGAGTCCCGATCGTCATCAACGCCCGTGTCGACACCTTCCTACCGGTCAGCGGGATACCCGAGCCGGATCGGGTCGCGGAAACGGTACGACGGGGCCGGCTCTACCGGGACGCCGGCGCCGACTGCGTTTACCCGATCGGCGTGCGCCACAAGCACGACATCGCCACCCTCGTCGCCGAAATCCCCGGCCCGGTCAACGGCAACACAGGTGAATATCTGGACCTGGCCACGCTCCGGGAACTGGGCGTGGCGCGAGTGTCCTACGGACCGCGCTTCTTCCGCGAAGCCATGGCCGGCCTGAGAACCACCGTCCAGGAACTGCAGGTCTGACGTACACATCGCGCGTGGCCGGTTCCGGGCCGTGCCGGAGGAGCAGCCCGGTGCCGGTCCGGTGCCCACGCAGGGGGCGGCGGTCCCGGCGTCGGCGGCTGCTGCCGCCCTTACCGGTTTCGTCCTCAACGACTGATCGCACCCCTGCGAAGCCCGAGTCGGCGGAGTTCGAGGCCGGCGAGTGCGTTGACGGCGGCGGGCTGTCCGCCACGCCAGGCGGCCAGCTGATCGGCGTCGAATCCGGCGAGTCTGCGTAGGGGCTGGTTCGCGAGTGCGCGCAGGGCGAGGAGCTCCACCCCGGCGGGGTGGTGGCGGAGTCGTGCCGCGGTACCGGCGGCGCGAGCCCACCGGGCCCGGCGGGGGAGCCAGGACAAGGTCGCGAGAGCCACCGGGCCGAGCAGTACCAAGATGACGAGCAGGACGGCCAGGTCGTGGACGAGGTGGCGTTCGGTCTGCCCGGCCGAGGCGAGGTATCGCGCCGCGGTGGCGGCCCGGTTCAGCGGCCCGGAGACCTCGCCGCCGACGACAGGCAGATCGTGGAGTCTTTCGGCCGTCGCGGCGAGATTCCCGGCGATGCCCTGGGTCCGGTTCTGGATCTCATCCCCGACGGTGGCGAGCCTTTCGACCAGGCCGTACAGCTCGACGGCCAGCCAGGTCCAGGTGCCGACCCAGGCGAGGACCAGCAGGTCGGTGAACGCTTGGCGGGCACGGCGGGTGGGGACTTCGGCGTAGAACATCGTCTACCTCCGTGGGGTGCGGGGCGCCCGGGAAAGCGCTACGGACTCGTGCATCGTTCGCCATCACGGCCGTGTCCGTCTTCGTCCTGACGCCGTAACTTCACCTGCCGCGATCGCGGTATCCCGCCTCGCCCGCTACGGCGTTCGCAGGTGCCGTCGCAGCCGCGTGAGCTGCACCACAAACGGCGCGACGGCGATCGAAACGATTGTGTTTCGCAGTTCGGGTGACCTAGCGTTACGGTACGAAACCGTTTCGGATCACATCGATACTGGCGCATAACTGAGCCATCCGGGGGGAGCCCATGTCATCCACCCAGGTCGACGCGGCCTTGGCCAGGCCGTCCGGCCAGACCCATCCACACGCGAAGCACCGCTGGTTGGTGCTGGCCGTGATAGGCCTGGCCCAGTTGATGGTGGTGCTCGACGCGACGATCGTGAACATCGCGCTGCCGTCCGCCCAGAAAGCCCTGGTGTTCGACAACAACGGGCGGCAGTGGATCGTCACCGCGTACTCGCTGGCTTTCGGGAGTCTGCTGCTGCTCGGCGGGCGGCTCGCCGACCTGTTCGGCCGCAGGACGACCTTCATCATCGGCATCATCGGCTTCGCCGCCGCCTCGGCGCTCGGCGGCGCGGCCAACGGCTTCACCATGCTGGTCGTCGCGCGCGCGGTGCAGGGCCTGTTCGGCGCTCTGCTGGCTCCGGCGGCGCTCTCCCTGCTCACCACGACGTTCACCGACGCCAAGGAACGCGCCAGGGCGTTCGGCATCTACGGCGCCATCGCCGGCTCCGGCGCCGCCGTCGGCCTGGTCCTCGGCGGCCTGCTCACCGAGTACCTGAACTGGCGCTGGACGCTGTACGTCAACGACATCATCGCGGTTCTCGCGCTGATCGGTGCGATCACCTTCATCCGCCGTTCCGTCCCGGCCCAGCGGCCGAAGCTGGACATCCTCGGTGTCGTCCTGGTCTCCGGCGGCCTGTTCGGCATCGTCTACGGCTTCGCCAACGCGGACACACACGGCTGGCGCAACTGGATGACCTGGGGCTTCCTCGCCGGTGGTGGCGTGTTCCTCCTGGCGTTCTTCCTGTGGCAGCGCTGGGCGAAGCACCCCGTGCTGCCGCTGCGCGTGCTGGCCGACCGCAACCGCGCCGGCGCCCTGTCGACCGTCCTCATCTCGTCCGCCGGGATGTTCGGCGTGTTCCTCTTCCTCACCTATTACCTGCAGGGGACTCTGGGGTACTCACCGGTCAAGAACGGCCTGGCCTTCCTGCCGATGGTGGGTGCGCTGATGGTGATGGCGCAGCTGTCGGTCAACTTGCTGGTGCCGAAGATCGGACCCAAGGTGGTCGTGCCCGTCGGCCTGCTGCTGGCCGCGGGCGGCATGGTCTGGCTGACCCGTCTCGGCCTGGACAGCACCTACGTGAGGCACGTGCTTCCGCCGCTGCTGATGATGGGCGGGGGTATCGGGCTGGCGATGCCCGCGGCCATGAGCTACGCCACCCTAGGCGTGCAGGCGAGTGACCAGGGCGTGGCCTCGGCGGCCGTCAACACCACACAGCAGGTGGGCGGCTCGGTCAGCACGGCGCTGCTCAACACCCTGGCCACCAGCGCCGCCACCCACTACGCGAAGCACCACCTGACCGACCCGCAGGTCAAGGCGAACGCTGCGTTGCACAGCTTCTCCACCGCCTACTGGTGGTCGGCCGGCTTCTTCGCCTTCGCCGTGCTCGTCACGGTGCTGCTCTTCCGCCGCAAGAAGAGTGCGATCCGGGCCAGGGCGGAAGTCGCGCAGGACTCCCCGGCTCAGGCCACGACCCACGCCGCGGCCCCCACGCAGGCCGGCCCCGTGCCCGCGCGCCCGGACACGGACGGAGCGGGCGTCATCCGCGGCCGGGTACGGGACGGCGCGGGCGCGCCCGTGCCGCGCACCGCGATCACCCTGCTCGACTCGGCGGGCCACCAACTCGCCCGCGCCACCTCGCGGGAGGACGGCTCGTACGCGGTGGACACCTTCGAACGCGGCGCGCTCGTCCTCATCGGCTCGGCGCCCGGTCACCAGCCACAGGTCGCCACCCTGACCGTGACCGGCGCACCGATCTCGTACGACCTCGTGATGCTCGCCAACACAGGCGGCGTGGCCGGTACGGTTCGCGGCGGGGACGGCGATGCCGTACCCGGCGCCGTGGTGGTGGCCACCGACCAGCGCGGTGAGGTGGCGGCCTCCGCCGTCACCGGAATCGACGGCGGCTACCGGATCGATGACCTGCTGCCGGGCGACTACACGGTCACCGTCAGCGCGCCGGGCCACCGCCCGGCCGCCGAGCCGGCGACCGTCTCCGCCGAGCTGACCCGCTGCGACATCCAGCTTCTCGGCGCGGCGAGCCTGCGAGGGACGGTGCACACCCGGGACGGCCGTGCTCTCGACGACGCCCGCGTCACCCTGCTGGACGCGGCGGGCAACGTCGTCGGGACGCGCACCACCGGAGTCGACGGGAGCTACTCCTTCACCGACCTGTCCAGCGAGCAGTACACCGTGATCGCCAGCGGCTACCCGCCGGTGGCCACACCGATCTCGCTGAGCGGCGGCCAGGACGGTGTCGACATCGTGCTGGGCCACGAGGAGGCGTAGCCCCCGGTCCTCGGGTAAAGGCCACCGCACTGATTCCCAGCCGCGGTGGCCTTCGTCGTCGGAATCGCCTGGGGCCCGGACGCTGCAGCGTCCGGGCCCCAGGCGATTCCGAGCAGGGGCCTGACCGGCCCTGTGCCATCAGGAGGCGGGCGGCAGTTGGTCGCCCTGGACGGCCTGGATGTCGAGTTCCACCCGCAGCGTCGTGCCGACGGCGGCGATCCCAGCCTGGACGATCTGGTTGTAGTTCATGGCGAAGTCCTCACGCCGCAGTTCGGTGGTGCCGCGGAACGCGATCCGGATTCCGCCCCACGGGTCGGGGCCGGTGCCGAGGTAGGACAGGTCCAGGTCGACGGAGCGGACCACGCCGTGCAGGGTGAGTTCGCCGTGGACCGTCCAGCGGGCCTCGCCGGCCGCCGGGGTGATGCCCGTACTGCGGTAGGTGATCTTGGGATGGACGTCGACGTCGAGGAAGTCCGGCGAGCGCAAGTGGCCGTCGCGCATCCGGTTGCCCGTGTCGATCGAGGAGGCTTCGATGACCGCCTCGACGCCGGACGCCAGCGGGTTCTCGGCGATCTCGATCCGGCCGCCGAACTCCGTGAACCGGCCGTGCACGCTGGTCAGCCCGAGGTGCTGGGCGACCGCGCGTACGGTGGAGTGGGCCGGGTCGATCGTCCAGGGGCCGGGCGGCGGGAGGTCGACGCCACCGGCGCGGGCCAGGGTGAGGGAGCCGAGATCGGCGCCTGAGGCGGTAACGATGGCGGTGGAGGCGGCCGGGCCGTACCCGATGGCGGTGACGATCACGGTGTACGTGCCGGGCGCCAGAGGGCCGGTCCTGACGACGCCTTCCTCGGACGCCGTCTCGCGCAGCACCTGCTGCCCCGTCATGTCGGTGACGGTCAGCGCGGCGTGCGGGACGGCCCAGCCGTCCTTGGTACGGACCCGGGCCCGCAGGCCGCCGCCCGTTCCGGTGGTGCTCATTGTTGTTTCCCCTCGAAGTTGGTTCGGGCCCGGCCGGGGCGCCCCTCCTCCGGCCGGGACCCCTGCCGCCGGTCCGCACGCCCTCGCGGCCGTGCGGACCGGCGGCCGTGTGTCACCGTTCGGGATGGCTCAGCTCCAGGTCGAAGCCGTCCGTCCCCTTGCCGTCGACGGTGAGCGCGGTGGCGATCGGCGGGTAGCCGCCGGCGATCAGCAGGTAGTCGCCCGCGTCCAGGTCGGTGAAGGTGTACGCGCCGTCCGACCCGGTGGTGGCGGTGGCGATCACGTTGCCCGCCGCGTCGACCAGGGTGACCCGGGCGTCCGGCAGCGGATTCTGTTCTGCTCCGGCCCGTACGATGCCCTGCAGCTGAACACCGGACCGAAGGACGACCTCCAGCCGGGTCATGCCCGCGCCGGAGATCACGACCGGCAGCGCGGTGGGCCGGTGGCCGGCCGCGTTGACGGCGACGGTGACGTCACCCGCGGGCAGGTCGGTGATCAGGAAGGTGCCCCTGCGGTCGGACTCGGCCCTCGCGACCACCTCGCCGAGCACATCGGTCACCGCGACCATCGCGCCCTCGACCGGCAGGTGCCTGCTCGCGTCGGTCACGGTGCCGGCCAGCCCACTGGTCCCGGCGAGCAGCACGTCGTAGGGCACGGGCTCCGCGCTGTCGGAGATCACCACGGTGGACGCCTGCGGCTGGTGGCCGTCGGCGACCGTGATCAGGATGTACGAGCCGGAGCCCGGCGCGTCGAGGCTGTACCGGCCGTCGGTCCGGGCGACGGCCCGGCCGAGCTGGTGCCCGGTGAGGGAGACGAGCGTCAGCGTGGCTCCGCCGACGCCCGCGCCCTCCGAACCGCGCACCTGACCGCCGATGGACGGCCCGCCCGCAGCCGGCACGGCGTCCCCGCCGCTCGCTGATGCGTACGCGGCGAACGGCTGTACCTGAGCCTGCGGGGCGCCGGCCTGGGCCTGCGGGGCGCCGACGCCGACCAGCACCGGCTCCCGTACGGGCTGCGGCTCGGCGAGCCGGATCTCCGAGACCTCGCTCCTGTCCTCGGACCGCGCACGCAGGCCCTCGCCCTCCACGTCCACGTTGGGCAGGATGCGGTTCAGCCACTTCGGGAGCCACCAGGCCGCCTTGCCCAGCAGGGCCAGGACCGCCGGCACGATGGCCATCCGGACGATGAACGCGTCGAAGAACACCGCGATCGCCAGGCCGAAGCCCATCATCTTGATCATGGACTCGCTGGAGGTGATGAAGCCGGAGAAGACGGCGATCATGATGATCGCGGCGGCCGTGACCACCCGGGCGCCGTGCTTGAAGCCGGTCACCACGGCCTGCTTGGGCTGCTCACCGTGGACGTACGCCTCGCGCATCCGGGTGACGAGGAACACCTCGTAGTCCATGGCCAGGCCGAAGACCACCCCGATCATGAAGATCGGCATCATCGACATGATCGGCCCGGTCTGCTGGACGCCGAGCAGATCGGCCAGCCAGCCCCACTGGAAGACCGCGACCACGGCACCCAGCGCCGCCAGCACCGACAACAGGAAGCCCAGCGCCGCCTTCAGCGGGACCAGGATCGAGCGGAAGACCACCATCAGGAGCAGGAAGGCGAGGCCGACCACCAGGCTCAGGTACGGGATCAGCGCGTCGGACAGCTTCTGCGAGAAGTCGATGTTCATCGCCGTCGTGCCGGTGACCAGCATGCGCGCGTCCGTGTCGGCCTTCACCCCGTCGGCCTTGTCACGGATGGCGTGCACCAGGTCCTCGGTCTGCGTCGAGGACGGCTTCGAGGCCGGTATGACGGTGATCGTCGCCGTGTCGCCGGCCTTGTTGAACACCGCCGGCGTGACCGTCGCGACGTCCTTGAGTCCCTTGATCTCGTCGGTCACCGTGGCGGCGGCCGCCTTCGGGTCGCCACTGGCCTTCGCGTCGACGACGATCATCAGCGGGCCGTTGAAGCCGGGTCCGAAGCCCTCCGAGAGCAGGTCGTACGCTCGCCGCTGGGTCGTGGACGTCGGCTGTGTGCCATCGTCGCCCAGCCCGAGTTTCAGCCCGCTCACCGGGGCGGCCGCCACGCCCAGGCCGACCATGCACAGCAGCAGGACGGCGGCCGGGCGGCGGACGACGAAGGTCGCCCAGCGGGTGCCCATGTTGGGCTTGGACTCGGCGCCTGCGGAGTGCTTGGACTTCTTGCCGCCCAGCAGCCTGCTCTTCTTGCCCGCGGGCTGGATCCTGCGGCCCGCGTATCCGAGCAGCGCCGGGATCATCGTCAGCGCGATCAGCACCGCGATCGCGACCGTGCCCGCCGCCGCGATGCCCATCTTGGTCAGCATCGGGATGTTGACGACCGCGAGGCCGACGAGCGCGATCACGACCGTCAGTCCGGCGAAGACCACCGCCGAGCCGGCGGTGCCGGCGGCCCGTCCGACCGCCTCCTCGCGCTCGCGGCCCTCGGCCAGTTCGGCGCGGTAACGGGAGACGATGAACAGGGCGTAGTCGATGCCGACGGCGAGGCCGATCATCATGGCCAGCGTGGACGTGGTGGAGCCCAGGTCGAGCGCCTTGGCCAGGGCCGTGATGCCCGCGACGCCGATGCCCACGCCGATGAGCGCGGTCAGCAGTGGCAGCCCGGCCGCGATCAGCGAGCCCAGGGTGATGATGAGCACGACCGCCGCGATGGCGACGCCGACGATCTCTCCCGCACCTGTCTCGGGCGTCGCCTGGAGCGCGTCCCCGCCGACCTCGACGGTCAGCCCGGCGCGCCGGGGCTCCTCCACCGTCTTCTTCAGGAAGTCCTTGGTCGAGTCCTTCATCGTCATGGACGGGACCGTGTACTTCACCTGCGCGTACGCGATCGTCCTGTCCTGGCTCACCGCGCGGGAGGTGAACGGGTCGGTGACGGCGCCGACCTCGGCGCCCGCACCGAGTTCCTTGACGGTCTGCTCGACGGCCGCCTTGTTCGCGGCGTTCGTGATCTTCTCGCCCGCAGGGGCCTTGAAGACGACGCGCGCCGTCGCTCCGTCCGCGCTCATGCCGGGGAAGCGCTCGTTCAGCAGGTCGAAGGCCTTCTGGGCCTCGGTGCCGGGGATCGAGAAGGACGATCCGCCCGCCGCGGGGGCGTTGGCCGCCGCGACGCCTACGACGGTCAGCAGCAACACCCAGACGAGTGCGACGAAGTGCCGTCGCCGGAAGGCGAATCGGCCGAGTCTATAAAGGAAAGTGGCCACGGAGATGTACCCCCGGTTGGTTCAGGGCATGACGGACCGCCCGACGACGTGAGCGGCCGTGTCAGGTAGAGGACTTGTGAGAGGGAAGGGTCAGGCGCCGAGAGCCGGGAGGACCACAGCGTCGAGGTACGAATGGAGGAATGCCTGCGTCGGCGGCTCGTCGTCGATCAAGTTACGGGCGGCGAACGCGCCGATCATCATGTGCACCATGTATTCCAGCGCGGGGTTGTCCGCGCGGACCTCGCCGCGGTCGACGGCGCGCTGAAACACTCTTCGGAACTCGGCCATCTCCGGTTCGATGAGCTGCTCCCGGAACGCCTTCCTGAGGTCCGCGTTGTGGTGTATCGCCATGGCCAGACCGCGCATCAGCGAGGAGGCCTGTTCCATGGCGGGGTCGTCCTCGTGGGCTATGAGAGCGTGAAGGTCGCCCCGTAGCGACCCGGTGTCGACGTCGGCGGCGCTGCCGGGTTTGCCGTGGCGTATCGCCTTGGCGACCAGCTCGGCCTTGCCGCCCCACTGGCGGTAGAGCGTCGCCTTGCTGGACCGGGTGCGGGCGGCCACGGTGTCCATGGTGAGCGAGTCATAGCCGACTTCGCGGAGCAGATCGAGCACGGCCTCGTAAAGCTCGGCCTCGCGCTCGGGCGTGATCCGACTGCGACGCGGCGTTGCGACCTCAGTCATGCCACTCACCTTTCAGCTCCGCAGGGCACCGTTTCGTATGTCCATGAAGATACCCCGAGAGTCAGAGAAACGAAACGGTTTCGTACGTGTCCTGGGTCACGCCGGGTTAGGGAACCGCAAGACAGTGATGTCTGTTCATGAGCTTTGGGCTACGGCTCCGTCCTGGCCGGCGCTGACCTCCCGCGTTCGGTGTCAGGGCCGGAGGTTGTAGTCGGACGGGGCGAGTCGGCGGGTGCGTAGCCGATAGCCGGTCATGAACCCGGGCCAGTTGTTGGTGTTGCGGCGGTCGGTGTCCAGATACCAGCTGTCGCAGCCGCCCTGGTTCCATGCCGAGGTGCTCAGCCGCCGCTGGGTCCCATCCTGAACGCCTCCGGCGCCGGCGGCACCCCCGCCAAGATCTTCAACCTGTACCTGCCCACCGAGTTCCAGACCTTCTACGACGACGATGACCGCCGCTTCAATGCGGGCCAGCCCAACGCCTTCGACCTGTGGGACCCCGCCAAGCCCTGACCCCTCGGCACGGGCGCCCGCGCTCGCGCCGGGCGCGGGCGACCCGCCTTATGCCGGTGCCTGATTCCTATGTCGCCATTCTCGCCGTTGACGGGCCGATGACGTGTGGGGAACGTCGGCCCTTCAGCCCCGGGCGATCACCAACCGCGATTGAACGGCACAATGTTCCTCCTCGTGAGAAACGGTCAACGAGTAAGGATCATGCATGAAGTGCCCGGCATGCGAGATCGATGTGCCCTCAGGCCTGTCCGCCTGCACACGGTGCGGCGCAGCGCTCCCATCGGCGGAGGAGCGCTCCGGCTCACAACCGCCTTTCACCGGTGACCCGTCGACGAACCCGCGAACCGAGCCATTGCCGGCCCAGGTCTGGGACGCGGGGGCGGAGCCTCCTGAGAGTGTACGGCCCGAGGGCCCCGCAGTCGGCGGCACTGGCGAGCCTGATCCCGGTAACGCCACGCAACGCCTGGACCTTCCGGCGGCCGGCCCCGTGCCACCCGAATATCGCCCAGGCGGTTGGAACCCCGGCCCTCCAGGGCCCGGTCCGATACCGCCCGCGCAGGACGTCGCTGGCCCGGCTTTCGGCCCTCCGGGGACGAGCCCGATGCCGTACGCGCCCGACGGTGCCGGCCAGGGTTTCGGCTCTCCGGGGCCCGGTGCGATGCCGTACGCGCCCGACGCTGCCGGCCAGGGCTTCGGCGTCCCGGGGCCTGGTGCGATGCCGCCGCCCGGGTATCCGGGCGGCTGGGACCAGGCCGTTCCGCCGGTCGCCGGGGAGACTGCGGCGTCCTCGCCGGGCAGCGGCATGGGACGGAACCGAATGCTGCTGCTTGGGGGAGGGATCGCGGTCGCTGTCGTGCTCGTCGGAGGCCTGGCCTTTGCCCTGACACAGGGATCAGGGGACAAGGCGCCCACCCCGCAGCAGCAGAAGCCGGGTGCCGGGGGCGGCGCACAGCAGGCCGCCGCCATCGACCAGGTCCTCAAGTCCGGTCAGGTGGCCCGTGGGCATCTGCCGGCCCGCCTGCGGACGTGCGATGACGTGTCCGCGGGCGTCGCCGGTTTCCAGCAGGTCGTCCGGGATCGGCAGCAGGAACTCTCCCAGTCGAGAGGACTCAAAGTCGACCGGCTGCCCGGCGGACCGCGGCTCCGCCAGTCGATGATCAGCGCGTACCAGAGTTCCCTTAAGGCCGATCGGGCGTACCTGGCGTGGGCGCAGGGGGTGCGGACCCGAAGTTGCGGCGCCAAGGTCGCACCGCTGACGGCGGCGTACAAGAACGCCATCGCCGCCAACGACAAGGCGGGGCCCGCCAAGCGCCAGGTGATCGCCTTGTGGAAACCGATCGCAAGCACCCACGCCCTGCCCACCTACGCGTGGAACCGCCTCTGATCGACCCCCTGCGCTCAGTCCAGGTGGCTGTCACAAACGGGGAGGTCGTCTGGTCTTCCTGTGGACAGTCCATGTTTGGAGGAATACATGAGCGCTGAGCTCTCACACTTGCCCCCGGGCGTCGAGGTGATCTCGACCCTGCCGGAGGCGGCGGCCCGGATCCCGGCCGGCGCCGAAGCCAGGACCGTCCGGATCACCCTGCCGCCCGGTGACCCCGGCGCGCCCCCGCACCGGCACCCCGGGCCGATCTTCGGCTACGTGACCCAGGGCGAGATCTTCTTCGAGCTGGAGGGGCAGCCGCCCCGGGTGCTCAGGGCCGGTGACGCCCTGTTCGAGCCCGGGGGCGACGTGATCCACCTCCAGGGCGCCAACAACCTTCCGAACGCGCAGTCGCAGATGGTGGTGACCATGTTCGCGCCGCCGGGTACCCCGGTTCTGACCGTGGTCAGTGCGGAGGAGCTGGCCGAACGACGACACCTACGGGTCACCCAGTCGTGATGACCGGCCGCCGCCAGGGCGGCTAGCAGCGGCGGGCAGGAGCACGAGCCGGCCCATCACGAGCAACCGAACGGTGGTTGGCGTTAGCGCGGCGCTCAGTGTCGAGTTACCGCCACCCACCGTTCCGATGCACTAGGTGCGATTACCGAGACCGGCCGTGATCAGGTTGAGGGTGAACTCGAATCGATCCACGGCGGTGCCGGACGTCAGCTCGGCCGCGTGGCGCTTGGTGTGGGGGAAGGTGCCGGGCAGCGCGGCGAATCGGCGCAGCAATTCGTCGCGGCTGACGGCCCACTCTTCCTGGTCGGCATGCCTGTCGAGCAGGGAGGTCTCGAGGCAGAAGGCGTTGACGTAGAGGATCAGGGCGTCGATCGCCCAAGCGGCCGTCTGCGGGTCGACGCCCCCTGCCAGCACGATGCCGAGCATGCCCTCGCTCACGCGCAGGGTTTCCAGGTTCGTCGGGACCGCGGCGAGCGCCGCCAGGGAGATGCCGGGGTAGCGCAGGTACTGATCACGGATCTGGGCGCAGACGCTGATGATCTGCTCACGCCAGGTGCGCGGGTTCGGTTCGGGGAGCTCGATTTCGGCGCAGAGCCGTCCAATGAGGAGGTCGTCCAGGTCCTCCTTGTTGACGACGTGGGCGTAGAGCGACGCAGGGCCTGTTTCGAGGGCGCCGGCCACTCGTCGCATCGTCAGGGCGTCATATCCCTCGCGCTCGACGATCCCGAGCGCGGTCTCGACGATGGCGTCGACGGTGATGGGCTTCTTGCGCCCTGCCGACGGTCCGCGACGGGTCGCGTTGGTGCCGTCGGCCAGGGGTTGCCGGTGCCGCGCTGCGCGCCGTCGCTGAGGAGGCGATGCCATGCGGCACAGTCTAGACGAGGGACGAGCGTAGTTCTGGTTGACACGAACACTGTTCCTAAATAGAACAGTGTTCGTGTCAACTTCTGCTTCCCCCATGAAGACCGCGCCGACCACCGACACCAGCCGCATGGACTACGACGTTCTCGTGGCAGGCGCCGGGCCGGTCGGCCTGATGCTCGCGACCGAACTGCGGCTGGCAGGGGTCCGGGTGCTCGTTGTCGAACGGCGGACCGAGCTCGACACCGCGCTCAAGGCGGGAGGGATCAACACCGCCTCCGCCGAGGCCTTCGAACGGCGCGGCCTGCTCCCCGCGTTGAAGGCGGTGGAGGGGTCGCTGCCGTTTCAGGAGGAGTGGAGGCGGCCACCGTTCGCCGGGCACTTCGGTGGGATTCAGGTCCCGGCAGACCCCGTCGACGAGGAGGATCCCGGCCTGCGCGGCCGTGGTCCGGCTTGGTACGTGCAAGTCCCGCAGGCCGAGGTGGAGCGGATCCTCGGTGAGCGCGCGGCGGAGCTCGGCGTCGACGTCCGGCGCGGCGTCGAGGTGCGTGGATTCGACGCGGATGAGGCCGGCGTCACCGTTCACTTACACGGCGGGGAGGACGTGCGCGTGGCGTGGCTCGTCGGCTGCGACGGAGGCCGAAGTCTGGTCCGCCGCCAAGCCGGTTTCGAGTTCCCCGGCACGGACCCCGAGATCACGGTCCGCCAGGCGGTGGCCACCGTGGAGGGGGCGGAGCACCTGGGGCGAGGCTGGCAGCACACCCCCACCGGCGTGTACGTCTACGGGCCGATGCCGGGTCGCGTGCGCACGGTCGAGTTGGACGGCCCCCCGGCGGACCGGGAGACACCGGTCACCGCGGCCGAGATGGAGGCCAGTCTGCGGCGCGTCAGTGGCGTCGACGTCCGCGTCACCGAGGTCGTCAGCGGTACGCGCTTCACCGACAACGCGCGGCAGGCGACGACCTATCGGCGCGGTCGCGTGCTCCTCTGCGGGGACGCCGCCCACGTGCACTCGCCCTTCAGCGGTCAGGGCCTGAACCTGGGGCTCGGCGATGCCGTCAATCTGGGCTGGAAGCTCGCCGCCACCGTGCAAGGGTGGGCACCCGAGGGCCTGCTCGACACGTACACCGGCGAACGGCACCCGATCGGCGCCTGGGTGCTCGATTGGACACGCGCGCAGGCGGCCGTGATGCGCGGCGACGCCTACAGCCGTGCCCTCAGGAGTGTGGTCACCGACTTCCTCGGCACACCGGACGGGGCGACCTACTACGTGAAGCGGATCTCCGGTCTGTGGCAGCGCTACGACCTGGGGGACGGCCATCCGCTGGTCGGCGCGACGGTGCCCGACCTCCGGCTGGACGACGGCACACGGCTCGCCGACCACACCCATGAGGGCCGGGCCTTGCTCGTCGATCTCGCCGGGGACGACCAACTGGCGGCCCTGGCCAAGCCGTACGCCGGGCGTCTGGAGCTGGTCCGGGGTAGCGCGGACGGCACCGGGGTGAGCGGCTTGCTGGTGCGTCCCGACGGCTTCGTGGCGTGGGCGTCGGCCGACGGCGCCAGTGACCCCGCCGGCCTGGAAACCGCCCTGACGCGCTGGTCGGGGACGGCACGAGTCTCGGGGACCCCCATGGATGCGCCAATGCGAATGGCGCTTGATTGATCACGATATGTAGTTATAGTACTACTGTCTGCATCGCACTCCTCACTGGAGGTTCCCCCGATGGATGCACGTCTGGATCGAATCAAGGCCGCGTTCGACGCCCTCGACACGAACTCCAACGGCTACCTGGAGGCGGAGGACTTCGACGGGCTCGGGCGCAGGATCAGCGAGGCGCTGGACGTGGCGGAGAGCGCACCCAAGGCTCAAGCGCTCCACGCGAGCTGCCGGCGCTACTGGAAGGGCCTGGTCGACACCCTCGACCGGAACAACGACGGGAAGCTGAGCTCCGAGGAATACGCCCGGTTCCACGAACCTGACGGGTACGAGGAGAACGTCCGGCCCTACGCGGAGGCGTTGACCTCGATCTGCGATCGAGATGACGACGGCTTCGTCCAGCACGCCGACCTCGTACGGGGGCTGGGGGCTGTGGGCTTCCCCGTGGCGAACATCGAGGCTCTCTCCCGGGCGCTCGACCCGCAAGGCACCGGCCAGGTCTCCAGGATCGAGTGGCTGACCGCCATCGAGGACTTCTTCCTCGCCAGGGGCAGCCACGCCGTCAGCGACACCCTGGTCTGACACGCGTCCCCGGCAGTCGATGTCGAAGCCGGTGCCCGCACCGGCATCGACATCGATGCGACGAATGTTCCCGTCTTACCTGACCGCCGCCGCACGGTTCGAGGACCGACCGTGCGGTGGGGCCCGGAGAGGAGAGCCCATGGCCGGCGATACCGGCGTGGAAGAAGGCGTCGGACGGACCGCCCTCATGGTCGCCGCGGCGCGGGCGATCGAGACCCACCGCCGCGACGCCCTGGCGCGGGACGTCTATGCCGAGCACTTCGTACGCGCGGCACGGGCGTCCGCGGCCTGGCCGGTGCGCCTCCAGCAGGTTCCGGACGGCGACGCCGATCCGTTCTGGGGCCGGTTCGCGCGCTACTTCGGCCTGCGGACAAGGGTCCTCGACGACTTCCTCCTGCGGCAGGTGCGCGCGGGCACTCGGCAGGTGGTCCTCCTCGGGGCGGGCCTGGACACGCGGGCGTACCGGCTCGACTGGCCGCCCGGCTGCACGATCTTTGAAATCGACCACGAGGACGTCCTCGTGTTCAAGAACCGCGTGCTCGACGGGCTGCGTGCCGTGCCGAAGGCCGAGCGCATCACGATCGGGGGCGATCTGCGCCTCGAATGGGCCAGGGAGCTGACCGACGCGGGCTTCGACCCGGCCGCACCGACCGCCTGGCTCGCCGAGGGGCTGCTGCTCTACCTTCCCCATGCCGCCGAACGCGCCCTCATCGAGGCGGTGGACGGACTGAGCGCGGCGGGGAGCGCTCTGGCCTACGAGGTCAAGATCGGCACGGAGTCGGCGGCCGTCCGCGAAAGCCCGATCTACTCGGCGGCCAGGCGACGGATCGGTGTCGACCTTCTCGTCCTGTTCGGCGGGGAGCCGAGGCCCGACTCCGCCGGGGACCTGGCGGCCCAGGGCTGGTCCACGTCGGTCCACACCGCGTTCGAATTCACCCGCCAACACGGGCGCGGCCCACACCCCGAGCCCGAGCGGCCCGACGCACTGGCCGCCAACCGGTGGGTGTTCGCAAGCAAGCCCGGTCGACGGATCGTGGGCGCCTCCGACACGATGAGGCCGACCCGGCACTGATCATTCGGAGAGGCAGAAGGTCTGGCCGAACCTTGCGTTGCCACAACCATTTTGGTTGATGATCGCCGGCCGCAGTCGTGCTGTCCTGGAACGGCTTTACCCCTTGGCGCCACAAGTGACGCATAGGTGGTAACCGTCATGGCTGGGCACTGCATGCCGCTGCGCGGAGACACCGCCGTGACCGAACTGCGGGATGCAGAAATCCGCGCCGTACTCGGCTACGGGTTTTCGAGTCCAGCCCTGTCGCACGGCCGAATGACTCTGACGGGAAACCCTGGTGACAACTGAAACCCACGGCGACCACCGGACCGAATCCGCGATCGACCTGATCGAATGCGAGGTCCTGCTAGGCCTGCAGTACCCGCGTACCGATCAGTCGGCGGAGCTGTCGTTCTATGTCACCGGGAAGGTGCAGGAGCTGTTGTTCAAGCTGCTGTTCACCGACATCAACGCGGCGCGGGACCTGCTGCTGGACGACTTGGTGCAGCTTGCGCTGTGGCGCCTGCGCCGTGTCGGACACGTTCAGCGGATGCTCATCGCCTCCTGGGAACAGGTGAGCGCGATCACGCCTGCGGAGTTTGCGGTGCTCCGGGACGAACTGGTGGGTATCGCGTCGGGGTCGCAATCCCTGATGTACCGCACCTTCTGGCACCGCCGGCTGGAGTTCGCGCTCGGCGGCAAATCACCGGAGATGGCCACGGCGTTCGCGGCGGTGCCCCGGCTCCACACCGTGATCGAGGCGACGCTGGGGGCGCCGAGCCTCTACGACGCGGTCCTGGCCCTGCTGCGGCGCAAGGGCGCGAACATTCCCATGGAGTGCGTCGAACGTGACTTCGCCCGGCCGTACCAGCCGCATCCCGCGGTCGAGCAGGCGTGGGCCGAGATCTACCGCGAGGCGAGCGGGGAGATGTACTCACTGGCCGAGGCACCGACCGAGCTGGACCACCGGTACTCCCACTGGCGCACCACCCATCTGCAGACCGTGGAACGCCTCCTGAGCCACACGCCGGAAACCGGCGGTACGCCGGGCGCCGTGTGGCCGGGCCCGGCCACCGAACACCGATTCTTCCCCGAGCTGCGGTCAGCGCGCGCGGTCGCGTTCGAGTAGCAACGCCAGGGTGGGACAGTCGGCCACGGCGCGGCGTGCCAGCGGCAGCAGCCGATCGGGCAAGGTCCCGGTGATCGGGTAGCCCCACTCGTCCAGGTCGATCGTCTCCGGAAGGAGCTCGGCGCACAGGCCGTGCGCCGTGCAGGCGATCGGGTCGACCCTCAGCCGCCATGTCATGTTCAGGCCTCCTCGGGGATCGGCAGAACCGACGGCCACCGGGCGAGCAGGCAGCCCTCCGCACGCGCGTGGACCCGCAGGTGCGGTCCGAAGACGCGCAGGGCGCTGACCGCGAACCGTACGGCGCCGTCCGGGTGACGGCAGGCGCCACGGCCCGCGATGACCGACAGCCGCCGGTCGAGCCGGCGATACAGTTCCGTGCTGACCTGGCATGCCGCGATCTCGGCGAAGTCCGCGGCGATCGCCGGCAGGCCGTGGACGCACGGTCCGCACTGCCCGGCAGTCTCAGCGGCGAGCCATGCCAGGACCCGTGCCGACTCCGCCACCCCGCACGCCCGCTGGGGCAGCGCGATCAGGATGCCCGGTCCAAGCGCGAGGCCGGCGGCCTTGAACGCCGACGGTGTCGTCGGGATGTCCTGCAGTTCCGGTGGCAGCCAGGTACCGCCGTACCCGCCGGCCAGAACGGCCTGCAGCGGCTCGGACGGGCCGCCCGCCAGGCGCAGGATCTCGCCGACCGGCGTGCCGAGCGGGGCCTCGACCACGCCGGGGCGTGCGACCGCGCCTGACACCGTGAAAAGGGCCGTGCCCGGCGCCTCCTGGCTGCCGCAGGAGCGGAACCAGGCGGGACCGTACCGCGCGATCAGCGCGATCTGCGCGAATGTCTCGGCGTTGCTGACAAGCGTCGGCCGGCCTCCGACGCCACGCTCGGCGGGGCGGGGCGGCGTAACGAACGGCCGGGCGTCGCCGGCATCGATCCAGCGGACCAGGGAGGTCTCCTCACTGGCGACGTAGCGGGGCGGTACGGCGGTCACCCGTATCGGCACCGACGCGAGCCGGGCCCGTTCCCGCTCGGCGACCGCGCGCCGGACCGCGCCCGCGAGGGCGGCGGTACCGCCTCGTCGTGCGTCGGCTTGCGGGATCTCACCGGAGTCCCGCTCGGCGTGCACGCACACCACGATCTCGCGTGCGCCGACCGCACCGGCGGCGAGCGCGGCGCCGTCCAGCACAAGGTGTGGCGCGACCGTCAGCAGCGCGCGGTCCTTGCCGCTGGCCGGCTCGCCTTCGGCGGCGTTGACGACCACCACTGCGGACCGTCGTCCGGCGGCCACCGAGCGAAGCTTGCGGCCGGTCGGGAACCCGCCGCCGCCCCGGCCGGTCAGCCCGGACTCCTCGACGGCCTGGATCAACGCGGCGCCCGTTGTGGCCAGAGGCGGCGCGCCGTACTGTGCCAGGTGGTCGTCCAGCCCTGCCGGTCGGCCCAGCGCGTGATATCCGGCGAGCAGGCGCACGGCGTGCGGTGTCGCCGTTCCGGCGGTCACCCCCCGTCTCCTCTCTCGTCGCCGTCATCGGTCGATGGCGTGGCCCGCGTCGAACGTGGGGTCGGCGTACCGTCGGTCGTCCCCGTGGTGCCTGCCTTCCCGAGCAGCGAGGCGGGCGTGCCGGAGCGCCGGGCCCAGCCGCCCGCCAGCGGACCGGACACGGTCCAGGCGCCGACGACCAAGACCGCCAGGAGCGTCAGCAACCCGGTCCCGGCCCGTAGGCCCGCGTTGCCCGGACCGGCGGCCACCAGCCGCCAGGCAACGGCGGCCAGTGCGATGGCGGCGCAGACCCCGGCGAGCAGGAGGAACAGCGAGGACCGGACGTCTGAGCCGGTACCGAGCGCGTGCACGAGGGCCGCCATCCAGCAGGCGTACGCAGCCCAGTGCAGCGCCTTCCAGCGCCGGTAGCCGATCCTGGCCCGCAGCAGGCTGGTCGCCGTGAGGACGACGATCATGTCGAACGCGACGGCGCCCAGGCCCAGCCAGATCGGCCGGTACGCCGAGCCGAACGGCACGACGACGTCGGTCAGGGTGATCGGCGCGTAGGAGTCGGCGACCGTGGTCGCGATGTGCACGGCGAGGAAGCCCAGGCCGGCCAAGGTGAGATTGCGGTGCAGTCCGGCGAGAACGAAACGGGGAGCTCGCCGCCCGCCGACGCGAAGAGCCGACAGCACGCCGAGCGTCAGCACGATGGTGAGGAACAGCAGCGTGACCTCTCCGGTCGCGCGCGTGGCGTACCACAGGAGGCTCATCCCGACCGCCCTCCCGACGGCCACTCGTCCGTGGACGGGCCGGCCGCGACCGCCGCGGCGGTCTCCTCAGGCCAGCCGGCGAGGGCGAACGCACGCCCGTCGAGACGGACCAGGCGGGCCGGTAGCCGCAGATCGGCCAGCCATGGGATCGCATTCCAGCCCTTGACCAGGGCCGCGGTCGCGGCGGCGTTGGCATCGACGCAGGTGGCAGCCGCGACGCTGGCCGTACGCCAGCAGGAGGCGGCGGGAATGCCGGTCGCCGGGTCGATGATGTGGTGCAGCCGCTGGTCTCCGCGCCGCCAGCACCGTACGGTCACCGATGAGGTGGCCAGGCCACCCGTGGTGATCACGACCTCCTGGTCGGAAGCGTCCGAGCCGTCGTCGCGGTGGTCGTCGGTCACGCGAATGCGCCAGCCGCCGTCAGGTGGCGGCCCGCTGACCGCGATGTCGCCCCCCAGCCCGATGAGCACCCCGCAGCCGGTGTCCGCGAACGCCCGCGCGGCGGCCCGGTCGGCGGCCAGCGCCTTCGCCGTCGCGCCCAGGTCCAGCCGCACGCTGCGGGGCAGCCGCACGACCTGTCCGTCGAGCCGTACCGTGCGCCAGCCGGCGACCCGTCGCCGTACCAGGCGCGGCGCCGGACCGCCATCGCGCACCTCCGCGATGTCCCGGTCATACCCGGCGGCCACCAGCGCGGCCCCGACGGTGGGGTCGACCATGCCATCGGTCGCCTCGGCCACCTCCAGCGCCCGCTTCAGTGTCCGCGCGAACAAGGCGGACACCTGGACCGGTCGGCCGCCAGCGGCGTTGAGCCGGGACAGCTCCGATTCGGCGCGGAACCGGTCGCACGCCGTCCCCATCGCCGTGAGCTCGGCGTCGAGGGCGGCGCGCGCCGCGTCGAGTCGCTTCGGGTCGGTGACGAGGAGCCGCGCCGTCGTTCCCCAGACCGGGAAGCTGAGCGCGCCCGTCATCACGAGCCGCCTGAGGTCGCGTGCGTCGGATGCCGGGCCGGGGTGCTCGGCGGAGCGGCCGGCGCGGTCGTGGGCGGAGTGAGGTGGTGGTGGGTCCGGTGCGGCCGCGCGGAGGTGGAGGAGCCGGTCGAGTCGGACGGCGACAAGCTCGTGGTCGGCGGCGTGGCGGGCTCCTCCGAGGACGTCGGAGCCGCCGGGCCGACGTGCGGCCGGTCGGCGGCCTGCCCGGGCAGCAGGTGCGCGAGACCGGCGGCCAGCAGGCCGGACAGGACGACGCCGACGCCGACCGCCCGACGGGTCCAGGCCGTCACCTGGTTCAGGCCGGCATCGCGCCGACGCCGGCGTGAACGTTCGGGATGTTGCATCGTTCGTTCCCCCTCGACATGCGCTCAGGTTCGAGTGTCGTCGGCGGAATGTCGGAAAGCTGGGCCTAAAACGTGAAGAAGTCGTTCATCCTCTAGCGGTGCCCGCGGGCGGCCTGCCCGGAGGATGAGGTGTCGACGCCGTGCCAGGCGGCCGCAGCGCCACTGTGGCCGATGCGCGCCACCTGGACGCCGCTGGCCACCGCACCGACGACCGCGACGATCGCGGCGGCGACCGTCAGGTACCGGCCCCACTGCACGTTCCGCTTGGCCCCGTACCAGCGCACGAAGACCAGTACGGCCAGGCCCAGCCAGAGCAGAGCGGCGAAGGGCAGCAGGCCGTCGGCCATCTCGGTGTGCCGTTCGACGAGCGGTGTCCGCTTGACGTGGGCTTCCAGCAGCTCGCCGGTGTGCGTGGCGAGTGGGATCGCGACAAGGGCCACCGTCGCCACCCCGAGCGCCAGCGAGGCGTACCGCTCGCGGGCGGCGGGCCAGATGGCGACCACGATCGCACTGAGGGCGGCCAGCGGGATGAGCACCACCACCGCGTGGATTATGAGCGGGTGAGCGGGGAGTCCCATGATGGTGGAGGGCATGAGGATCTTTCTGGGAGGTTGACTACGGGTCGGTTCGCTCCACTGTTCCGGGTCAGAGCTGAACAGGGATTAAGGGAAATGTTCAGAACTCGTTCAGATCGGGCCCACGGCCGTACCGTGAGAGCGTGCCCGACGTACCGGTACGGATCCTGATAGTCGAGGACGACCCGGGGATCTCCGCTTCCCTCCAGCGTGGCCTGACCCGCGCGGGATACGACGCGTGCGCCGTGAGTACGGCCGCGGACGCCTTGGCCGCCGAGACCCACGACGTGGTCCTCCTCGACCTGGGCCTGCCCGACGCCGACGGCACCGAGCTGTGCAGCACGCTCCGGCAGCGGTCCGACAGCGCCATCCTGGTGATCACCGCGCGCGGGGAAGAGCCCGACCGCGTCGCCGCACTGGACGCCGGCGCCGACGACTACATCGTCAAGCCGTTCGGGTTCGCCGAGCTGATGGCGCGGATCCGGGCGGTGCTGCGTCGCACCAGGTTGACCGAGACGCATCTGCTACGGCACGGCTCGCTGATCATCGACACCAGGGCCCGGCGGGTGACGTCCGGGGACATCGAGGTCTCCCTCACCCCCACCGAGTTCGACATTCTCGAGTGCCTCGCCACCGACCCGGGAAGGGTGGTGAGCCGCCAGGAGATCCTCGAACGCGTGTGGAACACCCACTGGTACGGCCCCACCCGCGTCCTGGACGTCCACATCGCGGCGCTGCGCCGAAAGCTGGGTGACCCGTCGGCCATCCAGACCGTCTACGCCCGGGGTTTCCGGCTCGGGGACCTCGGGTGACCAGCCGGATCCTCGCGGCGTTCCTCGTCCTGACCGGCGGCCTGATCATCGGCGCGCTGCTGCCGCTGGGGTTCGCAATGGACGACCAGCATCGACGTGACTACCGGACGAGCACGCTCGAGCTCGCCCGTGCGCTCGCGAGCACGGCCGAGGAGGGTCTCGAGGACCCGGACAGCGCGACCAGCCTGCCTCGCAGGCTGGCTACGGTGCGCCAGGAGATCGAGGGCGGCGACCAGGCCGTGGTCACCGTCGTCGACCGGAAGAGTCGGGTCATCGTCGGAGGCGACAGCGGCCTGTACACGCCCGTCCGAGCCGCCATCGGCCTGCACGGGCAGACCCGCGTCTCCGATCTCGGCGATCGCCTACTGGTGATCGTGCCGGTCGGGGTTCAGGACGAGCGCGAGCGGGTGAAGGGCGCCGTGCTGCTGGCCCGGCCGCTTACGCCGCTGCTGGAGCGGGTCGACCTGCTGTGGATGCGGCTCGGCGTCATCGCGTTCATGGCGGTGGTCACCGCCGTCGTCCTCGCCGTATACCTCGCCAGGTGGGTCGGCCGCCCACTGCGTCGGCTGGGCGCGGCCGCCGAGGCCCTCGGTGCCGGCGAACTGGCGGCGCGCGCCGATCCACCGCGTCACCCGCAGGAGGTGCGCGGCCTCGCCGAGCGGTTCAACGTGATGGCCGCCCGTCTGGAAAGCCTGATCTATGACAGCCGCGCCGTGCTCGCGGACGTCTCCCACCAGCTCCGTACGCCGCTGGCGGCGCTGCGGTTGCGCATCGAGCTGTTCGCCGAGGAGGCCGAGTCCACCGGGCGCGAGGCGGATGCGACCGAGTTCGAGGCCGCGCTGGAGGAGCTGGGCCGCCTGGCCCGCATGGTCGACGGGCTCCTCGCGGTTGCTCGGGCGGAGAACACCACGGCGTCCCCGCAGGCGATCGCGGTCGCCGACCTGCTACAGGAGCGTGTGGACGCCTGGAAACCGGTCGCGGCCGAACGAGGCGTCGAACTGTCGCTGGAGCCCGGCGAACCCCTGACCGCGATGCTGGGCCCCGGCCGCCTCGAACAGGCGATCGACAATCTGGTGGACAACGCGCTGACCGCGACGCCCAGTGGCGGTCACGTGCGGATCGGCGCAGGCCGTACCGGTCATCGGGTCCGCGTCACCGTCGCCGACGACGGCCCCGGCATGTCACCCGAGGCGATGGCCGAGGCGTTCCGTAGATTCCGCACCAGCCGTGCGGGCGGCACCGGCCTGGGCCTGCCCATCGTGCACCGGCTGATCACCGCCGACGGCGGAGACGTGACGCTGTCCGAAACCCTCGGCGGAGGGCTCACCGTCACTCTGGACCTTCCGGCGACGAGATGACCCAGGCGGCTGCGGCCAGAAGGCACCGTCGTCCCTCACCCGACAGGACCACATACCCCTCGACACCTGGTTCGAAAGGCACCGTGGCGGAGGACGGTTCGGCGGTATCCGATCGGGGGTGTTCCGGCGCCCGAGGGGCGCCGGAACACCGGCTCATCGGCTGAGGACGGTCGTGTCCTTCCCGGCGTCGTCTGCGGCGTTGGCGGGTAG
>NZ_JBFAJC010000048.1:0-77471 GCF_040655075.1 Actinoallomurus sp. NPDC050550 | reverse complement strand
GACCAACCCCGAAAGATCAGCCCAGCCAAGCGAGGACCAAAAGGCACTGGCTTTTAGCACACTGTTGAGTTCTCAAGAAACGGACACACACCGTCTAGGAGACTGTTTCCAGCTCCCGTCTGGGGCTTGTTTCCTCAATCTTACCGATCCGTTTCCCTTTGTCGAATCGACCGACTCGGGGGCACTTCTCGGCCCTTCCCGACACACAGCAACCGAAGTCCGAAAACCCCTGAAACCGCTACTAGGAAGGTCCCGGCGACCGCGCCACCAGATGGCGTCACGTATTCGACCGGATTGACACATCCAAGACACCTCGCGCCAGAGTGCTCTCTGTCACGACGTTTCGTGTGAGTGTCTTCCGCGGGGCCGGCCGCCTCTCGGCGTCCCGCTCCCCTGCGGGCAAGAAGAACTCTACGTGTCTGCGGCAGCAAGGTCAAATCCCGCCGCCGGCACGTGTGGAAGTACAGGCCAGACTCGTTGCCTCTCTTGTTCCCCGCTAACCGGCAGACAAACCTTCGACCCCGAAAACATCAGCGGCACCGGCATCCCGTACAGAACCGACCGTTGCGCGACAGCGAGCGGCACCAGCCCTCGGAGGCGAACCGGCCGCCCTGCCCAGGCCCATGCGACGCCGGCCCCGTCGAGCGCGGCACATCGCCCGCCCCACTCCTCCCGCACCGACGGTTCGCCCTGCATTCGACGAGACCTGCGTCGTACGAACGGAACGAGCAGCACGACCGGCTCCCCGATCGACCGCCCGGCGCGTGCGGTACCCCGGCCGATGGGCGCGGTCATGTCAGCATCGACGCTGAGGATGCGGAGCGCGTCGAAAGCACCCGGATCGACCACGTCGACAACGGCGAGACGAGCGACCTCTGGGTGATCGAAGGCGGTCGCCTCACCCACCACCTCGATCTGCGTCCCCTCATCGACGTCCCCGACGTCTTCGATCCCGAGGACGACGAAGGGCGGATCGACCGGCAGGCCTTCGACGCCGCCGTTCCCGCGACCCTGCGGGGGCCGCTGCTGCGCAGGGGCGAGGAACTGCGGCTGCTGGACGTTCGACGGGACTTCGCTTCCACCGAGAGCGACCTGCCGGTTCTCTACCCCGACCAGCCGCTCGCCTTTGGCATGAGCCTATGGATGAACAGCGAGGTCACCGATGAGCCTGCCACGTACTTCACCGACCCGGACTCCGGCTGAGACCTCACGTGGAGGCCGGCGGGCCGGGGCACGCCGCTCCGCAGGCCGCCACGTCCCGGAACGCCGCTTCACGGCCGCCTGCTGAGGCGACATGCGCACGAGGCCGGCTCATCCCGACCTTGCGGTCAGGGTGAGTCGGCTTCGGGACTGCGGGAGCGGGCCACGACGGGCCCGCAGGGCGTTCAGGCGGTCGGGAGAGCCGCCAGTTGGGCCTCGAGCCGGGTCACGTCGGCGTGGGCCTGCTCGAGGCGGCTGCGGGTCTTGGCGACGACCTTCTCCGGTGCCTTCGCCATGAACTGCTCATTGCCGAGCTTCCCCTCGGCCTGGGCGATCTCCTTGCGTGCCGCCGCGAGGTCCTTCTCCAGGCGGGCGCGCTCCGCCGCGACGTCGATCGCGCCGACGGTGTCCAGGCGGACGGTGACGCCGTCGACGGGCAGGGACGCCGTGGGGCTGAAGCCGTCTTCCGGGGGCGTGAGGCGCAGCAGGGTCCGGGCCGCCTCCTCGTACGCGGGGTCGATGCCCTCCAGCGCGGCCGCGACCCGCTGGCCCGGCTTGAGGCCCTGGTCGGCGCGGAAGCGGCGGACCTCGGTGACGAGTCGCTGGAACCCGGCGATCTCCGCCTCGGCTCCGGGGTCGGAGAAGGTGCCGGGCCGCGGCCAGGACGCCGCGACGATGGTCTCGCCGCCCGTCAGGGCCGTCCACAGCTCCTCGGTGACGAAGGGCGTCAGCGGGTGCAGCAGGCGCAGCAGGACGTCGAGCACGTGCCCGAGGACGGCGGAGGCATCGGTGCTCATCCCCGGCACCTTGGACAGCTCGACGTACCAGTCGCAGAACTCGTCCCAGGCGAAGTGGTAAAGCGTCTCGCACGCCTTGGCGAACTCGAACCGCTCGAAGTACGCCTCCACCTCGGAGACCACCGACGATAGGCGGGAGACGATCCAGCGGTCGGCGACCGTCAGGCCCGCAGGCAGTCCCTCGCCGACCACGCCGACGCCGCCCACCGGGCTGGTCGCGCCGTTGATGAGGGCGAACCTCGTGGCGTTCCAGAGCTTGTTGCAGAAGTTACGGGAGCCCTGCGCCCACTCCTCGCTGACCGCGACGTCGCTGCCGGGGTTGGCGCCGCGCAGGAGCGTGAAGCGGGTCGCGTCCGCGCCGTACCGGTCGATCCAGTCGAGCGGGTCGACGACGTTGCCGAACGACTTGGACATCTTCTTGCCGTACTGGTCGCGCACCATGCCATGCAGCGCGATGACCTTGAACGGCTCGACGCCGTCCATGGCGTACAGGCCGAACATCATCATCCGGGCGACCCAGAAGAACAGGATGTCGTACCCGGTGACCAGCACGGACGTCGGGTAGAACGCCCGCAGCTCGGGCGTGTCGTCGGGCCAGCCCAGCGTGGAGAACGGCCACAGCCCCGAGGAGAACCACGTGTCGAGCACGTCGGTGTCCTGCGTCCAGCCCTCCGGTGCCTCCTCGCCGGGTCCGACGCAGGTCGTCTCGCCGTCGGGGCCGTACCAGACCGGGATGCGGTGGCCCCACCACAGCTGGCGGCTGATGCACCAGTCGTGCATGTTGTCGACCCACTCGAAGTAACGCGGGGCCATCTCCTCTGGCACGATCCGGACCCGGCCGTCGCGGACGGCGTCGCCGGCGGCCTTGGCCAACGGCGCGACCTTGACGAACCACTGCAGCGACACCCGTGGCTCGACCACCGTCTTGCAGCGCGAGCAGTGGCCGACCGCGTGGACGTACGGGCGCTTCTCGGCGACGATCCGGCTCTGCTCGCGGAGCGCGGCGACGACCGCCGGGCGCGCCTCGAGCCGGTCCAGTCCCTGGAACGGACCGTGCGCGGTGATCACGCCGCGCTCGTCCATCACCGTGATGGAGGGCAGGTCGTGCCGGCGGCCGATCTCGAAGTCGTTCGGGTCGTGGGCCGGGGTCACCTTGACGGCGCCGGTGCCGAACGCCGGGTCGACGTGCGCGTCGGCGACGATCGGGATGCGGCGGCCGGTCAGCGGCAGTTCGATCTCGGTGCCGACCAGGTGGGCGTAGCGCTCGTCGTCGGGGTGCACGGCCACCGCCGTGTCGCCGAGCATGGTCTCGGCGCGCGTGGTCGCGACGACGATCGACGCGTCGCCCTCGCCGTAGCGGATGGAGACGAGCTCGCCCTCGTCGTCGGAGTGCTCGACCTCGATGTCGGAGAGCGCCGTGAGGCAGCGCGGGCACCAGTTGATGATGCGCTCGGCGCGGTAGATGAGGCCGTCGTCGTACAGGCGCTTGAAGATGGTGAGGACCGCCCGGGAGAGGCCCTCGTCCATCGTGAACCGCTCGCGGCTCCAGTCGACGCTGTCGCCGAGGCGGCGCATCTGGCCGAGGATCTTGCCGCCGGACTCGGCCTTCCACTCCCAGACCTTCTTGACGAAGGCCTCGCGGCCGAGGTCGTGCCGGGACAGGCCCTCGTTGGCGAGCTGCCGCTCGACGACATTCTGGGTAGCGATGCCGGCGTGGTCCATGCCGGGCAGCCACAGCGTCGCGACGCCCCGCATCCGCTGCCAGCGGATCAACGCGTCCTGGATCGAGTGGTCCAGCGCGTGGCCGACGTGCAGGGAACCCGTGACGTTCGGCGGCGGGATGACGATCGAGAAGTGCGGCTTGCCGGGTACGGCGTCCGGGGTGAAGTGGCCGCCGTCGATCCAGCGTTCGTAGAGTCGCCCCTCGACATCGGCCGGGGTGTATTGAGTCGGCAGGTCAGCACGCGAAGTCACGAGGAAAAAGTCTAGAGACGTTCGAGCAGTCCTGTGGCCGCACCCCACAGATCCGGATCTTTCAGCGGTGCGCTCGGCCCTGCGCCGCCGTCACTGGGGTTCTTGCGCTTCGTGGGCCGGGACGGGTGTCACCGCCGACGGTCCTGGCGGTGTGGGTGCCGTCTGAGGCCGCCTCTCCGCGAGACGGAGAGGCGGTCGGGCCTGCCACAGCCGCTGTGGCGTGGCCGTGTGCAGGCGCCCTGTGGCGCGGATGCGCCGTCGGCGGCACGTGTCCGGTCGGCCGCCGACGGGCCCGATCAGGCCGACTTCTCGCGTGGCTCGCGCTTGTTGCGCTCGCGCGGGACCAGCGTCGGATTGACGTGCTCGAGGACCGCCTCGCGGGTGATCACGACGCGGGCGACGTCGGCGCGGCTCGGCACCTCGTACATCACGGAGAGGAGGACCTCCTCCATAATGGCGCGCAGGCCGCGAGCGCCGGTGCCGCGCAGGATCGCCTGGTCGGCGATGGCCTCGAGGGCGTCGTCGGTGAACTCCAGGTCGACCCCGTCGAGCTCGAACAGCCGGTGGTACTGCTTGACCAGGGCGTTGCGCGGCTCGGTGAGGATGCTGATCAGCGCCTCACGGTCGAGATTGTGCACGCTCGTGATCACCGGCAGCCGGCCGACGAACTCGGGGATCATGCCGAACTTGAGGAGGTCCTCGGGCATGACGTCGGCGAAAAGGTCGGCGGTGTCGTCACCGTTGTCCTTGGTGCGCAGGACCGCGTTGAAACCGATGCCCTGCTTGCCGACGCGCTGCTCGACGATCTTCTCCAGCCCGGCGAACGCGCCGCCGCAGATGAACAGCACGTTCGTCGTGTCGATCTGGATGAACTCCTGGTGGGGATGCTTGCGGCCGCCCTGCGGCGGAACGCTCGCGGTCGTGCCCTCCAGGATCTTCAGCAACGCCTGCTGGACGCCCTCCCCCGAGACGTCCCGCGTGATCGAGGGGTTCTCGCTCTTGCGAGCGACCTTGTCCACCTCATCGATGTAGATGATGCCGGTCTCGGCCTTCTTGACGTCGTAGTCGGCGGCCTGGATCAGCTTCAGCAGGATGTTCTCGACGTCCTCGCCGACGTAGCCCGCCTCAGTCAGGGCGGTCGCGTCGGCGATGGCGAACGGAACATTGAGCAGTTTGGCGAGCGTCTGCGCGAGGAGCGTCTTTCCGGAACCGGTCGGGCCCAGCAGCAGGATGTTCGACTTGGAGAGCTCGATGTTCTCATCCCTGCCGCCGCTGCCCGACTGGATCCGCTTGTAGTGGTTGTACACCGCCACGGACAGGGCCTTTTTCGCCTTGTCCTGCCCGATCACGTACGAGTCCAAGAACTCGAAGATCTCCCGTGGCTTCGGCAGGTTGTCCCACTTGAGATCGGAGGACTCGGAGAGCTCCTCCTCGATGATCTCGTTACAAAGATCGATGCACTCGTCGCAGATGTACACGCCCGGACCCGCGATGAGCTTCTTGACCTGCTTCTGGCTCTTGCCGCAGAACGAGCACTTGAGCAGGTCACCACCGTCGCCGATGCGTGCCACCCTGTCTCCTTTTCGTGGGGCCGCTCACCCGCTGAGAACGGGGCGAGGGAGCGTGCTGAGGCTCTCGACGTTGTGTCTCGACGTTACCGTCTCCTGGACCGTGGGTGAGCCCTCTGGCATGGTCGATCTGGCGGACGCCGTCGGATCACCCACAGGTCCGCTTATGACGACACTACCTCGGAAGCGCGCTTCTTGCGGCTGGCGATGATGTCATCGACCAAACCGTACGTCTTGGCCTCATCGGCGGTCAGGAAGCGGTCGCGCTCGATGTCACGGCGGACCTTCTCCACGTCCTGGCCGCTGTGCTTGGCCAGGATCGTCTCCATCTCCTCGCGGATCCGGATGATCTCGTTCGCCTGGATCTCGATGTCGCTCGCCTGGCCGTAGCCGCCCTCGGTGGCCGGCTGGTGGATCAGGATCCGCGAGTGCGGCAGCGCGGCCCGCTTGCCCGGCGTCCCCGCCGACAGCAGCACCGCGGCCGCCGACGCGGCCTGGCCGATGCAGACCGTCTGGATGTCGCACCGGACGAACTGCATCGTGTCGTAGATCGCCGTCATGGCGGTGTACGAGCCGCCCGGCGAGTTGATGTAGATGCTGATGTCACGCTCGGGGTCGATCGACTCGAGCGTGAACAGCTGGGCCATCACGTCGTTCGCCGAGGCGTCGTCGATCTGCACGCCGAGGAAGATGATCCGCTCCTCGAAGAGCTTGTTGTACGGATTCATCTCCTTGACGCCGTACGTCGTGCGCTCGACGAAGGACGGGATGATGTAGCGGCTCTCCACGGGCTGCAGGCCCGCCCGGATCTCCTGGCTCACGGTGTTCAGTCCCCTCGGGTCGAAAGTCATGACACCGCGCCTTCCGAGGCGACCTGGTTGGCGTTGTGCACGACGTGGTCGATGAAGCCGTAGTCCCGCGCCTCCTCGGCCGTGAACCAGCGGTCACGGTCGGAGTCGGTCTGGATCTGCTCAAGCGGCTGACCGGTGTGGAAGGCGATGCGCTCGGCGAGCGTCTGCTTCACGTACAGCATCTGCTCGGCCTGGATCCTGATGTCGGCGGCCGTACCGCCGATACCGCCGGACGGCTGGTGCATCATGATGCGCGCGTGCGGCAGGGCGTAGCGCTTGCCCGCCGTGCCGGCGCAGAGCAGGAACTGCCCCATCGAGGCGGCCAGGCCCATGCCGACCGTCGCGACGTCGTTCGGGACGTACTGCATCATGTCGTAGATCGCCATGCCGGCGGTCACCGAGCCGCCCGGCGAGTTGACGTACAGGTAGATGTCGCGCCGGGAGTCCTCGGCCGCCAGCAGCAGCAGCTCCGAGCAGATGCGGTTGGAGATGTCGTCGTCGACCTGCTGACCGAGGAAGACAATGCGCTCGCGCAGCAGCCGCTGATAAAGCTGGTCTCCCAACGGCAGAAGGGGCGCCTCGGCCGTACGCGCATCTATGCGCGCCGGACGGTCGAAGGTCGGAGGCGTGGTCACTGCGTCACCTGCTCCGGTTCGTTGTTCGTGGTCGGTTGATTGCGACATTAACGCGCTGGAGCGGGGGCTTAAGCCGCGAGGGTGGCTTGTTCGCTGTCGGCGTGGAGGCCGGTTACGGGAATACGGACGGGCCGGTGCCCATGGCACCGGCCCGTCCAGGGATTCGGACCGATCAGGCGTCCGTCTTCTCGCTTTCCGCCTCGGCCTTCTCACCGGCCTCGTCGGCGGCGGCCTCGGTGGCCTCAACGGCCTCCGCGCCCTCGTCCTCGGTCTCGCCGGAGAGCTGCCGCTGCAGCGCCGCCAGGTCGACCTCGTTGCCGTTCTCGTCGGCGGCCTTGACGTGCTCGACGACGAGGTTGAGGGCCTTGCTGCGCAGGACCTCGGACACGACGGCCGGGATCTGGTTGTTCTCGGTCAGGTGCCGGGCCAGGACGTCGGGCTGCACGCCCATCTGCATGGCGTTGGAGACGACGTACTCGGTGAGCTCCTCGTTCTCGACGGTCAGCTCCTCCTGGAGGGCGAGCTGGTCGAGGATGAAGCCGCCCTTGACCGCGTCACGGGCGTCCTTCGCGAGCTCCTCGTCGTACTCCTCGACGGTCTGCTCCTGCTGCTCGAGGTACTTCTCCCGGTCCAGGCCGTACATCTGCAGCTGCTGGTCGAGCTGCTCGTTGCGGCGCTCGACCTCGGCCTCGATCACGCTGTCCGGGAGCGGGATGTCGATCTTGTCCATGAGCGCCTCGAGCGCCTTGTCGCGCGCCTGGCCGAGCTGCTGGGCGCGCTTCTGGTTCTCCAGGCGCTTGCGGACGTCCTCACGGAGCTCGTCGATCGTGTCGAACTCGCTGGCGAGCTGGGCGAACTCGTCGTCGAGCTCGGGCAGCTCCTTGATCTTCACGCTCTGCACGGTGACCGTGACCTCGGCCTCCTCGCCGGCGCGCTCGCCGCCGACCAGGGCGGAGGTGAAGGTCTTCGACTCCTCGGCGTTCATGCCGGTCAGCTGCTCGTCCAGCCCGTCGATCGAGGAGTTGCTGCCGACCTCGTACGAGTAGCCGCTGGTGCGGGCGTCCTCGACGTCCTCGCCGTCGATCTGCGCGGCGAGGTCGATGGAGGCGAAGTCACCCTCCTGCGCGGGACGGTCGGCGTTCGTCAGCGTCGCGAACCGCTCGCGGAGGTTGGAGATCGTCTCGTCGATCTCCTCGTCGGTCACCTCGACCGAGTCGACGGTGATCTCCAGGCCGTCGTAGTCCGGCACCTCGAACTTCGGCCGGATGTCGACCTCGGCGGTGAACGCGAACTGCGCGTTGTCCTCCAGCTCGGTGATCTCCACGTCGGGCTGGCCGAGGGCGAAGAGCTCGCTCTCCTGGACCGCGCGACCGTACAGGTCCGGCAGCGCGTCGTTGACCGCCTCCTGCAGGACCGCGCCCCGCCCGACGTACTGGTCGATCAGGCGAGCCGGCACCTTGCCCGGACGGAAGCCCTTCAGGCGAACCTGCCTTGAGAGCTCCTTGTACGCCTTGTCGAGGTTGGGCTTCAGCTCGTCGAAAGGCACCTCGACGGTGAGCTTGACCCGGGTCGGGCTCAGCTCCTCAACATCGGTCTTCACTGGGGCGGTCTCCTTGATCCGGCCGCGGCACGGATTTCACGTTGGATGTCGTGGGCGGCTGCGTTCTCTCCAGCCGGACGCGGGCACGCCGAATGCGGGCACCGCGCGCCTTCGCGCGCCAAGTCTATGGCGTTCGAGCACGTCTGCGGACAGTCGGGGCGGCAATGCGGGCCCAAGTATTGCGAAAGGGCGCTTCTGCCGGAGGCGCGACCGGCCGTCATCGAGGCGTTCAGCTCGGGGATCTCCACGGTGGAGCCCAAGGATCAGCCACGAATTCGCAAATGTCATGCCATGATGCTCCGATGCTCGAGACGCGGGTCATCGGCGCATGCCTGATCGCAGCGCTGGCCCTGACCACCGCCGGTTGCGGCGGCGTGGACAAGAAGGCGTGCGGCCGGCTGGAGAGGACGCTCGCCGACATCAGGCAGCAGGCGATGGGCCAGGTCGACAATCCGGTCCGCGTCGCGCAGGCGTACACCTCGGGCGCCGCGACCCTCCGCCACCAGGCCGAAAGCACCGACGGCAAGCTGAAGAAGTCCGCGGACAAGGCGGCCGGCGCCCTCGACCGGCTCGGCGGGCAGGTACGGGCGGCGGCCGACGGCACCGGCTCCGGCGTCGACTCCTCCGAGCTGATCAGCGCCACCAACGAGCTCAAGCGGACCTGCGGCGGGTCCTAGGTCTGTTTCCTCAGCCCTGGCCCCTGACCCAGCGCTCACGGGCCTCCGACACCCGCTCCAGGTAGGCCACGTACCCCTCGGCGTAGAACGCGGAGCGGCCGGAGTCGGGTTCACGGACGCCCGCGGGCCGGGTCCAGGCGGCGACGTCCAGGCCGACGCCGAAGCGGTCGGCGGCGGCCAGCGCGGCGCCGCGCGCTCCGACCTCGCCTCCGGCGATGCGCAGCGGACGGCCGAGGACGTCGGCGAACAGCCGCAGCCACGCGTCGCTCTTCGTGCCGCCGCCGCACACCGCGAGTTCGCCGGTCAGCCCGGCGGCCTCCAGGCAGTGCCGCGCGGCGTACGCGATCCCTTCACAGGTGGCCCGGACGAGGTCCGCGCGGGTGGTCTCCAGGCTGATTCCGGACAGTTCGGCCCGCGCCCGCGGCTCGACGAACGGCGCGCGCTCCCCCGACGGCGCGAAGTACGGCAGCACGCCGACACCGTGGGCGCCGGGCGGGGACTGCCCGAGCAGGTCGGACACCTCGTCGTGGCGGACCCCGGTCATCGTCAGCACCCAGTCCAGGGCGGCGGTGCCCACCATCGCGGGCATGGCGCGCAGCCACCGGCCGGGCGAGGGCATCGCGAGGTGGAACCCGGTCGGCTCCCCGGACAGGTCCAGTGAGTCGATCACGACCTGGCAGGCGAGCGTCGTCCCGATGATGAGCAGGCCGTCGCCGCGTTCGGTGACGCCCGCGCCGATCGCGCAGGCCGGCAGGTCGAACGGGCCACCGGCGACCGGAGTGCCCGGGCGCAGGCCGAAGGCGGCGCTCTCCCCCGCCGGCAGCGGATCGCCGATCGGCGCGAACAGCTCCCTCCGGTGGCCGAGCCCGCACGCGGCGATCGCGCCCTCGTCGTACGTCCGGGTCCGCGGGTCGAGGAACGGCACGGAGGCGTCGGAGACGTCCGTCGCCCGTACGCCCGTGAAGCGCTGGAAGACGACGTCCTTGCAGTAGCCGGCGGTGGCGGCGGCGTCCAGCGCCTCCGGCTCGTGGCGGTCGAGCCAGGCCAGGGCGGGCGCGGGGCAGCCGGGGAACATGGTGTTCCCGGTGCGCCGGAAGACCTTCTCGGCGATCCCGTCGGCCGTCCACTCCGCGACGACGTCGACGGCCCGGCCGTCCATCCAGGACAGGGCCCGGCGTACGGGACGGGCGTGCTCGTCGACGAGCCAGACCCCGTCCCCCTGGCCGGTGAGGCCGACGAACGCGGGCGCGGCGTCGGCGGTCAGCGCGCCCAGGACCGCGCCGACCGCCTCGTACACCTCGTCGACGTCCTGTTCGACACGCCCGTCGCGGACGTCCAGGCGCGTCGGTTCGGACACCACCGAGGTGACGGCGCCGTCCTCGTCGAACGCGGAAGCCTTGACGACGGACGTGCCCACATCGATCCCGACGAACACAGGGGCCTCCTCAGGAGCGTCGGGCGGTGCGCGAGCGGTTCGCCCCCGGGACCGCCGCCCCTCCCTTCTGACATCCGCATCGGGATGGTTCGCAGAGCTTGTAACACGAAGATCCCCGTCGTCAACGCCGGGTGACGTGCCGTACCGGGCCAGTGGTCCGTGATCGCAGGGACCTTCGTCCCAGGATCCGAGGATCTTCGCCCCGCCGCGCCCGCGTCCGTTGTCGTTAGCGTCGTAGGCGAAGGCACCTAGCACTCTTGGACCCTGTTAGGACGGCGGCCGTGTACGACTCCGGAGGCCTGGAGATCCTGTCAGAAGAGGAGTGTCGCCGACTGATCACGGCGGCGCCTCTGGGGCGGATCGTGTTCACCGAACGTGCGCTGCCGGCGATCCAGCCGGTCAACTTCGCCGTCTCCGACGGCGAGGTGATCATCCGGACGTCGTCCGGATCCAAGCTGGCCGCAGCGGCTCGCAACACCGTGGTGGCGTTCGAGGTCGACGAGTTCGACCCGGCCATCCACACCGGCTGGTCGGTGGTGCTCGTCGGGCACGCGCGCGTCGTGTCGGAGAACGGCGAACTCTCGCACCTGCGCAGCCTTCCGCTCCGCACCTGGACGCCGAACGAGCATGACCACTACATCGCGATCAGGCCGGAGCTCATCTCCGGGCGCCGCCTGCCCCAGGCGGCCTGACGGACACGCCGGCTCGTGCGCGGGCGTGTTCGGCACTTCAAGCGGGCGGCACCCTTCAGGCACTTCGGTTTTCGGATGCGAGGCACTCGACGCCTCAGGCTCGGACGTGCTCGACGCCGACCGCACGGGCACACGACGCGCCGCAGAAGATCCGGTCGTCCGCCTCGGCGCCGTGCCCGAGAACCCGGCATCCGCAGTGGACACAGACCGGAGCGATCGCGTGGGCGGCGCACTCGATGCTGTCGAACACCCGTGAGACCCCGTCCGCAGTGATGACGGTGAACGCCTTGTCGTACTCATTGCCGCAGACATCACAGTGAGCCATTAGAGATCCCCCGATTCTCGTCATGACGTCGCATCTTCCGCGATTCCGTCTGTAGCGATTCCCCGTCGCCCGATCCTCGAAGCGGCCACGACGGGAGTTCTCGGCCGGAGAACCGGGAGCCCCGGCCGGAGCCGCCGGGAAATCCCAGGCCCGGGGCCGCCAGGGGAATCCCAGGCCCGGGGCTGCCAGGGGAATTCCGGGTCGGAGAATCGGCCGCCCGTGTGCGGTGCGTCACGGCTTGGATCGGGCAGGACGCCCCCATGGATGAGATCACGCTACGAAGCCCCGCGTTCGACGACCACGCGGCGGTCCCGAAGGCGCACTCCCACGAGGCCGGAGATGTGTCACCGCCGCTCCGGTGGTCGGAGGTGCCTGAGGAGGCCGTCGAGCTCGTGTTCACCTGCGAGGACCCCGACGCCCCGGTGGGCACGTTCGTCCACTGGCTGCTCGCGGGCATCCCGCCGGAGACCGAGGGCCTGGAGGCGGGCGACGTGCCGCCCGAGGCGGTTCCGGGACGAAGCGACTACGGACGTCTCGGGTACGGCGGCCCGCATCCCCCGCCCGGTGACCGGCCGCACCGCTACTTCTTCCGGTTGCGGGCCCTGGCCGAGCCGTCCGGCCTGTCGGAGGGGTTCTCTGCCGGTGATCTGGACGAGGCGCTCAAGGACAAGGTGATCGCGGCCGGCACCCTCGTCGGCGTCTACGGCAGGTGAGCCGCGTGTTCCGCGTCCGGGGGCAGGCCGTAGCGAGCAGGACACGTCTACGACGGAGCTGATGGCCCTTGGCCACGATCCGCTCAAGCCGGACCCGCCCGGAAGCGAGGACCTTCCATGACCGCGGGCTGAGAAGTGCTCCCGTGACCGGGAGCCGAGGAGTGACAGAACCCCCGGGGCTCGGCCCCGGGGGTTCTGTCTACCGCGAACGGAATGTCGGGCTGGGGAGATTCGAACTCCCGACCCCTGCGACCCAAACGCAGTGCGCTACCAAGCTGCGCTACAGCCCGTGAGTCATCGAGTGTACCGAAAAGCCGTCGTTCCCGGTTGCCGGACGCTTCTCACGTACGGTGACGGCAGCGCAGCCACGCCGGGCTCGGTCCGGAGCACGCCGGGAGGGTCGCGTGCCACGACGCGCCGAGCCACCCGGAAAATATCTCCTCAATTCGGATATAACGCCAATTCAGGAATGAGCCCCGGCGGCTTTCCGTGACGCCCCCGCCTTCCCACCGAGGCGTTTCGCCCGGATTGTAACCAGCCGATATTCACGGTCAGTAATCACCTCGGCGCGAAAAGTGATCTTATTAATAGTGCGATCAATTAATGCGTCGTGCATGGCCGCAATGCGGCTCTGATCAGCTACTCTATTGCACATGTCACACGTCCGGGAGGCCCGGAGGCCCGTCGCCGACGGGGGTTCAGAGCCTCTTGGACGTCACTGGGAGTAATGAAGAACGGCGTCTCAAGGGCGCTCTAGATCATTTTTTCGCCGGCGGCCACGGCGGGTTTCCGCCCGTCGAGACGACGGCGGGCGAAGAACGTCATCGGCGTCCGCAGGCGCCGTACAACAGAAAAGACATCAGGGCCGCCCCCATCTCCCGACCGGGGACTGTTGGCGCAGCCGGCGGTAGACGCGGGCGGCCCCCTCCTCCATCGAACCTGCCGGTTTGGGGAAACAGACAAGGCTCGCGGGAGTCTCTGAAATGGCTATTTCGCGTGTTCTGCCGCCATTGAGCAGGCCTCACGGCGGTCACAGCTTGCCATCGTGTCCTACCGTACGCCACCGGCGACCGGCCGGACGGCGGTTTGGCGCTTCCGGCCCAGGCGGGCCGCGCACGGTCATCGGCGGCCACCATGGATGAGAGAACCTCGCCGGCGCCGCGCGGAGACGGCGCACCCTCGTCCGTACGTCACCGTCACGCCCGACAGAGCCCTCGGCGGCCCCGCAGCGTGCTGTACGTCGCAGGCGCGGTCTTCGGAGCGAGCGGGACGGGATGGTGGCTGTCCGAGACGCGACACGAGGGCCTCGGCCTCGCCGGCGTCCGCGTGCCGGCGTCCGTCGCGATCTGGGGCCTGGTCGGGCTGGCCGGCTGGGGAGCGCTCCTCCTTCTCGGGGAGCTGGCCCTGTTCGTCCTGGCGATCGTCAACGTCGGCGACGCCGAGGTGCACGACCGGTGCCGCAACCTGATGATCCTCTGGGGATACGTCCTGACGCTCGGCACGTCTCGGCTGTTCCGGAGACTGCCCGCGCAGTTCGCCCAGCTGTTCGCGGACGAGGGCACCACCCGGCCACCCGCCCGCGACCGGCGACGGCCCCGCAAACCCATACAGCGGCGCTGACGCCCGCCGCCGGACCGTGGGCACGGTCACCGGGCATGCGTGCGCAAGAGGGGCTCGGGAACCGGTACGCTACGCGAGGGACGTTGTGAGGTGGGCGCTCGTCCGCCCCCCTCCGGCGCACGCGGGCGTAGCTCAATGGTAGAGCCCCAGTCTTCCAAACTGGCTACGCGGGTTCGATTCCCGTCGCCCGCTCCAACGAAAAAGGCCCAGGTCAACCGGTGTCCGGCGACCTGGGCCTTTGATCTTCAACTGGCCTTCTCACACTTCCGTGCCCGATCGGCTCCGCATGCCCTTCCGAGCCGTCTTCAGGGCGTCGCCCAGGGCCTTGGCGATCAGTTTGTTCTGCCCTCTGCAGGGTCAACGCAGGGTGTCGGCGACCTTGATCATGCTGTGTTCGATGACGAACCTCTGGTTGTAGATGTTGGACTCATAGGAGGCCGCGCACTGGTAGATGAGGGCGCGGGCACCGTTGTTGCGGTTTGGGGTGATGTCCAGGCACATCGGCCTGTTGGTGCCGATGGTGTCGGCGACCTTGATCTGGCCGTGTTCGATGACGAACTTCTGGTTGGTATGTACGGGGTTCTGGCACTGCCAGATACGGGCGGGGTCGTTGTTGTTGCGGGTGTTGCCGACGTCCAGGCACATCGGCTTGTTGGTGCCGACGGTGTTGGCGACCTTGATCTGGCCCCCGTCGATGACGAACTGCTGGTTGACGACGAAGGCGTCCCCGGGGACCGCGCACTGCCAGATCTGCACGGGGTCGTTGTTGTTGCGGGTGTTGCCGACGTCCAGGCACATGGTCGGTCCGCTGGCATACGCGGTACCCGGCGACAGGGTCAGTGGCGCGGCCGCTGCGGCGAGCATGGTGCCAAGCGCCAGGCCGGCCCCCTTCGCCACCGTGCGGAGTGCCGTGATTCGGTTCATGTGCTACTTCCTTTCCGCGTCAATCCCATGACGGAAAGTGATATTCGGTCGGGTAGCGTGGTCTTCCCCGTCCACCACGCGGCCCCCGGCATGATCAAGTCCAACCCGAGCAGCGATCTTGACGTGATCGGACTCGGCTTTACCGGTCGCGGAATAGAGGACTGCGCGGCCGCCACCGGCCGCATCGGCTAGCGTTTACTCAGACACGAATGTCTACATATCTCGCCAGGGGTATCGCCTGGCAGGGCGAGGTGGCGCCATGCAGGTCGGGTTCGACTGCGAGGAGGCCGTGTGGTTGAGGAACGCGCTGCTGGAGATCGCTACAACGCTCTACTCGGATCGCCGCCCGGTCGTGGTTCGCCAGTGGACCGACCCGGTACACCTCCATGATCCCGAACCGGTCGGTCATCGTTTTCTCTTCCTGGTCGCTGTCGGCGGGGACGACCGCCCGGCTTCTCCCGACATCGACGATGTCGTGGACGCCTTCAGAGCGGCGGGATGGGAGGCTCACGAGCCCCGGCACGGGCGCGAGCCGGGCACGGGCTGGGCTGAGGCCAGACGAGAGGACTTCAAGACCAGCATCAATGCGGGTGCCGGACCTGGAGTCCTGACGTTCACCGGCTGGACGCCAGTGGTGTTCACCACTGGGCGACAGTTGCGGCAGCCCCAACACACCCTCAGCACGGTGTACGGGGTGCTGTGCCGCGAGTGCCACGGTTGGGGAGCCTGCCTCGACTGTGACGGCAGCGGCCGCAGCACGGAACCCGGCAGCTATGGGCGCTGCTGGTGCCACGGCGGCCAGGGCGGACCGGGCGCCTGCATCGAATGCGGTCTGTCAGGGGAGATCACCGAGTCGTCGCCATCGCATCTTCTGAAGCGTTACGGCTTCGCTGATGCCGACGCCCCGGACGCTGATGCCGACGGCCCCGACGCCTTCCGGATGCCGCCGATCGAGAAAGCTCACGACTCCAACATCGACGCCCTCACCGACGTCGCCCACAGGCCCTGCGCGTGCGGAGAGTTCCGCAGCCGGTGGAGCAATCACCTCAGCGAAGCCGACGACCACCTGGTCTCCCTGTTCACCGGCAGGTGTCAGGGCTGTGCCAAGCAGCGCGCGTACGCCTTCATGCTCCCCGACCGCAAGCTCCCTCCGCCTCCGCCGCCCCCGTCACCGCCGCCGTGTCCGCGCTGCGCCCAAGTGCCGGTGCCCCTGGTCCGTGGGCTCAATCTCCCCGGATCGGCCACGATGCGCGCGCTGGATCTGGGGTTGGTGGCGGCCTCCAACCGAGGCTGCGAGGTCCGCCCCGATGACCCGAACTGGCGCTGCCCGGCTTGTGGGCACGCCTGGCAGGATGCCGACGAGCGGCGGCGCGCCAGAGTCCTGCGCTCGATCCTCGCCGATCTGCCCTCCTCCTAGCGCTCTCCCCGCACGGACCACGAGGTGTCCCCTGTGTCCCCCAACTACCAGTCCTCTTGAGCGTTCGTGCCAGATCAAGGCAGCCCGAAGACGGGCCGCTCGGCCAGCCGAACAGAGGGTACGAGGAGGCCTGACCGGTCCGCATTCGCCGGGACCGAACGAGTCAGTGTTCGGCGCGGGGGCCGCCGTGGCGGCGGCCGATCCGGATTCCGCCGAACACCAAGTCGGCGAGGAAGACCAAGATCCCGATGATCAGCAGGAAGAAGAGGCCTTTCACCACCCACCCGGTGATACCAAGTGCGACCGCGACAAGGATGAGGGCCACGAACAGCGCCATGTCACGCCTCCTTACGGAGTCCCTGTTCAGGGGCATACCCACCGGATGGCGCCCGTACGACCCGGCCCGTGCGGTCTGGGCGTTGGAACCGTCCCCGGCCCATGCGTGGCTCCCGGCGGTCGCGCGTCACGCCTCCGGTGCGTCCGGCGGACGCGCCGCCCGGCCTCGCCGCCACGGCCAGCTGCCCTCCAGCTCCACCTCGAGCGAGAAGCTGAGGAAGGTCCGCACCACGACGATCAGCGCGAGCACCCCGACGCTCGTGAACGTCGGGGACGCGGCGACGGTACGGATGATGTCAGCGGCGACCAGGAACTCCAGCCCGAGCAGGATCGCCCGCCCGAGGTTCTGCCGGTAGAGCCGGTACGCGCCCGGGAACCGGCCGCCATCGTGCCGGAGACGACCCGCGAACACGGCCGTCACGACGAGCGCGCCGACGACGATGACCGCCACCCCGACAAGGTCGACACCCGCACCGACCGCCTCGGCTATGCCCGAGAGGTCCACGCGGTGGTCATACCCAGTCGCGGCGTCATGCCGGTGGTCGGCACCTGGGCGACCCGAACTCGCCACACCGTGATTTTCCAGGTGGAAGGCCAGGGGCCGGCTTTCATCGCGGCTCGGCTCGGAACGCGCGGCGGTAAGCGCCTGGTGTTGTGCCCAGGGCGCCCCGGAAGCGCCTGCGGAGATTGGCGGCCGAGGAGAGCCCGACGCGGCGGGCGACGGCGTCCAATGGGAGGTCGGAGGACTCCAGGAGGTCCCGGGCCGTGGCGATCCGCTGGGCGAGCAGCCACTGCCCCGGGCTGGTGCCGAGCTGATCGGCGAACCGTCGGGCGAGGGTACGCGTTGAGACGCCCGCGTACGCGGCCAGGCTCTCGATGGTCACCGGTTCGCCGAGTCTCCTGGTGACCCACTCCAACAACGGCGCGAGCGTGCCGTCGATCTGTGCGGGGTGCGGCGGCGCCGAGTACTGCAGCTGCCCGCCCTCGCGGTGGGGCGGCATGACCATGGTCCGTGCGATATGTGCGGCGTACCGGGCTCCCTGGTCGCTGCGGACCAGGTGCATGCACAGGTCGATGCCGGCCCCCGCGCCGGCGCTGGTGGCAACGTCACCGTGGTCCACGTACAGCACATCCGAGTCGACCCGAACGTATGGGAAGCACGCGGCGAACTCCTCCGCCAGCGCCCAGTGGGTGGTCGCCTGCCTTCCGTCCAGCAGGCCGGCGTGCGCCAGCGCGAAGGCGCCGGAGCAGATGCTGACCACCCGCGCGCCGCGGGAGTGCGCGCGGCGCAGCGCCCGTACGACCGCGGGTGAGGGTGGCTCCGTGGTGGGCAGCCAGCCCGGGACGACCACGGTGTCCGCCCGGTCGAGTGCGTCCAGCCCGTCGGTCACGAGCATGTCGTACGCGGCGCGCGTCGCGACCGGGCCAGGGCGCTCCGTGCACACGCTGAAGGCGTACCGCGTCGGGAGTTCAGGCCGCTCGATCCCGAACACCTGGGCCGCGCAGGCGAGTTCGAAGGTCGATTGTGGTGGGCAGACGAGCGCCACTACGCGATGCATGGCAGGAAAGTAACGCATGATGTCTTTCCTGACACTCGGCAGGGCGACAGCCGGCCGCCAGGCTGGCCCCATGACGACAGAACAGAACACGCCTGCCTATGTGTGGTCCGCCGTCCAGGACGCCCCGGTCCGCGAACTCTTCCCGGGCATCCGACTGCGCCCGCTGTGGAGCGGCGACAACGGCGCGAAGGCCTATGTGCTGGAGATGGACGCGAACACATGCTGGCAGGGCGTCGACGTCCACGAACCCGGCCCCGAGGAGGTCTTCGTGGTCTCCGGCGTCTTCAACGACGGCGACCGGGACTACCCGGCCGGCTCCTTCATCCACGCTCCCGCAGGCTCGTCGCACGTCCCACAGACGACGGTCGGCTGCACGCTGTTCCTCTTCTACCCGGAGGGTTAGATCGTCGAGCCCCGAGATCGGATGTATGTCCCCTATGGCGCTTTGAGGTGGGCCGATTCTAGGGTTGTGCCCGATAAGTAGTCCGATGTCTCATTGAGGTGCGCCATGGCCGACGACCCGTACGCCCTGACCGGCCGGCCGGTCCCGGCGTGGTTCACCGACGCCAAGTTCGGCGTCTTCATCCACTGGGGCGCGTACTCGCTGCCCGCCTGGGCGGAGCCGACCGGCGAACTGGGCGCCACCGATCCCGAGGTGTGGTTCGCGCACAACCCGTACGCCGAGTGGTATTGGAACACCAGCCAGATCGAGGGCAGCCCCGCCTGGGCGCACCATCGCGCGGTGCACGGGGGGCGTCCGTACGACGACTTCCTGGATCTGTGGCGGGCCGAGTCGTTCGACCCGGGTGACTGGGCGGACCTGTTCGCCCGCGCCGGTGCCCGCTACGTCGTGCCGACCACCAAGCACCACGACGGCATCGCACTGTGGGACGCGCCGGGCACCGGCACCCGCAACACCGTCCATCGCGGCCCGCGCCGCGACCTGGTCGCCGACCTGGCGGACGCCGTACGCTCCCGAGGACTGCGCTTCGGCGTGTACTACTCCGGCGGCCTCGACTGGTACGCCGGGCGCCGCGCCGTGATCCGCCACGAGGACCGGATCGACGACTACGGCCGTCCCCACGAGGCCGCCTACGCCGCCTACGCGCTGCGCCAGGTGCGCGACCTGATCGACCGCTACCGACCGGACGTGCTGTGGAACGACATCGGCTGGCCCGATCTGGGCATGGCCGACCTGCCGGGCCTGTTCGCCGACTACTACTCCGCCGTCCCGGAAGGTGTGGTCAACGACCGCTGGGACGGCGCCCACGCCGACTACCTGACCAGCGAGTACCAGGCGGGCCGCGAGAAGGAGACGGCCGCCGCCTGGGAGAACTGCCGGGGCGTCGGCCTGTCCTTCGGCTACAACCGCAACGAGGGCCCCGAGCACCTGCTCGACACGGCGGGCGCGGTGCGGCTGCTCGTGGACGTGGTCTCGCGCGGCGGCAACCTGCTGCTCAACGTCGGCCCCAAGGCCGACGGCACCCTGCCGGACGAGCAACGTGCCGTCCTGGAGGGCATCGCGTCCTGGATGACGCACCACGCCGCCGCCGTCCACGCGACCAGGCCCCTCGAACCCGGCGACGCCATCCCCGGCGGCGAGACCACCGATGGAGAGGGCCCGCCCTGGGTCCGCTGGACCCGCGACGACCGGCACGCCTACGCGTTCGTCGCCGGCGCGCCGGGCGGCGAGGCGCTGCTCAAGACCCGGCCGGGCCTGCTCGACCCGGCCACCGCGACCCGCCTCGACGGCGGCCCGGTCAGCGCCACGACCGTCCCGGACGGCGTACGGGTCGCCTCCCCCGGGCTCGACGCACCACTCCCCGCCGCACTCCGCTTCACGCTGGCATCGCCGGGCTGAGGCTCACGCCGACGTCTCCGACCACGAAGGCCCAGGTCATCCGGCATTCCGGAAGTGCAGCGTCACCCGCGCCGACGGATCTACCGGATCGCCCATCGCCAGCGACGTGACGTGGGCGACGGCTCGCTCGTGGGGGTGCGGCATGGCGGCAGTATCCATGACCCCGACGACGGCGTCGCTCTAGGATCCGGGTATGGATCTCAAAGACGCTTCGCGCATGGTCCTCCTGGAAGCGGCGCCGCACGCGGATCTGCAGAAGGTCGCCCAGGCCGTTCATGAGGACTACACGGCCGGTCGCGAGGTCCCCTGCGTCGCGCTCACCGGCATGCTCGCCGAAGCCAGCCGCAAGGGCGTCCTGCTCAGACTCAAGCAGCGGCACGGCGACGACGCGGTCAAAGACATGATCTTCGTGCTCGCTCGTGAGGCCGACCGCCAGCGGACCGTTTCCGGGCAGCGAGCAGCCAGGTAGGGATCCGCGGTGTACGGGAGGCGACTCACTCGGGCTTGAGCGCTTTGCGGAGGATCACCGCCTGCCGGTGATAACCCATCCGCTTCTCGTAGAAGGGCACCGACAAGGGGCTGCTGAGATTAGTGTCGGTGACCGCTACCGTCGCGCCTTTTCGCCGCCCCCGCTCTTCAGCGGCCTCCATGAGCGCCGTACCGACACCCTTGCGCCGATACCCTGCGGTGACGGCGAGCGCATTGATCACAAGTCGTACGCGAGACAGATCGCGCTGCAACTGCCAGCGAGCATCCGGGGTCGGTCGGGTCACGGCTGCTTCGATGACACCGACCACCTGTCCGTCGTCCTCGGCGACGAGCCAGATGGTGTCCTCGTCCCGCTCCTGGCCGATGCCCTGTTCGAACCACTCCACGAGGCCATGGGAGTCGGGCTCCTGAATCACTTCCGGCACGATCGCGGCGTAGTGGCGTCCGGCATCTCGCCACGCCCGCGCACAGCCCTCGCCGTCTCCTGACCGGATTTCTCGCACAATGAGTCCGCTCACGTCGTCAATCTTCGCCCTCCGACGAGCGGCCGACTCCATGCACGCAAGGTTCTCCCCTCAGGGATAGGGCCCGACGCCTAAGGTCCAGCGTGCGCCCTGGCGCGGAGCCGGCCAGGGCCACGCCTCTGCCCTGATAACTGCATGGGTCAACGCGGATGGGACAAACCGGAGATGGCTCGCCGACTCGCGCAGGCTGCCGGGGAAGCCCGCAGCAGTCTCCCCGACCATGAGACGCTGCTCAGCTACGTGAAGCGGTGGGAGCGCGCCTCCGTCGGCATCTCCGAGCGATACCGAATGCTGTACGCGCGGGCGTTCTCGATGGATGAGGACGAACTATTCGGCGTCCAGTCCGTTGCCACTCCGACCGGCGGGCCGACGACCGTCGGAACCTCGGTAGACGAATTCTTCTCTACGGCTGTATCAGGTCGCGTGGGTGCCAAGGATGTCGACGAGGTCCAGCGAGCGATCCAGCGGCTCTACTCGATCGATGATCAATATGGTGGCGGCCGACTACGCGATTCCGTACTGAGCCTTCTTCAGGGCATTCAGCGTCTGCTACGCGACGGTACCTACACCGAGCAGGTCGGGAGCACCCTGCGCAGCGCCGTCGGCCACGTCTCCGAACTCGCGGGTTGGGCCTTCTTCGACGCGGGTGATCAAGAACGCGCACGCCGCTTCTACCTTGAGGCGCTGTTCGCCGCGCAGGTGGCTCAGGATCACCGTCTCACGACGCTCACGTTGTCCAGCATGAGTACGCAGGCGTACTACCAGTGCCATCCCCAGGAGGCACTCAACCTGGTCAGTGCGGCATCGGCGTCCGCCCGCGGCTGGGCGACCCCCCGGGTTCGGTCCATGCTCGCGCTACGTGAAGCGGTCGCGTGTGCCGCGTCGGGAGACCGCTCGGCGTTCTCCAATGCGATTGCTCGGGCGCGTTGGGAACACGCGAATACCATCGAAGCGGCCGATCCCCATTGGGTGGAGTGGCTAAGCGACTCTGAACTCACCGTCCAGGAGGCAAGCTGCTTCATGGACCTCGGTGAGCCGGAAGATCTGCGCCGCGCTGAAACGCTCCTCAGCGAGGCGCTTGAGAGTACAGCCAGCTAATATCGACGCAACCGGGCGCTATATCTCACATGGCTGGCATCTGTCCTGTGCCACAGGGGTGATGTCCAAGGAGCCGCGGAAACCGGCATGCAGTCCCTCGGACTCCAGACCTCCGTGTAATCCGCGCGTGGCGTCGCGCATCTTCATACGCTCCGGAACCAGCTCAGGTCTCATAGTGGCGATACCGCCGTGCAGGACTTTCTTGACCGTTTCCACCTGAGCTTCGCCGGCGCGAACGGATGAGCCACGTGTCGGACTTGGTCATTCGTACGCATGAGGGCAGCGCGGCCGGCGCGCTGCTCGAACAGATCGTGGACCTGTACGCCGTTGTCTTCGCCGAGCCTCCGTACGACGAGGGACCGGGAGACGTCGAGGGCTTCCGGGAATTGCTGGCGATCGAGCTGCCGCAGCCGGGTTTCCGCCTGGTGACCGCTGCGGTCGAGGCGGAACTGGTCGGGTTCGCCTACGGCTACTCGCTCCGCGCGGCGACGCGGTGGTGGGAGGGCATCGTCCCGCCACCGCCTTACGAATTCACCGCCGAACGCGACGGCCGCACGTTCGCGATCAAAGAACTGGCCGTCGCGGCACCGTACCGACGAAAAGGGATCGGCCGGTGCCTGCATGATGCGCTCCTCGGCCGACGTAACGAGGAGCGAGCCACCCTCACCGTCCGGCCGGACGCCACCCCCGCCCTCGCCGCCTACGAATCCTGGAATTGGTCCCGGCTCGGAGTGGTCCGACCGGATGCCGGGGAGATCACGTACGTGGTCATGGTCCGCTCGCTGCCCTGATGCGGTTCGCGGGGCCGCCGGTCGTCGGCGAGATCGGCTCGTAGTGGATGGCGTAGTCGGACTGCGACATGGTCCCTCCCCGAGGTCGTTGGTGACGCCGGTCCCACGGATCACGACGTGGAGGTGATGGGTGCCAGCCGAGGGGCGGCGAGACGCACGTAGTCGTCGGTGGCCAACGCGATCGAGCGGTCCAGCCGGGCCGCGTTGAAGAACAGCTCCGGCGCGTCGAGCAGCGCTGGGTCCGCGATGAGTTCCAGCCGGGGGTGGTAGCTGAACGGAAGCACGGTTCCGCTCACGCTGCCGGCCAGTTCCTCCGCCTTGTCCTTGCTCGCGAAGGTCACATACGTCCCGTCCAGGAGCGCCTTGACGGCCTGCAGGTCCAGCCGGGCGTCACCGGGCACCACGGCCAGCGCGTAGCGGGTCTGCTTCTTGCCGATCTTGACCATGACGATCAGGCACTTGGCGGCCGATGCGACGTCGTGCCCGCGAAGGGCGCTGACCAGGTCGGTGCGCCCTTCCGGCGCATGGTCGATCAGCCGGTAGCGCGCCTCGGCGCTCTCCAGATCCGTGATCAGGCGCTCGTACAGGTCCGTAGCCGGTACGGGCACCTCGACGTCGGCCGACAGATCACCAGTCACCGCTCAACAACTCCTTCGCCTCCGCGATACGGGCTTCGTTGCGTTGGTAGAACACCCACTGCTTGATCTTCTTGCCGTGGACCAGCCCGGCCTGGCTGAGGATCTTGAGGTGTCCGCCGCAGGTCGGCTGGCTCACTCCGAGCTTCTCGGCGATGAACAGCGAACACACGCCGTCACGAACCAGGTCGCCGTCGCGCTGCGCCGGGAAGTGCTGCTCGGGGTCCCGCAACCACTCCAGGATCAGCAGACGCTTGTCGTTGGCCAGCGCCTTGACCAGTTCCACGTCGATCACAAAGGAAGTATGGCAATTAGCTAATTGCCTGTCTAGCCGAACGGGGCTTGCCTCTGACGTACGGGTCAGGGGATAGCGTCGCGGCGCCTTATGGCTTACTGCGTCCACTCGTTCCAGGAGCGTTCGATGTCACAACTGCCCTCAACCTCCCGTGAGGTCCGCCTCGCGACTGTTCCGGCCGGGCTGCCGCGGGCGGAGGACTTCGAAGTCGTCGAGGTGCCGCTGCCGGTACCCGGCGACGGCGAGGTGCTCGTCCGGAACCGGTTCTTCCATGTGTTCGCGGCGCTGCGGACCTTGCTCGGGGGCAGCGTGGAGGGAACGCCGTTCCCACCGATTCTGCCCGGGGACACGCTGTTCGGAGCGGCGATCGGCGAGGTCGTCACCGCCCCGGACGGCAGTGGCCTGCGGCCCGGCGACCTGGTCTCCCACTGGCTGGGCTGGCGCGAGCACGCCGTCCTGGCCGCCGCGGACTGCGCCCCTCTGGGCGACGTGCTGCCCGATCCGGTCGCGCATCTGGCGCAGGGACGGACCGCGTACGGGGCGCTGACCCGGGGCGTGAAGGTCAGGCCGGGCGACACGGTGTTCGTCTCCGGCGGAGCCGGGTCCGTGGGGTCGCTGGCCGGTCGGATCGCGCGGCTGCTGGGGGCCGAGCGGGTGGTCGGCAGCACCGGGTCGCCGGAGAAGGCGAAGCGGATGGTCGCCGAGCTGGGCTACGACGCGGCCGTCGTACGCGGGGAGGGGCCGCTGGCCGAGCAGCTGGCCGCGGCGGCGCCCGGCGGCATCGACGTCCTCTTCGACAACGTCGGTGGCGAGGACCTGCGCGCCGCGGTCGCGGCGGCCCGTACGGGTGCGAGGTTCGTGCTGGTCGGTGCGCTGTCGGGGCAGCTGGCGAAGGACGGATCCGGGACCTCGGCGCCTGTGGAGCTGGACGTCTACCAGCTGATACTCAAACAGATCACGATGCGCGGGTACAGCGCCATGGGCGACCCGGAGGTGCAGGCGGAGTGGATCGACCGGTTCGGCGGGTGGCTGCGTTCCGGTGCCATCGATTTCCCGTACGTCCGCGTCGAGGGCATTGAGCGGGCGCCGCGGGCGTTGCACGAGACAATGACCGGGCGGCATCTGGGCACCGTCGTGGTGGCCTTGTAGGAGCGGAGGACGAATGCGGATCGGCGACGCGGCGGCAGCGGCGGGAACGACGCCCAGGGCGCTACGCTTCTACGAGCAGAACGACCTGCTGCCGCCGCCTCGCCGTACCGCGGCCGGGCAGCGCGAGTACGGCCCGCGGGACGTGGCCCGCGTCCGCGTGATCCGCGAGCTGCTGTCGGTGGGGCTGACCGTCGCGGACGTACGCGAATGCCGGGATCGCCTGGATCTGCTGGTGGGGGACACGCTCCCGCCGTACGGAGGGCCGGGAGCCTGCGCGCGCCCCAGCGGGATCGCGCATCGCCGGCTCGACTCCCTCGACGCGGAGATCGCCCGGCTGACGCGGCTGCGCGAGCGCCTGGCGGCCCGGATCGAGGCGGGGACGACGGAACCGGCGCGGTCCTGATCTCAGTCCTGGCCGACGCGGAGCGTGGCGTGCACCGATCCGGTGTCCGGGTCCTCCCAGATCATGGCGCCTAGGGTGCGGAGGGCCGCCACGGCGGCGGCGTTGGAGATGTGGGTCTCCGCGATGATCGCGTGGGCCCCGTGGGTCCGCGCCTCGTCGATCAGCAGGCGGAACGCCTCGGTGCTGTAGCCCTTCCCGCGGGCGGAGCGGCCCAGCCAGATGTTCGCCTGTACGGCGCCGGGCGCCTCGGCGGGGATGATCCGCGCCGCACCGACGAGCTGCCCGTCGACCAGCACGGCGTAGGCCGCGCCGTCCGCCGGCCGGTGATGTTCGCGGAAGGCGGCCCGGCGCGCGTCCGTCCACCGCGGCGCCCCGGGAAGGCTCGGCATCACCTCGTGCGGCTCGGTATCGACGGCCGCCAGGTCGAGCAACCTCGGCAACAGGTTCTCATCGACCGGTTGCAGCGTGACAGTGCTCATACTTGCAGCCTGCCAGGTGCCGGGCGTGGTGACGTGGCGACACGGCCTGGGAGCCGTCACTTCCGCCAGATCAGGACGAGCGCGCAGTCGTCGTCGCGGGCGGCGGCCATCTCGGTGACGAGCTCGGTCGCCCCCTCTTTGAAGCCGCTGGGCACGAGGCTCTCGACGGCGCCGAGCAGCCGGTCGATGCCGGCGTCCAGGTCGCGTCCCGGCGCCTCGACGAGGCCGTCGGTGTAGAGCAGCAGCGCGTCGCCCGGGCCGAGCACGCCGCGCTCGGGTTCGGAACTCATCTCGGGAACGACGCCGAGCACGACGCCCTTGGCGGAGCTGACCCGCCACGTGCCGCTGCCCGCGTTGAACTGCACGGCGGGCGGATGGCCGGCCGACTCGACGGTGTACTCGCCGCTCTCCAGATCGATGGTGAGATGGACGGCGGTGACGAACCCCTCGTCCCATCGCTGGCGCTGCAGGTAGGCGTTGCAGGCCGACAGGAACCGCTCCGACTCCAGTGACCCGAGCAGCCCACCGAACGCGCCGGACAGCATCAGCGCGCGGGTGCCGGCGTCGACGCCCTTGCCGGACACGTCCACCAGCGCGACCTCGAGCGTCTGCTCGTTGCAGACCGAGACGAAGAAGTCACCGCCGAACGACGAACCGCCGGCCTGGAGCAGCACCACCGTGGAATCCCAGCCGGGCGGCAGATTCGGCATCTCCCCGTGGCGGCGCAGCCGGTCGCGGAGTTCGAGCAGCATCTGCTCGCCCCGTAGCCCCTTCACGCCGAGTTGCTCACGGCTGCGGGCCAGCACCGTCGCCAGGACGGCCGTGACGATGATCGTCGCGATGACGCCCGGGCCGACGCGCGAGAACCCCATGGCGATCGCGTCGTACAGCAGCGCGGCGGCGACCGCGCCGAGGAGGATGCCGAGGCTGCGGACGCGCAGCATGAGACCGCCGGCCAGCACGGTCAGGACGACGGCGCTGGGCGAGAACCAGGTCTGCGACGTGGGCGCAGAGATCCCGATGACCACCGTGACGGTGATCAGGGCGATGAGGGCGTTGCGGTCCTGCATGAGCTGACCGCGCTGGAGCCACTGGTACAGCCGCACGAGAACGGGGATCCGGCGCAGGAAGCGACGGACCCTCGGCGGCAGGAACTGGACCAGGCGGCTAAGCATGATGCGGGCACTGTACCGAGCATCGCCTGGTCCGCGCTCAGGGCCGCCGGGCCGGATCGAGGTCTCGGCCGTCCGAAAACCCGCTGGACGGCCCGGTCGGCGCCTCGCCACGCCCACCGGGGAACGGCCGTCCACCCTGCGCGTGTTTTCGGGCCGGGTATCGAGGGGAGACCTAAAAGATCATCGGATCTTTCGGAGGTGGCGGATGGGACAGGGCATGCGTCTTTCGGTCGACGCGGCGATGCGGGCCCGCGATGTCTCACGCGCCCGTACGGAGGACAAGGCGCCGAACCCTCCGGCCGAAGCACCCCAGCCCGTCAAGCCCCGGAGGGGAGAGAAGCGGCGGCTGGCCAAGCGCCGCGCCGCCGCGCGCCTCTGAGATACGTCAGTCCGGCAGGCGGGGAAGGTCACCCGTCTGCTCGTAGGCGGTCAGCATGGCGATACGCCGGACGTGGCGCTCCTCGCCGGAGAACGGTGTGTCGACGAAGATCCCGACGAACCGGGTGGCCTCGTCGATCGGGTGCATCCGCGCACCGACGCTGATGACGTTCGCGTCGTTGTGCTCCCGGCCGAGCCGGGCGGTCTCGTCGTTCCAGGCCAGCGCGGCGCGTACGCCGGGGACCTTGTTCGCGGCGATCGCCTCGCCGTTGCCGGAGCCGCCGATGACGACGCCGAGCGAGCCGGGGTCGGCGGCGGTCCGCGCCGCCGCGTCCATGACGAACGGCGGGTAGTCGTCCTGGCCGTCGTACTCCTTCGGACCGCAGTCGACCGGCTCGTGCCCCTTCTCGGCGAGCCACCCGATCAGGTGCTGCTTCAGTTCGTACCCCGCGTGGTCGGAACCGAGATAGACGCGCATGCCGCAAAGTCTGTCAGGTCGGTCCCGTCGCGCGTACGGCCGGGGCCTCGCGTCGCGCCTGGACTTCCGGCCGCGAGTCCGCTCCGGAACTGAGAGCCCTCCGAGCCGTAGGGCCTTGACCTCCAGGAACTCCTCCAGGCAGTGGCGGCCGCGAGGCGTCCGGGTGACGGATGTGGACCCCCACTGTTGCAAGTACTTTGCAACAAGGATTCAATGGCGGTAGCCCACAGGCCCGAGCGAGGAGGATCCATGACGACGGTGCAGTCCGCGACGCGCACCCGCCTTGGGCGGGCGGAGTGGGGACGCCTCGCCGGGATGGCCGGCTTCGTGGCGCTGCTACACGTGGTCGGCTGGGGGATCCTGCTGTTCCTGGTCGTACCTGGGCATTACCACCTCGGTGACGGCAAGCTGTTCGGCGTCGGGATCGCGCTGACGGCCTACACGCTGGGCATGCGGCACGCGTTCGACGCGGACCACCTCGCCGCGATCGACAACACCACCCGCAAGCTGATGTCCGACGGCCAGCGCCCGGTGTCGGTCGGGTTCTGGTTCTCGCTCGGGCACTCCTCGGTGGTGTTCACCGCCTGCGTGCTGCTCGGCTTCGGCATCAAGGCGCTGTCCAACGGCGTCGCCGACGAGCACTCCGGACTGCACCAGATCACCGGGACGATCGGCCCGACCGTGTCTGGAACGTTCCTCGCCATCATCGCGATCATCAACCTGGTGATCCTCCTGGGGATCGTGAGGGTGTTCCGCGAGATGCGGGGCGGCGCCTACGACGAGGCGGCGCTGGAAGAGCAGCTGAACAACCGCGGCTTCATGAACCGCTTCCTCGGCCGCTTCACCAAGGCGATCACCAAGCCGTGGCAGATGTACCCGCTGGGCTTCCTGTTCGGACTGGGCTTCGACACCGCCACCGAGGTCGGGCTGCTGGCCATGGCCGGCTCCGCAGCGGCCGCGAGCTCGCTTCCCTGGTACGCGATCCTCTGCCTGCCGATCATCTTCGCGGCCGGCATGTCGCTGTGGGACAGCATCGACGGCACGTTCATGAACTTCGCGTACGGCTGGGCGTTCTCCAACCCGGTCCGCAAGATCTTCTACAACATCGTCCTGACCGGGATCTCGGTGGCGTTCGCCCTCGTCATCGGCGGCACCGAGCTGCTGCAGGTCGCCCAGGACCGGTTCGGGCTGCACGGGGCCTTCTGGGACTGGATCGCCGCCCTGGACCTCAACACGGCGGGTTTCGTGGTCACCGGCCTGCTGCTGGTGATCTGGGCGGGGGCCCTGGCGGTCTGGAAGTTCGGCCGCATCGAGCAGCGCTGGTCCGCCGCCCTGCAGGACTCCGACGCCTAAACCGGACAGTAAAGAGCGCTTTGCCCTAGTCGTCCGCCTATGTACGGACCGATCGCGGGCCCCTACGCTCGGCTTTCGTGAGTACCCCCGAGTCACAGCAGGCGCAGCCGCTGCCGGAGTCCGCACAATCCCGCCTGGCCGCATCGTCGCAGGGCCACCGTTGCTTCACCTCAGACCTGTCGGTGAACGAGTTCGTGCTCACCACCCAGGCCGGGTTCGAGCCGCTCGGCCTCGTGATGGGCACGTGCATTTACCACATCGGCACCCAGCCGACCCGGTGGAAGGTCAGCCAGGAGCTCCCCGTCCTGACCCAGGCCATGTACAACGCGCGAGAGCTGGCCATGGCGCGCATGGAATCCGAGGCCGACGTCCTCGGGGCCGACGGCGTGATCGGCGTCGAGATCCGGTCACGGAGGTACGCGCTGTCCGCCGACGTCATGGAGTTCGTGGCGGTCGGCACGGCCATCCGCGGCGACCGCAACCTGCGCACCCCCGCGGGCCGGCCCTTCACGTCGCACCTGTCCGGCCAGGACTTCTGGACCCTCGTCCAGCACGGCTGGGCGCCCCGCGCGATGGTGCTGGGCACCTGCGTCTACCACGTCGCCCACATGTCGTTCCGCCAGGTGCTCCAGGCGGCCGGGCAGAACACCGAGCTCGGGATCTACACCCAGGCGATCTATGACGCCCGCGAGCTCGCGATGGCCCGCCTGCAGTACGAGTGCCAGCAGGTGAGCGGTGACGGCGTCGTCGGCGTCACCGTGTCGGAGGACGACTGGATCTGGGGCGAGCACGCGGTGGAGTTCTTCTGCATGGGCACGGCGGTCAGCCGTTTCCGGCCCGATGCCCGCCCGGTGAACCCGACGATGACGATGCCGCTCACCGACTGAGCCGGCCACCTGGTGATCGTCCACTCCGGCCTGGGCAACCGGAGTGGACGATCAGCGCGACGGCGCCGTCAGTCGAAGATCGGGTCTCGGGTGCGGCTCCGCTTGAGCTCGAAGAAACCGTCCGTTCCCGCGACGAGACGGACGCCGTCCCAGAGCTTCGCCGCAGCCTCCCCGCGCGGGATCGGCGAGACGACGGGGCCGAAGAAGGACGCCCCTTCCACGGAGATCACCGGCGTGCCGACCTCGTAGCCGACCCGGTCCATGCCGTCGGTGTGCGAGGCGCGCAGTGCCTCGTCGTACTCGTCCGTGTCGGCGGCGTCCACGAGGGAACGGTCCAGACCGGCCGCCTCGAGGGCCTCCTCGATGACCTGGCGGGTTTCGGTCCGCCGCTCGTTGTGGAAGCGGGTGCCGAGCTCGGTGTAGAGCCGGCCGAGCACCTGCGGTCCGTACTTCTTCTCGGCCGCGATGGCCACCCGGACCGGCCCCCAGGCCTGCTTCATGAGCTCGAGGTACTTCTCCGGGAGGTCACGGCCCTCGTTGAGCACGGACAGGCTCATGACGTGCCACCGAACCTCGATCGGCCGAAGCCGCTCGACCTCGAGGATCCACCGCGAGGCGATCCAGGCCCATGGGCACTTCGGGTCGAACCAGAAATCCACCGGTGTGCGCTCGGTGTCGGTCACCGCAACCTCCCTGATCTACCGGCGCGTCCTCGCGGACCGCCGTCGAATGGCCGGAAGACCTCGCATCGAGGCCGCCGAGCCGTCTGCCTGGCCCCGGAAGTCACACCGACACCAGGCCCTCTACCCGGCAACCGCGGCATTTCGGTCGGCATTCCACATGAGAGTTCTCCCAGATCCGGGGGCATGATCACCATCTCGGGGTTAGATGTGTCCTGAGACGGCTCGCCGGTCGTACGACCGGGTATCGAGCCGTACGGTGGGGGAAGACAATGACGTCGCGAAACGAGGCGAGGAGTTCACTTGGCTGGCAATCTGACGCGCGATGAGGCGCGTGACCGCGCCCGGCTGCTGACCGTCGAGTCGTACAACGTCGACCTCGACCTGACGGCGGGGGCGGAGACGTTCGTCTCGGACACCACCATCAGGTTCGGCTGCGCCGAGCCGGGCGCGGCCAGCTTCGTCGACCTGCACGGCGCGACCGTCCGTGAGATCACCCTCAACGGTCAGCCGCTCGACCCCGGATCGTACGACCCGGACAAGGGCCGCATCCCGCTCCCCCGGCTCGCCGCCGAGAACGAGCTACGGGTTGTCTCCGACAACGCCTACTCGCGGACTGGTGAGGGACTGCACCGCTTCGTCGACCCGGTCGACCAGGAGGTCTACCTCTACACGCAGTTCGAGACCTGCGACGCCCACCGCATGTACGCCTGCTTCGACCAGCCCGACCTGAAGGCGAAGTTCGAGCTGGGCGTGACCGCGCCCGGGCACTGGCAGGTCATCACGAACAACGCCCCCGACAAGTCCGAGGGCGGCCGCTGGCACTTCCCGGCGACCCCCGGCATCTCCACCTACATCACCGCCCTGGTCGCCGGGCCGTACCACGTGGCGCGCGACGAGTACGCCGCCGACGACCAGCGCATCGCGCTCGGCGCCTACTGCCGGGCCAGCCTCGCCGAGCACTTCGACCCGGAGGCGATCTTCGAGGTCACCAAGCAGGGCTTCGACTTCTTCCGCAGGGTCTTCGCGCGGCCGTACCCGTTCGACAAGTACGACCAGCTGTTCGTGCCGGAGTTCAACGCCGGCGCGATGGAGAACGCCGGCTGCGTGACGTTCCTCGAGGACTACGTCTTCCGGTCGCGGGTCACCGACGCCGCCTATGAGCGCCGCGCCGAGACGATCCTGCACGAGATGGCGCACATGTGGTTCGGCGACCTCGTCACCATGCGCTGGTGGGACGACCTGTGGCTGAACGAGTCGTTCGCGACGTACATGAGCGTGCTCTGCCAGGCCGAGGCCACCCGGTGGAAGGGCGCCTGGACGACGTTCGCCAATCTGTGGAAGGCCTGGGCGTACCGCCAGGACCAGCTGCCCTCCACCCACCCGATCTCCGCCGACATCCCGGACATCCGGGCGGTCGAGGTCAACTTCGACGGCATCACGTACGCCAAGGGCGCGAGCGTCCTCAAGCAGCTCGTCGCGTACGTCGGACGCGACAACTTCATCAGCGGCGTCCGCAGCTACTTCGACCGGCACGCGTGGGGCAACACCTCGCTGTCCGACCTGCTCGACGCCCTCGAGGAGACCTCGGGCCGCGACCTGACCTCCTGGTCCAAGGAGTGGCTGGAGACGGCCGGCGTCAACACGCTGCGCCCGTCGTACGAGATCGACGACGAGGGCCGGTTCACCTCCTTCGCCGTCCTGCAGGAGTCGCCGGAGAACCACCCGACGCTCCGCTCGCACCGCGTGGCGATCGGCCTGTACGACCGGACGGACGAGGGCATCGTCCGCCGCAGGCGGGTCGAGCTCGACATCGTGGGCGGCCGTACGGAGATCGCCGAGCTGCTCGGCGAGCGGCGTCCCGACCTGGTGCTGGTCAACGACGACGACCTGACCTACGCCAAGGTCCGGCTCGACGAGCACTCGCTGCGCACGCTCGTCGACGGCATCGGCGAGATCACCGACGGCCTGCCGCGGGCGCTGTGCTGGTCGGCGGCCTGGGACATGTGCCGTGACGCCGAGCTCGCCGCCCGCGACTACGTCCGGCTCGTGCTGTCCGGCATTCGCGGCGTCACCGACATCTCGGTGGCGCAGACGCTGCTCCGTCAGGCCCGCCTGGCGACCTCGCAGTACGCCGACCCGGCGTGGCGCGACACCGGCTACCGCCTGCTGGCCGACGCGCTGCACACGCTGATGACCGAGGCCGAGCCCGGCTCGGACTGGCAGCTCACCTACACCCAGGCGTTCGTCTCGGTCGCCACCTCGGACGAGCACGTCGCGTACGTCCACGGCCTGCTCGACGGTTCGACGGTCCTCGAGGGCCTGGTCGTCGACACGGACCTGCGCTGGTCCCTGCTGCGGCGCCTCGTCGTCCGCGGCGTCGTCGGCGCGGACGAGATCGCCGCGGAGCTGCGCCGCGACCCGACCGCCGCGGGCGAGCGGCAGGCGGCCGCCGGCAACGCCGCGGTCCCGACGCCGGAGGCCAAGGCGGCGGCGTGGGAGCGGATCATCGGGGGCGAACTGCCCAACGCCGTCTACCGCGCCACGCTCGGCGGTTTCGTCGACACCGACGACATCTCCCTGCTCGAGCCGTACGTCGAGAAGTACTTCGCCGAGGTCGCCCGCGTCTGGTCGTCCTGGTCCAGCGACATGGCCAGCACGTTCGCCGAGAGCGCCTACCCGTTCCTGGTGATCGCACCGGCCACCATCGACCGGACCACCGCCTACATCGACGCGGAGAACCCGCCGCCGGCCCTGCGCCGGCTCCTCGTCGAGGGCCGCGACGGCGTGGCCCGCGCCCTGCGCGCCCGGGAGAAGGACCGCGCGAGCGAGTGAGTGAGACGTGCGGGCCGCAGGGCCCGCACGTCTACGTGAGAAAGGCCCGGCCGGTTCTCCGGCCGGGCCTTTCCGGTACCACTCAGTAAAGGGCGGTCGAGCGCTGGCGCTGCCGGGTGCCCAGAACGTGCTCGACGAGCGTGATGAGCACCTGCTTGACCGACTCCCGCTCCCGGGCATCGCAGGCGATCACCGGCACGTGGGATTCGAGGTCGAGCGCGCTCCTGACCGCCTCGATGTCGGGCTGGGGCGCGCCCTCGAAGCGGTTCAGCCCGACGATGAACGGCATGCCGCGCCGCTCGAAGAAGTCGATCGAGGAGAAGCAGTCGGCCAGGCGCCGGGTGTCGGCGAGGACGACCGCGCCGATCGCGCCCACGGCCAGTTCGTCCCACATGAACCAGAACCGCTTCTGTCCCGGGGTGCCGAACACGTAGAGGACCAGTCCGTCGCCGAGGGTGATACGGCCGAAGTCCATCGCGACGGTCGTGGTGGTCTTCTGCTCCACGCCGGAGGTGTCGTCGACGCCGACGCTCTGCGAGGTGAGCATCTCCTCGGTGCGCAGCGTCTGGATCTCACTGACCGTGTTGACCATGGTGGTCTTGCCGGCCCCGAATCCGCCCGCGACCAGCACCTTGACCGCGAGCTGGGTTCCCATCTGCATCTGAGTACGCGCCTTCGCTTTAGTGCGTGCCCTGGCGGGGCCGCGATGAGATGTGCTCGCCGACGCGTTTCACGAGGACGGCCATCTCATAGGTGATCACTCCGGGGTCGACATCCGTGTCGCTGAGCACGGCCAGGCAGGCGCCGTCACCGGCCGCAGTGACGAACAGGAACGCGTCCCGCATCTCGATGATGGTCTGCTGGACATTACCGCCATCGAACTGGCGTCGCGCGCCCTGGGCGAGGCTCTGGAAGCCGGCCGCCAGCGCCGAGAGGTATTCGGCGTCGGCGTGGGTGAGCCCGGCGGAGGCGCCCATCAGCAGACCGTCCGTGGACAGCACCGCCGCTCGTCTCACCTCGGGCACGCGTTCGACCAGCCCGTCGATCAGCCAGTCGAGATTGCCGGCCGAATCAGCCCGCTGGGGCGTCACTCGCATTCTCCTCTTCCTGCCGTTCTCCGCCGGTCCGTCGCCCGGCTCGTCGGGCGGGCCGCTTGGACCGGGGTCATCGCGGTCCGCCGCCATGATCCCACCGAGAGCTAAGCAAGATCCACGAAACTGAGTACGGATTTGTAACTACCGCACTAACGTTGCGGTGGTTTCGTCTTACTTGTAGCTATTCGACGTGAAAGATGGCGCGATGACGGACTGGCACACCCGCCCGGCCCTCCGGGCCGAACGGACTTCGGTGCAATGAGGACGCGCAGGCGGTCGATCCGGTTCGCCATCCTCGGCCTGCTCGTCGTTCCGCTCGTGTCACTGACGGCGTTGTGGGGATTCGCCGCACAGAACACCGCTGATGACGCCATCGAGAAGCGCAATCTCGACATCATCAACCGGCGGTACGGCGGCGCCGTCCAGCCCCTGTCTGTCAACCTCGCGCAAGAGCGGCTCCAGGCGGTCGTCTGGTTGAGCGGTGGCCGCAAGGCGTCACGCGACGCCCTGGACGAGCAACGCGGGCGGACGGACGCCTCCGTCGCGCGATTCGTGCGGACGACCGGTTCCGGATCTTTCCGCCGTACGCTGACCGCCGAGATGAAACAGCGTCTCGCCGCTCTCCTGGACAAGATCGGCGAGCTGAAGACCATCCGATCCGGCATCGATTCCGGCGCGATGGACAGGCTGGCCGCGTTGAACGCGTACGACGCCGTGTACGACGCGCAATTCGAGCTCTCCTATCTGGTCATCGCCGTCAGCGATCCGACGATCTACCGGCAGGCGTACCAGGTGATCGAACTGTCGCGCGCCCAGGAACTGGCCGCCCGGGAGCTCACGCTCGTCACCGGCACGCTCCTGGCGGGCGGCCGGATGAGCAGGGCGGAGCACGGCGTCTTCGCCACGATGGTGATCGAGCAGCGCTACCTGGAGAGGGACGGGCTCGCCCAGTTCGTCCCCGAGATCGGTACGCCGTTCCGCCGGCTGCTGGACTCGGCGGCCTACACCGACTTCAAGTCGCTGGAAGACCGGATCCTCGTGAGCCCCAGCGGGAAGAGACCGTTGAAGATCGACTCGGTCGCCTGGCGCTCCGCCGCCGATACGTTCGTCGGCGGGATGAACGAGGCCATCGACCAGGCCCGGCCGGTCGTCGCCCAGAAGTCGAAGCATCTCGGCGACTCCCTCATCAGGCGTCTCGCGCTCGTCGGAGGCGCAGGCCTGGCCGCCGTCCTCCTGTCGGCCTTCCTCATGCTCCGCTTCGGCCGGCGGATGACGCGGGAGCTCATCGGCCTCCAGAAGGCCGTGAGCGACCTCGCGGACCGGCGTCTGCCCGACATCGTCGGCCGGCTACGGCGAGGAGACGACGTGAACGTCGCGGACGAGGCGCCTCCGCTGGACATCGGCCGGACCGCCGAGGTCGCCAACGTCGCCGAGGCCTTCTCGACGACCCAGCGCACCGCCATCGAGGCAGCCGTCGGGCAGGCCACGCTCCGCAAGGCGGTCAACAAGGTGTTCCTCAACCTCGCTCGGCGCAACCAGGCACTGCTGCACCGCCAGCTGGCGATGCTCGACGCGCTCGAGCGCAAGGCCGCCGACCCGGACTCGCTCGAGGAACTGTTCCGGCTCGACCACCTCACGACGCGCATGCGCCGGCACGCCGAAGGACTGATCATCCTCTCCGGCGGGACCCCGGGCAGGGGCTGGCGCCACCCGGTGACCATGCTGGACGTACTCCGCGGCGCCATCGGCGAGGTCGAGGACTACACCCGCGTCGAGGTCGTCACGATGTCGGGCGAATTGATCGTCGGGGCGGCCGTCGCCGACGTCATCCACCTGGTGGCCGAGTTGGTGGAGAACGCCGTCTCCTTCTCCCCTCCCACCGCTCCCGTCGAGGTCGGCGCCGGACTCGTGGGCAACGGATTCGTGATCGAGGTCGTCGACCGCGGGCTCGGCATGAACGCGGAGAAACTCGCGGCGATCAACGAACGGCTCGCGAACCCTCCGGAGCCCGGAGTGGCCGACGGCGACCAACTCGGCCTGTTCGTCGTCGGCATCCTGGCCTCGCGCCACGGCATCAAGGTCTCCCTGGCCCCCAACCCGTACGGCGGTCTCACGGCGATCGCGCTCCTGCCGCACGGCCTTGTCGTCGCCGAGCACGAGGCACCGGCGCACGATATGGTCAACGATCATGGCGGGGACCCGGCGGCCGACGGCCTTGAGCGGCACGGCGGCAAGAAAATCGCCAGTGCGGCGACACTCCTGGGGGACTCCGTCGTACGGCCGCTGGAGGACCGGTACGACCCGTTGGAGCAGACCGGGCCACGGCGCGGCGGATCACGGCGCCGGCTCAGGAGAGTCGAGCCCCTCGGCGCGGATCCCGCCGAGCCCGTCGGCGCGGACGCTCGCGCCGGGCTCCCCGCCGGGGACAGGCCCCTCGAGCTCCCGGCCGGGGACGTGCCCGTCGAGCTTCCGGCCGGTAACACACCCGTCGAGCCTCTCGCCGAGGGGACAGCGGTCGAGGTCCACCGGCCGACCCGCTCGCCCGCGCCCGGACCGGTGTCCCCGGAGACCGGCCGAGGCGGCCGGGCGGATCGGGACGGTGCGGTGAACGCGGATCGCGTCGGCGTGCCGACCGCCGGAACACACGCCGGGATGCCACGTCGCATCCGACAGGCCAGCCTGCCACCCGAGCTGCGCGGCCCGGCCCCCACCGCGTCCCGCGGCGACCGAACGGCCTCGGACACCGTCCGGCCTGCCTCGGACGACGGCCGGCCGGTCGCCGGCAGACGGCCGGGTTCTGGCGGCGGGCCGGGTTCTGGCGGCGGGCCGGGTTCTGGCGGCGGCCGTTCCCCGGAACGGGCGCGCTCCATCATGTCGTCGATGCAGAACGGCTGGCGCCGCGGGCGTGCCGAAGATCCCGCGAAGGACACCTCGGACGGCGGTACCCCCGCGCCGGGCGACCATGAAGGTGAGTGATGGCACAGACGCACACGGCCGGCGACGTGCGCCGGCTGGTCGATGACCTGGTCCGCAGGGTCGGGGCGGTGGACCGCGCGGTGCTCCTGTCCCGGGACGGGCTCGTCGTCACGGGATCGTCCGGCATGGAGCGCGAGGACGCCGAGCACCTGGCCGCCCTCGTGGCCGGCGTCCAGGGGCTGGCCCGCGGCGCCTGCCGGCACTTCGAGGGCGGCGAACTGATGCAGACCGTCATCGAGATGGACTCGGTGTTCCTGTTCGTGCTGCCCGTCGGTGAGGACGCCTGCCTCGCCGCGCTGGCCGACGCCGACGCCGACGCGGGCGTCGTCGCGTTCGAGATGACGGAACTCGCCGAACGGCTCGGCGACCGGATGCCGGTCGAGCCCCGCCTGCCCGGCCGGGGTTCCGGCGTGGGATGAGCTCCGCATGAGCTCGCCGGAAGATCGATGGCTGGACCAGGCCGCGGGACCGGTCGTCCGCCCCTACACACTCACGCGTGGACGGACCCGGCCTCGCGGTGAGCCGATCGACCTCATCGCCGTCATCGAGGCGACCGATGCCCGGGTGCACGTACGGCTGCGGCTGAGCCCCGAACATCGCCGCCTGCTCGTGCTCTGCCGGCAGCCGGTCGCTCTGGCCGACCTGGCGTCGGAGATGGATCTCCCCGTCGACGTGGTCCGGGTGCTTCTCGATGACCTGCGCGACGAGCGCCTGGTCAGGGTGCTCGAGCCCACGCCGTCCGGCCTGCGGCCGGACGAATTCGTACTGAGGAAACTGCTGCATGGACTACGTGCCTTCTGACACGGCCGACTCCGGGAGGGCCGTGTCACCCTCGCCCGCGGACACCGAACGGCCGATCACGGCGAAGATCCTCATCGCCGGCGGATTCGGGGTCGGCAAGACCACACTGGTCGGCGCCATCAGCGAGATCCGTCCCCTGCGCACCGAAGAGGTCCTCTCCGACCGCGGGATCGGCGTCGATGACACGGTGGGCGTGGACGCCAAGACCACGACCACCGTCGCCATGGACTTCGGCCGCATCACTCTCGCCGACAACCTGATCCTCTACCTGTTCGGGACACCCGGGCAGCAGCGGTTCTGGTTCATGTGGGACGAGCTCGCCCACGGGGCGGTCGGAGCGGTCGTCCTCGCCGACGTCCGCCGCCTCGCCGACTGCTTCCCCGCCATCGACTACTTCGAGCATCGGGGCACTCCGTTCATCGTGGCGGTCAACCTGTTCGACGGCGCGGAGCGCAAGCACCCGGACGACGTCCGGATCGCCCTCGACCTCGACGACCACGTGCCGCTGATCCTCTGCGACGTCCGCAGCCGCGAGTCGGCCAAGCACGCCCTTGTGACGATGGTCGAGCACGTCCTCAGCGAAGTCTCCTGAACCCATCGCGTTCGGGGGGCTGGGGCGCGTCCGGTGGACAAAGATCCACCGGACAGGCCCCAGCTCGTACGGGCGCGGGCGGCGGTTGTCGGCGAGGCGTGGCAGAGTGAACGGGTGGAGACGGCACGCGAAGTACTCACGGCACTCGCCCGGCGCTACGCCTTCGGGGACCTCGCCGCGTTGTGCGAGGCGGGGGCGGCGGGTCTGCGACCGGACGTCACCGCCGAGGTCCGGCTGCTGTGCTCGTTCGGGCAACGGCTGATCGACCTGGACGCGGAGGACTTCGGCGTGCCCGAACGCACCGGAGATCCGGTCGTCGACGCCCACAAGGTGCCGGACGATCTGCTGGCCCGGGCCCGGGCCAGCAGGATGCCGCAGTCCGCCAAGGAGCGCACCCGCGGGGCGCTGCGGACGCTCCGCCCCGCGTACGGCCTGCTGCTCGAGGTGATCGAGGCGCGGTGGCGGCGCCGGGAGATGGCGGGCCTGGTCGCCGCGGTGCACATCGCCGCCGAATACCTCCCGCTGCTGGCCTGGGAGCCGGTCCTGGGTCACGCCGGCGACCCGGCGCTGCTGCCCGCGGCGGTCGGCGGCGCCGGCAGCCGGTTCGGCGTGATACCCGAGCCGGGGAAGCCTCGTGAGTGCGACCTGACGCGTCCCGAGCAGTCCGCCGCCGAGCGCGCGCTGCGAGTGGCCGGGGAGCCCGGTCCCGGCTGGCGCGCCTACCTCGACCGCCAGCACAGCACGCTGGCGTCCGCCCTCGGCCGCTGCGCCGCGTCGTGCCGTACGCCCTGCGACGTGGTCACACGTCTGTCCCCCGAGGTGCTGGACCCTCTGTCCGCCCGCTGCCGGCTCGCGCAGGAGTTCTCCGACGGCGCGCTCGTACGCCTGCGCCACGCCGCGCCCGTCGGGCACGGCTTCGGGGTGCCGAGCCAGGAGGAGGTCGAGGAGGCCTGGTCGCGCACCCGCCGGTCGGTCGGCAACCAGCCGCTCGGGCGGGCCGTGGCCGAGCCCAGCACCGTCTACTGCCTGCCGGGCCTGCCCGAGGTGTTCTCCGCCGCGGCCGGGCGCCCGATCCTGCCCGACACGCTGCTGCACGACGTCGCCGCGCACATCGTGGACGTCCTGGAACGCTAGGGCCTGCGCGGCACGCGGTGACGTTCAGCCGAGCACCGGGCCGAGGGCCGTCATCAGCCGTGGATGGCGGGGAAGGTCGTCGAGGAGCACCGGGTGGCCGACGGCGTCGGCGAGGGGGATCCGCCAGTTCGGGTACTCGTCGACCGTGCCCGGCTGGTTCTGCGTGCGTCGCTCACCGACCGCGTCCGCCAGCGACACGCCGACCAGCCTCGCCGGCGTCCGTGCGAGGAAGGCGTGCAGCGCCGCCGTCATGTCGGCCGTGTCCAGGCCGAGCGAGGTCAGCAGCTCCTTCCAGTCGCGCAGCGACGGATCCAGCTCGGCGTACTCCTCGGCCGCGGGCCGGGTGAGCAGGCCCAGTCGCTCGCGCAGTGCGATGTGGTCGCCGCCCAGGTAGCCCTCGATGGGCGGCATGTCGTGGGTGCCCACGGTCGCGAGGCACGGCTCCCGCCACTCCTCCGGCGGCAGCGGCGCGCCGCTCTCGTCGCGTTCGAACCACGCCATCGACGTGCCGAGTACCCCGCGCTCGGCGAAGACGTCGCGCATGTAGTCCGCCACGGTGCCGAGATCCTCGCCGATCACCACCGCTCCGGCCTCGTGCGCCTCGAACAGCAGCACGCCCAGCAGATCGCCGTACGGGTAGGAGACGTACGTCCCGTCGGCCGGGGAGGCGCCTCGCGGCACCCACCAGAGCCGGAACACCTGCATGGCGTGATCGAGGCGCAGCCCGCCGGCGTGCCGGAGCACGTGGCGGAGCATGTCGCGGTACGGCGCGTAACCCGCCGCCGCGAGCCGCTGCGGGTGCCAGGGCGGCTGGCCCCAGTCCTGGCCGCGCTGGTTGAACTCGTCCGGCGGCGCGCCCACGCTCATCCCGGACGCGAACAGGTCCTGGTACGCCCACGCGTCCGCCCCACCGGGGTCGACCCCGACGGCCAGGTCGTGAACGATCCCCAGCCCCATGCCGGCCTCGCGAGCCGCGCCCTGCGCCGCGCCGAGCTGCTCGTCCAGCCACCACTGCAGCCGGCGGTGGAACTCCACACGGTCGGCGCGCAGCTCGCGCTCGACGGCGACCGCCGCCGAGCGGGGGTCGCGCAGGTCGGCCGGCCAGGCGGGCCAGTAGGCCCCGTGCTCCTCCGCCAGCGCGCACCAGGTCGCGAACGCGGTCAGCGCCTCGCCCTGGCGCTCCCGGAACGCGGCGTACGCCGCCGCGCGTTCCGGTGCGAGAGGCACCTCGGCGAGGAGGTCCAGCGCCGCCCGCTTGGCCGTCCACGCCGCGTCGCGGTCGATCTCGCCGGTCGTACGGGACCGGGCCCGCTCCGGCGCGGCCAGTTCCTCGATCCGGCCTCGCGTCTCGGGGTCGGCAGCGGCGTACTCGGGCACCTCCTCCGGCCGGAGATACAGGGGGCTGGTGAAGCGGCGGCTCATCGGCAGGTACGGCGACGGCCGGATCGGCGGGGCCGGCTCTCCCGCGTGCAGCGGGTTGACCAGGACGAACCCCGCACCGAGCGCGCCGCCGCTCCACGTCGCCAGCTCCCGCAGGTCGGCGAGGTCGCCGATCCCCCACGAGCGGCTCGACCGCACGGAGTACAGCTGGGCCATCAGGCCCCAGGAGCGCTCGCCGGGGTCCGGGGCCCGCGACGGCGCGACCAGCAGCGGCGCCATTTCCTCCCGGTCGCCGCGCCGGGCCCGTACCCGATGCCACCCGAGCGGCGTGTCCGCCGGCAGCCGGTACGCCGCGCGCAACCCGGCCGCCTCCGCCGATGTGGCCGGCGGCCTTTCGGCCCCGGGCGCCGGCTCCCAGCGACCCACGGACACCGCCGGTCCAGCCCCAGCGCCGCCCGGCGGCACCGAGGCACTCGACCCGGGTCCGGCCGGGTCGAGGGGCAGCTCTCCGCCGGTCGCGAGCTCGATCCACACCTCGGCGTCGTCCGCCGCGAGGAGGTCCTCGCCCGCGAAGACGACGGCGGTGGGTGGGAGCAGCCGGGCGCGGCTCTCGGTTTCGATCCGCTCCAGCTCGCGGCGTACGGCCTCCGGCGAGGAGACGTCCGCGCCCAGGGCGGTGAGGACGGCCGTGATCGTCGTGACGGGGACGCCGGCCGGCCGGCCGCGCCAGTCCGTATAGGAGGTCTCGACGCCGTACGCGGCGGCCAGCGCGTTCAGCTCCTCGATGTCCTCGCCCACGACGTCCCCTCTCCTCGGCCCCGCGTCCGGTTCCTGCCACGTCGCTATGCCCGGGTGGATCAGTCCCAAATCGGCGGACGGCGGTCCGCCCACGGACGGGCCTCCTCCAGCTGCGCCGAAAGTGCGATCAGCGTCGCCTCGTCGCTCGTCCGGCCGACCAGCATGACGCCGATCGGCAGGCCGCCGTCGGTCCAGTGCAGCGGGACGTTCACCGCGGGCTGGCCGGTGACGTTGTAGACCGAGGTGAACGGGGTGAAGCGCTTCTGCCGCTCGAAGTTCTCCGCGGGGTCGACCTCTTCGAAGTATCCGATGGGGACGGGCGGCTGCGCGAGGGTCGGGTGCAGGATCACGTCGTAGCCTTCGAGGACCGGCAGCTGTCCCCGTACGGCCGCCTGCAGCGTCGCCTGGGCGTGCAGCAACTCGTACGCGCTGATCGCCTGGCCGCGTTCGCGCAGCCACCGGGTGAGCGGGCGCAGCCGCTCCTCGCGCTCGGGCGGGACCGGGGTGAGCGTGGCCATCGCCGCCCAGAGGGTCTCGAAGTGCGGCATCAGTTCGCCGTTCCACGGCGGGTCGATGTCCTCGACCTCGTGGCCGAGCTCCGCCAGCAGTGCGCTGGCGGCCTCGTAGGCGGCGAGGCAGTCGGGATGGACCTCGGCGCCCGGCACCGGGGGCACCGCGCTGCGGCCGATGCGCAGCCGCCCCGGCGCCCGGTCGGCGGCCTCGAGGAAGGTGCCCTCGGGCGGCGCCGCGCGGTACATGTCGCCTGGAGCGTTCCCGGCCATGACGTCGAGGAGGAGGGCGGCGTCCCGTACGGTCCGGGTGATGGGGCCGCTGGTCGCCAGGCCGACGAGGTCGGGGACGATGGGTCCCTGGCTGATACGGCCGCGCGTCGGCTTGATCCCGAACAGGCCGCAGACGCTGGCCGGGATCCGGATGGACCCGCCCCCGTCGCTGCCGTGCGCGGCCGGGGCGAGCCCGGCGGCGACCGCGGCGGCGGCGCCCCCACTGGAGCCTCCCGCGGAGCGTTCGACGTCCCAGGGTGTGCGCGCGGGCGGCGCGACGGCGTTCTCGGTATAACAGGGCAGTCCGAATTCCGGCGTATTGGTCTTCCCCAGAAGAATCGTGCCCGCCTCACGCAGAAAAGCGACGACGTTGTCGTCACCGAATGCGGTGAAGTCGTCATAGGCCGCCGAGCCGAGCGTCGTCCGTACGCCCTTGACCATGTTGAGGTCCTTGACGGGGAGGGGAACGCCGAGCAGTGGCGGACCGTCGCCCGCCATCAGCGCCCGTTCTGCGGCCTTGGCCTGGTCACGCGCCAGATCGGCGGTCACGGTGACGTAGGCGCCGACCTGGTCCCCCAGGCGGTCGATGCGCTCGAGGTAATGCTCGACGACGTCGACGGGTGAGAGCTCGCGGCTGCGGATCGCGGCCGCCTGGTCCCGCATGCTGAGATGGTGAATATGCGTCACAAGTGAAAACGGTACGCCCACCGAAAGTTGCAGCGGCACAGCGGGGGATGGAATTTATCTACCCTGGTAGGATGCCACCGAACCGCTCAAGGGCGGGGACAAAAGTATCAACCGGACACGACTATGCACTCCACTCGGGCTCTGGTTACGCTTCGCACGGGAAGATCATGTGCTGCCGTCAATCGAGCACGGAGTGTCAACAATGGCCAGTGTGGAGCGAGGCGAGTCCACTCAGACGTCCACACGCGAGCACCCTGACGAAGAACGCCCGTTCGAGCTGCCCGGCGAAGACGGCTCGACCGGACGTCCTGACCAGGGGCGCCCGCCCAGGCGGCGTAAGGAGCAGGCGATCGGCGCCCGGATCAGCGATCCGCAGATCCAACGCTGGATGATCCGGATCGGCGCGGCCGCCGTCCTCGGCCTGCTGTTCGCGATCGTCTTCGAGATCCGGATCGGTCTCGCCGTAGCGGTACTCACCGTGATCGTCGATGTCGTCCGACGATCACGGCAACATTCCAGCGTGGAGGCCTGGCGCAAACCGTCGGTCGCCGAGCGCAGGACCGAGCGGCAGCTGCGGGGCATGGAGAAGGCCGGTTATCGCACCCTCCACGCCCGCGCCGTTCCCCGTGACGAGGACGGCGTCAGCGACGGGCAGATCGACCACCTCGTGATCGGGCCGACCGGCGTGTACGCCGTCGACTCGGAGAAGTGGGACAAGCGGCTCCCCGTGCGCGCGCTGTCGCACCGCAAGCTGTTCCTCGGGCCGTTCAACAAGAAGGAGCGGCTGGACGAGGCCCGCTGGGAGTCCGACCAGGCCAGCAAGCTGATCAGCGGGGAGCTCGGGTACGAGGTGCCCGTGCAGCCGTCGCTGGCCATCTACGGCCCGGCGATCTCCTGGAAGGTGCTGATGGTGCGCAACGTCGACGTCTATTCGGGCGGGCGGGCGCGTAACTACCTGCGGCGCCGGCCCAAGATCCTCACTGCGGTGGACGTCGAGCGCATCTTCAACGCCGCCGAGCGGGTGCTGCCCCCGAAGTATCCCGGCTCCTGACCGGCCGGACCTCCCCTCGCGTGCCCGGATCCCGGGGTCGACGTCTCGTAACCTGAGACCGGCGTCTCATGCGCGCCGTCGACCCCATACGATCGAAGTCTGAGCGCGAATCGATGGGAGAGGCAGATGCCCCCGCTGAGGTCACGAACGGTCACGCACGGCAGGAACATGGCGGGAGCCAGGGCCCTTCTTCGGGCCACCGGCGTAGCGCGTGAGGACTTCGGCAAGCCCATCATCGCGGTCGCCAACAGCTTCACCGAGTTCGTCCCCGGCCACGTCCATCTGCGCGAGGTCGGCCAGGTCGTCGCCGCCGCGGTCAAGGAGGCGGGCGGCATCCCGCGCGAGTTCAACACGATCGCGGTCGACGACGGCATCGCCATGGGGCACGGCGGCATGCTCTACTCCCTGCCGTCGCGGGAGCTGATCGCCGACTCGGTCGAGTACATGGTCAACGCGCACTGCGCCGACGCCCTGATCTGCGTCTCGAACTGCGACAAGATCACTCCGGGCATGCTCATCGCGGCCATGCGGCTCAACATCCCGACCGTGTTCGTCTCCGGTGGCCCGATGGAGGCCGGCAAGCCGGTGGACGGCACGACCAAGCTCGACCTGATCGACCCGATGATCGCCGCCGCTGACGAGTCCGTCTCCGACGAGACCCTCGCCCAGATGGAGGAGAACGCCTGCCCGACCTGCGGGTCCTGCTCGGGCATGTTCACCGCCAACTCGATGAACTGCCTCACCGAGGCGATCGGCCTGTCCCTCCCCGGCAACGGCACGGTCCTCGCCACCCACGCCGACCGCAAGACGCTGTTCGAGGAGGCCGGCCGCCGCGTCGTCGAGATCGCGAACCGCTACTACCGCGACGACGACGAGTCGGTGCTGCCGCTGAACATCGCGACCCGCGACGCGTTCGAGAACGCCATGGCGCTCGACGTGGCGATGGGCGGGTCGACCAACACGATCCTGCACCTGCTCGCCGCGGCCCGCGAGGCCGGCGTCGACTTCGGCCTGAAGGAGATCGACGAGCTGTCGCGCCGCGTGCCCTGCGTCTGCAAGGTCGCCCCGGCCACCGCCAAGTACCACATCGAGGACGTCCACCGGGCCGGCGGCATCCCCGCCATCCTCGGCGAACTCGACCGGGGCGGGCTGCTCAACCGCACGGTCCACACGATCCACGGCGCGTCGCTGGGCGAGTTCCTCGAGGCGTACGACGTCCGCTCCCCCGACGTCCGTCCGGAGGCGGTGGAGCTGTTCCACGGCGCGCCGGGCGGGGTCCGCACCACCAGGCCGTACAGCCAGGACAACCGCTGGGAGGAGCTCGACCTCGACCGCGAGCAGGGCTGCATCCGCGACGTCGAGCACGCCTACACCAAGGACGGCGGGCTCGCCGTGCTGTACGGCAACCTGGCCGTCGACGGCGCCGTCGTCAAGACCGCCGGCGTCGAGGAGGAGCTGTGGACCTTCGAAGGCCCCGCGGTCGTCTTCGAGAGCCAGGATGACGCGGTCGAGGGCATCCTCGGCAAGAAGGTCAAGCCCGGCGACGTCGTCGTCATCCGCTACGAGGGCCCCAAGGGCGGCCCCGGCATGCAGGAGATGCTCTACCCCACGTCGTTCCTCAAGGGCCGTGGGCTCGGCAAGGCCTGCGCGCTGATCACCGACGGGCGCTTCTCCGGCGGCACCAGCGGGCTGTCCATCGGCCACGCCTCCCCGGAGGCGGCCGGGGGCGGTGACATCGCCCTCGTCGAGAACGGCGACCGTATCGTCATCGACATCCCGCGCCGCGAGCTGCGCCTCGACGTGCCCGCCGACGAGCTCAAGACCCGCCGCGAGCGCCTCCTGAAGGAGCTGGGCTCCTACCGGCCCCGCGACCGCCACCGCCCGGTGAGCGCCGCCCTCCAGGCCTACGCCGCGATGGCCACCTCGGCCTCCACCGGCGCGGCCCGCGACATCTCCCAGCTCGGCGGCTGACCCCGCTCGGGTCCGGCGGGCGCGTCGCCGCCCGCCGGACCGTTCTCCGCTTCTCGGATTCGGCAGTGGCCGTCGACCCGCGGTCACACTCGCGTTTCAGCCGATCCGACGGGTGTCACTCGCCCACCGGGATCAGGGTTCGCTCTACGGCTGGGCGCGGGTGCCGGCGACGAACTGCATCAGGCCGTACCCACGCTGGCGCAGGTCCGTGAAGCCGCGGGCCCGCAGGGCTTGGCAGAGGTCGTCGGCGCCGAACATCCGGATGCCCGTCAGCCGGCCGAGCACAGCGCTGCCCGGGCCGACGAGGGGGATCTCCGGCCGCCGGGTCGTGAGGAACACGACCCGGCCGCCCGGTTTGAGCACGCGGGCGATGCCGTCGATCGCGGACCAGGGGTCCGCGAAGAGGTACAGCCCACCGAAGCAGCACACCGCGTCGAACGCGCCGTCGCGGAACGGCAGGTCCGTCGCGTCGCCGCGGACATAGGCGACGTCGGCTGCGCCGTTCTCGCCCCGGCCGGTCGGCCGATCCGTCTCGGCCATCGCCCGGTCGAGCATGGTCGAGGAGGCGTCGATGCCGACGACGAGCCCGTGTCCCGTCATCCCGGCGGCCAGTGCGCGAGTGACGTTGCCCGGGCCGCAGGCCACGTCGAGCACGGTGCCGTCCGGGACGGCGGCGAGGTCGAGCCAGTCGCGGGCGAGGGCGTACTCCTCGTCCAGGCTCGGCCCGAGCGGTCCCTTCGACAGCCCGAACAGCACCGGCCGCCACAGATCCTCGTAGATCTTCGGCAGGAATCCGGAGCGCATGAGCCGTTGCGCGAGCGTGTCGTGCGGCCGCGGCTCCTCGCCGAGGAGGTCGAGGTAGCCGCGTGACACATCCGGCTCGGCGGGCTGCGGGTCGAGCAGGGGCAGGACGCGTTCGAGAGCGGTCAAGTGACCTCCTTCCTTCGAGCGCGCTGTGTTTTTCGTCCGCTCGCTCATGTGCGCTGCGGTTCCTCGTCCGGCGTCAGGCCGGTGTGGGCGGCCATGAACGACAGGGTGTCGACGGTGAGTTCGATCGAGCGGCTGACCGCGCGGGCGCCGTGCCCGACCTCGGCCTCGTTGCGCAGGAGGATGGGGCCGCCGTCGTCGGTGGTCGCGTGCTGCAGCGCCGCGCACATCTTGCGGGCGTGCAACGGGTCGACGCGCGTGTCGCTCTCGAAGATCGTGAAGAGGGTCGCCGGGTAGGCGACGCCCTCACGCACGTGGTGGTACGGGGAGTAGGCGTAGAGCCAGCCGAACTGCTCCGGGTCCTCGGCCGAGCCGTACTCGACGTTCCACGTCTGCCCGAGGCCGAACTTCTCGTACCGCACCATGTCCAGCAGCGGCGCCGAGCAGACCGCCGCGGCGTACAGCTCGGGCCGCTGGGTGATCGCCGCGCCGACGAGCAGGCCGCCGTTGGATCCGCCGGAGATCGCGAGCCGGTCCGCGGTGGTCCATCCGTCGGCGATGAGCTTCTCGGCCGCGGCGTGGAAGTCGTCGAAGACGTTCTGCTTCTTGTCCAGCATGCCGGCTCGGTGCCATTCCTCGCCCTCCTCGGAGCCGCCGCGCAGGTTGGCGACGACGTAGACGCCGCCGGCCTCCACCCAGGCGAGGCTCCCGGCCGAGTACGCGGGCGTGAGCGGGACGTTGAAACCGCCGTAGCCGTAGAGGATCGTCGGCCGGGGCGTGCCGTCGCCGGGCACCGCGTCGGCCCGGGCGATGACGAGCATGCGTACCTCGGTGCCGTCATTGGAGGCGTAGGTCAGCTGGCGCGCCTCGACGTCGGGCACGTCGACGGTGCCGGGCGCGGACGCCCACAGCGTCGTCTCGCCGGTCCTGGCGTCGTAGTGGTGGACGGACGTCGGGGTCGTGTGGTCGACGTAGGAGAACCACGCCTCGTGGCCGCCATCGGGACGATCGGTGATCCCGCCGATCGTGCCGAGGCCCGGAACGGGGACCTCGCCGATCCGCTCGCCGGTCACCAGGTCGTGGATGGTGATCTCACTGATCGCGTGGCGGGTCCACCCGGCGAGGAGGATGGGCCGGTCGAGGTCGTCGAGGATCGCGAAGTCCGACAGGACCGCCTCGGAGTCCTCGGGGATCAGATCGCGCCAGGTGCCGGGCGACAGGTCGGACGGGTCGGCCACGCACAGCCGGGCGCGGGGGGCGTCCCGGTCGGTGAAGACGTACGCGCGCCCGTCGCGCCCGACGTGCACGCCGGTCTCGGCGTCGACGCCCTCCTGGACGACCCGCAGCTCCGGGGTCTCCAGCGGAGACGTGCTCAGGTCGGCGATCCACAGGTCGTTGCGCGGCGCGGTGCCCTGCGAGGAGGAGAGAGTGAGCCAGCGGCCGTCGCGGCTGACGCCGACTCCGTAGTAGTTGGTCTTCTCCCGGCCGTCACCGAAGATCATCACGTCGTCGGTCTCCGGGTCGGTCCCCACCCGGTGCAGGTAGACGCGGCGGTGGTACTGCTCCTCACCGGCGGGAACCTGGCCTGCGGCGAGCCGGCGGACGTAGTAGTACGCGTCGCCGCCCGGCAGCCAGGCGATCGGCGTGTAGCGGCACCGGTCGATCGGCCCCTCGATCGTCTCGCCGGTGGCGACGTCCATCACGTACAGCTTGGACTCCTCGTCGCCGCCGTGGGACAGCTGGTACGCCAGCAGGCGCCCCTCCTTGTCCGGCTGCCAGGAGTCGAGCGTCGTCGTGTGGGTCGGGTCGAGCGCCATCGGGTCGATCAGTGCCCGCTCGCTCGTCTCGCCGGGGTCGATGGCGTAGAGGACGGCGTGCTCCTGCTCGGCGGTGCGCCGCATGAAGAAACGGCGTTCGCCCCGCCAGACGGGAGCGCCGACGCTCCCGGCGCCGAGCAGCTCGCGCACCCGCGCCCGCAGCCGGTCTCGGCCGGGCAGGTCGTCGACCTCACGGTGGAACAGCTCGTCCTGGGCCGCCAGCCATTTCTTGGTGTCGTCGGCGTTCGGATCCTCCAGCCATCGGTAAGGATCGGCGACGCTTTGACCGTGGATCTCCTCGACGATGTCCTGACGATGCGCGGACGGGTACTGCGGTCGGCTCATGACCGCACTTTAACGAGGTCGGCGTACCGGCCCGCGCCGGGCGTGGCGGTTTCCCCCCGGTCGTCGCACCGAGAAAGATGTGGGGCGCGTCTTTCCACGTCACTCGGGGGGAACAATGGAAGACACGATCGACCCGCACAGAACGGCCGCACGTACGAGTCGGTACGGCCGCCGTACGGCCCTGGTCGCCGCACCGGCGCTGGCCGCGGTCGCTCTGGTGGCCGGCGCGTCGGCCGGCTCGTCCGCGCACGCGCTCGCGCCGAAGCCGCACCCGGCGGCGTCACCGCAGGAGTCGCAGCACGCCGCACAGCCATCACAGCAACACCTGCTTCAGCGGGCCCACGAGGCCCAGCAGGCGCGAGCGGCCCAGCAACACCCTGCCCACGAGGCCCAAGAGGCCCGACAGCACCCGGCCCGCGAAGCCCAACAGGCCCGAACGGCCCAACAACACCCGGCCCGCGAAGCCCAGCAAGCCCGAGCCGTCCAGCAACACCAGGCTCAAGCGGCTCACGAGGCCCAGCAGGCGCGAGCGGCCCAACAGCGCGCTCTCCAGCAGCAGACTCAAGGGACGCGTGAGGCGCAAGGGACCCGTGAGGCGCAAGGGTCGCGAGCGGCCCAGCAGCACGTGGCTCCTGGTTCCCATGAGGGGCACGAGCCGCGAGCGGCCGAGCCACCCCGTGCGGCGGCGCACGAGGGCGCTCAGCACTCTCGCGAGGCACAGGGAGGGCACCAGGGGCAGGAGGCGAGCCCGCGGCTGGTCTATGACCGGCCGGAAGAGGCCCGGAGCGGCTCTGGGGTCATCTGGCGCTGGACCGTGGTGAACGGGGGATCCCGGTCGGCCGATGACGTCGTCGCGACGCAGAAGATCACGTCCGGTCACAAGGTCCTGGGGCAGTCGAAGCCCTGCGCGTCGGAGCACGAGACCATCGTCTGCCGGTACGAGACGATGGGCGCGGGCGACAAGCGTACGGGCTGGCTCAAGACCGCGGGGAACCTCAAGGGCGGCCCGCTTCGCCTCGACGCCAGGATGACGTGGCGCGAGCGGCCAGGTGAGGAGGCCGCGTCGCGCGCCGGAGCCGAGACGGAAGGTCGTCACCCGGGTCACTGACCCGTCCGGCCGCCCTCGCGGGCGCGCTTCCAGCGAATGCCCCGGATATGGGGTAGCGGGATCAGCATCTCAGCAGCCACACTGAGTCCAACTTGGGTATCACCCGTGAGGAGGTCCTCGTGTCGGGTGCGCTGGTGAGAAAGATCGTCATGCCTCATGCCGAGGCACGCTGGAGCGTGGCCCGTGAGGCGGTCGGCGCCTGCGGCACGGAGGCCGTCTGATGAGACAGGTCCTACTGCTCAACGCGACTTACGAACCCCTGACAACCCTTCCGCTTCGGCGTGCGGTCTGCCTGGTCCTCCGGGAGAAGGCCGAGATCGTGCATCATGACACGTCCGGAGCCCAGCTGCGATCGGCCTCGATCGTCGTCGAGATGCCGTCGGTGATCCGGCTTCTGCGCTACGTCCGCATCCCTTACCGACAACGGGTGCCGCTCACCCGGGCGGCCCTCATGCGGCGCGACAACTTCCGGTGTGCGTACTGCGGCCTTCGCGCGGAGACGATCGACCACGTCATCCCGCGCAGCCGCGGAGGAAAGCACATCTGGGAGAACTGCGTCGCCTCCTGTATGCCTTGCAACCACCGCAAGGCCGACAAGCTACTAGAAGAGATCGGGTGGAAGTCGCGCGTCGTCCCGGGCGTTCCACGTGGGGCGCACTGGCGGCTCATCGGCCTGGTCAACGACGGCGACCCGCAGTGGGCGCCGTACGTCACCGAGCCCGCCGCCTGAGCACGTCTCCGAACCCGCCGCCTGATCGCCATTGGGGGCGGCGACGTCGTACGCTATGGCCGTGCCACGTTACGACTTCCGCTGCCGCGCCTGTGGCGCAACGTTCGAAGTGTCCCGCCCGATGGCCGAGGCGTCCGCGCCGGCCGCATGCCCCGACGGCCACGAGGACACGGTGAAGCTGCTGTCCACGGTCGCCGTCACCGGCGGCGGCACCGCGGCCCCGCCCAGCGGCGGCGGGGGCTGCTTCGGAGGCGGCTGCTGCGGCTGAGCGCCGCTGACGCCGGGTCACCATCGCCCCTGGCCGCCCCAGAGCCCGTACCGCTGCCGGTCCCCGAGGCCGGCGGTCTCCAGCACCTCGCAGCCGACCTGCCGGGAAACGTTGCACTCGGAGAGCTTCGGCGGCCGGTTCACGGGCCCCGGACGACGATCGCGGCCGCGAATGCGAACACGCCGCCGACCGCCCTCATTCGCGAGCGGTCGCCAGCGTCACCGGCGGCACCCGGGTCGCCGACAGCGTGCTCCACGCACTCGCCACGCCGGTCACGATGAACGCGCCGGGCACCAGCAGGCCCAGGAGTTCCCACGGCACCGCGACCAGGGGTGTGCCGACGGCCCGGACGGCCGCCGCGCCGATTCCCGCCAGTGCCCCGGCCGCGACCAGGAGACCGAGGAACAGCCCGATCGCGGTGACCGCCGCCGCCTCGATCAACGCCATCCGCACGACCTGCGGCCGGCTCATGCCGGTGAGGCGTACGACCGCGAACTCGGCCTTGCGCTCGGCACCGGCGATGACCACCGCGTTGACGACGGCGACGGCCGCGTACAGGCCGCCGAGGCCGACGAGCACCGCGAAGATCGCCTCGTTGCCCTTCTGCTGCGCGTCGGCCTCGGCATCGGCCCACTTGGCCACGGTGCGGACCGTTCCGATCCGCGCGGCGCGGATCCGCTCGGCGACGGCCGAGGGCGGTGTACCGGGGGCGACCTGGACCACCGTCCGGGTCGGTGCCTTGGCGATGACGTCCTCCGGGATCAGCTCGCGCGGCAGGATGAAGCCGTCCGCGCCGTTCTCGAGGACGGGGGCCATGACGGCGACGATCCGCAGCCGCACCCGCCGCTCGCCGACCCGGGCGACCGCCACGCCCCCGCGCCGCAGGCCCTCCTCACTCATGCCCGGCCCCACCGCGATGGTCCGCCCCCGCAGGGCCGCCAGCGAGCCGGAGCGGGGCGCCCGCCGATACGTCCGCCGGTACGCCGCCGGATCCACCGCGACGATCCCCGAGTAGTAGGTCCGCCGGTACGCGCCGTGCCCGACCGTCACGGCGATCGGAACGGTGGCCTGCGGTGACGCGACGGCGACCCCGGGCACGGCCGCGACCCGGGACGCCTCCGCGCCGGTGGAGTCGACGACCAGATCGCCGGCGACGATACGCTTCTGCTCCTCGCCCGCCATCCTGCCCAGCGACGCCAGGGTGCCCATGAGGCCGACCACGAGCGACACCAGCACGATCAGCGGCGCGGCCGTCGACGCGCTGCGCCGTACGCTGTCGCGCAGGTTGGCCTGGGCGAGCTCGCCGAAGGTGCTCCGGCGCACCGCGAGGCCGAGGAGGCCGCCCACGAGCGGCACGACCAGGGGGCTGAGCAGGCTCAGGGCCACCGCGCCGACGACCGAGACGGTCATCGCGATCAGCATGGCGCCCAGGACGTCGACGCGGCCGGTCTGCGCGGCGGCGACCAGCCAGATCACGAATGCCAGCGAGGACAGGCCGAACACCCAGCGGGCCACGGTCATGACCCTGGCGGCGCGCCCGGTGTCCCGCAGCGCCTCCAGCGGCCGCACCAGAGCGGCCCGGCGCGCGGCCGTCAGCACGCCGAGCAGCGCCACGGTGAGCCCGACGCAGGCGGACGCCAGCATGATCCCGCCGTTCAGGTGGGGCGAGACCCCGCCGGGCAGGAACCCGAACGCGACCAGCAGCCAGGCCTGCGCCCACGTGCCCGGCACCCCCAGCAGAACGCCGGCCGTCGCACCGGCCGTGCCGAGCAGCGCGGCCTCCGCGACCAGCAGCAGGACGATCTGCGGACGGCTCGCGCCGGCCAGCCGCAGCAGGGCGAGCTCGCGGCGGCGCTGGGCCACGGTGAAGGCGAACGTCGAGCCGACGATGAACAGCGCGAGGAACCCCGCGAGCATGACCGTCATGCCGAGCAGCGTCGCGGCCCCCGCGTAGGCGTCCTGGATCCGCTCCCGGGCCTGGCCGGACAACCCCGCGGGGATCCGGGCCTCGGACACCGCCGCCATCACCGACAGCGAGGACTGCATCAACGCGACGCCCAGGGCGACGGCCAGGATGGCGCCGGTGAACAGGCGCCGGTGCTCCCGGAAGTTACTGAAAGCGATCCCCGGCATGCTCAGCCCTCCAGCCGCGCGAGGCGGTCGGCGACCTCCCGGGCCGACGGGCGCAACGCCTGGTCGACGATCCTGCCGTCCGACAGGAACACCACCGCGTCGGCCCGCGCCGCCGCGGCGGGATCGTGGGTGACCATGACGATCGTCTGTCCGGCCGAGTCGACCATGGTCCGCAGCAGCTCGAGGACCGTACGGGCCGACGCCGAGTCCAGCGCGCCCGTCGGCTCGTCGGCGAACAGCACCGCCGGCCGCGTCACCATCGCCCGCGCGATCGCCACCCGCTGCTGCTGCCCGCCCGAGAGCTCCCGGGGCCGGTGCCGCAGCCGATCGCCCAGGCCGACGGCCTCCAGCACCTCGCGGACGGCCTGGCGCGAGATCGTGCGCCGGGCGAGCCTCAGCGGCAGCGCGACGTTCTGCTCCGCGGTGAGCGAGCCGACCAGGTTGAAGGTCTGGAAGACGAACCCGACGGTGTGCCGCCGCAGGGCGGTGAGAGCGCTGTCCGGCGCGGAGGTGATGTCCTGCCCCCTCAGCAGGATCCGCCCGCCGCTCGCCTTCTCCAGCCCTGCCGCGCAGTGCAGCAGGGTCGACTTCCCCGACCCCGACGGCCCCATCACGGCCGTCCACGAGCCTGCGGGAAACCCGATGCTCACTCCGTCGAGCGCCCGGACCGTCGCGTCCCCGCGCCCGTACTCCCTGCTGACCTCACACAACTCCACCGCCGGCGCGGCGGGCCCTGCATGCCACGCCCGCCCGATCGCCTGTCCCTCCGTCATAAGGCGATCTCATCGTTCGGGGGAGCCGGGAACATCAGCCCAGGACACCAACCCGAGGTATGCCTGGCCCTACCTCCGTGACCGCCGGCGGCGCCGTCCGCCGGGTCAACGCGTGACTCAGTGGCCTTGCCGCCGGCGTTGACCCCGCGAATCGGAACGACCCGGTCACCTCGCCGTCCGCAACGGCGGCAAGGTGCCTCAGCGGTGTGCCCTGACGCTCACCGGACATGCGGGCGCGGCCGGGCGGCTCACCAGGAGACGGCCCGTCAGGAGGATCCAGCCACCGACGGCGACGATCGGCACGGACATGATCACCGTGCCGGCCGTGGCGCCCAGCCCGTCCGCGGACAGTAGCTGCCCGGTCAGCAGGGACAGGACCATGTTGTTCCCCGCGTGCGCCAGGCTCGGTGCCCAGACGCCGCCGCTACGGGACCAGAGCCAGGCGAGCAGGACCTCCTGGAAGATGAAGGACACCGTCCAGACCGCAAGGCCGACGGCGAGGTGGCCGAAGCGGATGTAGCCGAGGAACGCCAGCGGGTAATGCCAGACCGCCCAGATCAGACCCGTCGTCAGCACGGACACGACGGGCCGGTCGGGGAACAGCCGCGGCCGCAGGTAGCTCGTCCAGCCGAACTCCTCGCCCCAGTACACCGGCGTGAGCACGGCCGCGATCACCATCAGCACGAGCGGGGCCGCCCAGCCCGGGAGGCCGGAGACGACGCGGCTCAGCGGGGACAGGTCGGGGTGCCAGAGTCCGACGACCGCCGCCGCGCCGACACCGACGGCGACGAACACCGGCGGTGCGAGCCAAGCCACGAGATAGGAGGGCCAGGCCTTCCTCCACCGCGGAGCCAGACCCGCGTCGGCGAACCCCTCCCGCGTGATCCAGCATCGTACGATCACCGCGGCGATCGCGGGGGCGAAGCCCATCGGGAGCTGCACGAGCGGATTCACGAGGGACAGTCCCAGCGCGAGCCGGGCGGTGAACAGATACGCCCAAGTGACGCCGAACGCGATCAGCAGGAACGCCGCCACTCCCCTCCTGTATGCCGTGACCACGTAACGAACCTTCCGTCGATCGATCATTTCCGTGGCCACGGAACCACCCGGCCCGTGCCCCGGGCATCACGGCGGGCCACCGGATCCGGGTAGGGCCAGTCCCCATCTCCGCCCGAGCGGTGCCGAGGCGCGGTTACCGTACGTGCGTGTCCTCTGCGCCCCGCACTGCGTTCGAGGCGATGCTCCGGCGTCGTTTCCTGGTCGGCGGCTGGCCGTGGCGGTGCCTCGCGTACCTGCTGACGGCGGCCCTGCCGTTGACCGTGGCGGCCGTGCCGATGGGCGTGCTCGCCCTGCCGTGGGCGGTCGCGGCGCGGCGGGCGACGGACGCCCATCCGGCGCCGGTCGCGGTCGCGCTGTTCGCTCTTCTCGGCGTGGTGCTGGTCGCCGGCGCCGGCCCGCTGGTCGCCGTTCCGCTGGCCGAGCTGGAACGCCGGCGGCTGCGCCTCGTGGACGTACGGCCCGTGGCGTCCGGGCACCGTACGGTCCGCGGCCCGTGGTCGTGGCTGCGGACCCGGTACGCCGAGGCGGCGACCTGGCGCGAGGTCGGATACCTCTGCCTGTTCATCGTGGTCGCCCCGGTGTTGTCCCTGGCCCTGCTGCTGTTCGCGCTGCTGATCGGCGCGTTCCTCATCAGTCCGCTGCTGGCCCGCGACAGCACCGTGGCGCTCGGGTTCACCAGCGTCGACGACCCGTGGCAGGCCCTTCCGTACGCGCTCGCCGGTCTGATGCTGCTCCCCGCCGTCCCGTACGTGCTCGCGGTGGTCGCCGGTGCGCACGCGGTCGTGGCGCGTTCGCTGCTGCGGCATGGGCCCGACGAGCGGCTGCGCGCCGAGCTCGTCGAGGTGTCACGGTCGCGCGCCCGGCTGGTAGACGCGTTCGAGGCGGAGCGGCGGCGCATCGAACGCGATCTGCACGACGGCGCGCAGCAGCGTCTCCTGAGCCTCACCCTGCAGCTCGGCCTGGCCCGGCTGGACGTCCCGCCCGACTCCCCCGCCGCGCGGAGCGTGGGCGAGGCCCACGAAGAGGCCAAACGGCTGATGACGGAGCTGCGGGAGCTGATCCGCGGCATCCACCCGCGGGTGCTCACGGACCGGGGGCTGACCGCCGCGCTGCGCGAGATCGCGGACCGGTCCCCCATCCCGGTGACGGTCGACGCCGAACTGCCCGACCGCCTGCCTGCCCATGTCGAGGGCACCGCCTACTTCGTCGTCTCGGAGGCGCTCACCAACGTCGCCAAGCACAGCGGCGCTTCGGAGGCGGTCGTCACCGTACGGCGGGAGGCCGACCTGCTCACCGTGGAGATCCGCGACGACGGGGACGGCGGAGCCGACCCGCGCGCGGGGAGCGGGCTCACGGGCCTGGCGGACCGGGTGGCCGTGATCGACGGCAGAATGCTCCTGTCGAGCCCGGTGGGCGGGCCGACCGTCGTCCATGTGGAGCTTCCGTGCGACCTGCGGTAACGATCCGGGTGGTCCTCGCCGAGGACGGGGTGCTGTTGCGGGAGGGGCTGGCCGGGCTGCTCGATCGGTTCGGCTTCGAGGTCGTGGCCACGGCCGGTGACGCGGACGCTCTCGTGGCCGCCGTGGCCGAGCACCGCCCGGATCTGGTGGTGACCGACATCCGGATGCCTCCCGGGTTCAGCGACGAGGGCCTGCGCGCCGCCGTCGCGCTGCGCCGTGCCCACCCGGGCCTGCCCGTGGTGGCGCTGAGCCAGTACGTCGAGCTCAGCTACGCGGCCGACCTGCTCGACTCGGGAGACGGCCGAGGGGTGGGGTATCTCCTCAAGGACCGGGTGGTCGACGTCGAGGAGTTCGTCGGCGCGCTGCGACGGGTGGCGGACGGCGGGACCGTGGTCGATCCGCAGGTCGTGCGCCAGTTGCTGCGCCGGCAGCGCGATCCGCTGGCGAGGCTGTCGGCGCGCGAACGGGAGGTGCTCGGTCTCATCGCCGAGGGCCACTCGAACACCGCCATCGCCCGGATCCTCGTCGTCTCCGAGGCGACCGTCGGCAAGCACGTCGGCAGCATCCTCACCAAGCTCGACCTGCCCCCGGCGGAGGACACGCACCGCAGAGTCCTGGCGGTGCTCGCCTACCTCCGGGGCGGCACCGCGTCCGGATGAACGCGCCCGAGGCCGTCACGCTCACGGCGGACGCGGCCTGCCGCATCCGCCGTGAGCTGAGCGGTCCGCTCACGGTCGACTCCGATTCGACGGTGTGACGTGAGCGGCGACGGAACCGGCACCGCCGCCGCTCACGGCCCCCTATCCCAGTCGTTTCTCGTAGTAGACGGTGACGGTGTCTCCCGTCGCCTCGCGCGCGATCTCCCGCCAGCCGTACGAGCGGTACAGAGCGATCGCGACCCGTTGCTTGACGGTGGTGTCGGCCCGGAGCCGGCGGCAGCCGAGCTCGGCGGCGCGCTGCTCCAGGACGGTGACGAGCGCCGCGCCGTACCCGCGGCCCTGCAGGTCGGGACGGACGCGGAGGCGGACCATCTCGGCGGTCAGGTCGTCGACGCGCCGGAGCCCGCCGAGTGCCGCGACCTGTCCGCCCACCTCCCCGACGAGGAACTCGCCGCGGTTGCGGAGGTAGACCTCCTCGATGTTGGTGAAGTCGTCGTCGTAGTACACGCCGTCGCCGGGGCGCAGTCCCACCTGGAACAGGCATTCCCGGTGGACGGCGAACACCGCCCGATGGTCGCGGGAGGTGTAGCGCCGGATGCGGAGGCCCGCGAACTCCCACGTGGGGGGCTCGGAGCAGAGCCGCCTGGGTAGCGCCGAGGCGATGACCAGTGGACGGCCCACCGGTCAGGCCTGCTTCCTGGTGATGCCCGCCGTTGCCGGTGCGGCGAGCGCGTCACGGAACTCGCGGGCCGCCCGGATGTCGCCGTACTGCGCGACCACGGCGCTGGCGAGCTGGCGGGCGCGGTGGATCACGATGTCGGTACGGTGCGCCGCCGACACCGCGAGGATGGTCTCCTTGGCGGTGCGCAACGCCTCTTCCGGTTCTCCCTCCTGGAGCCGGCACGACGCTCGGTCGAGCCAGATCAGGGTGCGGTCGAGCTCTTCGGTGGCGGGATAGAGGGTCAGTGCCTTCCGGAGGGTCTCCTCGGCGTTCCCGTGGTCGCCGAGGTTGGTGTAGGTGTCGCCCATGTGGAAGGCGAGCTGGCGTTCGGTGTAGCCGAAGGCGGTGTCCTTGACCTGGTCCTTTCCGAGCTGTGAGAAGACCGCCTGGCCGCGGGCGAGCGCGCGCTTGGCGCTGGGGACCGCTTCGCCCCGCCCTCGTTTGACGAGCATGCCGAGGGCACGCGCCTCGACGATGGGCGCCATCGCGCCGGCCACGCTGGGCGCGCGACCGGCCAGGTCCTGCGCCCGGCGCGCCAGATGCAGGGCCTCGCGCGGGTCGCCGTAGTACATCGGCACCAGCGACTCGCGCACGCTGACCCAGGCGCGCAGCGCGCGGTCGCCGGTCTCGTCGGCGGCCGTGCGGGCGGTCCGGAAGAAGGAGCGGGAGAGACGGTGGTCACCGAGGTCGATCATGATGACGCCGGCCATGCCGGAGAGTTGCGCCGCGATGCGGCACAGCCGTTCCTGGAGCTCGATCGGCTGCCGTTGCTCGCACATGCGGCGGACCTCGCTGAAGTCCAGCAGGACGTCGCAGAGCAGCCGCAGCGGCGGCGTCGACATGTACTGCTGTCCGTATCCCTGTACGGTCTCCTCCCACTGATCGAGCATGGTCGGCGACACGGTCGCGTTGACGAGGGTGTCGTCCATCCGGCGGCGGATGCCGTCCACCGCCCCCAGGATCTGGCCGTCGAGCACCACGCCTGCTCCGGCCAGGAGTTGCAGAAGAGTCCGACGAAGCACTATGTCCTCCTCGTCTCCGTCCTTGCCGCCCGGGTCTTCGGCGCGGTAATGGACCCGGGAGATGCGCGGACCAGAGGTACGTTCGAAATTGGCCGCCCACTCGCTGCTGTCCGTGAGGACGGCGCGCGGCCTGATCACGCTGTCGGGCTCGCGGGCCGTCGTGCCCTGATCACCGGCCCGTGGGCGTTCGTGCCGGTGGCCGCAGACGCACGGCCCCTGAAAGCCGAGGTCCGGGGGTTCGACGCGGTAGACGCTGCACAGGTAGTGCAGATATTCGGGACCCGGGCGCTTATAGCCGCTCTCGTACGCCGACAGCAGCGTCTCACCGAGCTTGGGACGGGTTTTTCCCTCCAGCTCGTAAAGCGCTCTGACCTGCGCGACGACATCGGACAGCGCGATGCCGTGCGCGAGTCGCTGGGCTTTGATCTGGCTCGTTCCGAAGATCGGCCCGCATTGATCGTGAATTTCCCTCGCAATGTCGGGCGGCGCATGACCTTGCGCCAGCCCGCGAGCACGGATACAACGTGCAGTATCGGCTTCTTTGCGAGGTGGATCCTTTTTGCGGGGATCCGGCGCTTCCATTTGAGGGGGATCTGTCACTTCCCGGCCTCCTTGGGGGGAAAGGTCCGACCGGATAACTCATGGCCACGGAGATGAAATCTCGCGTACGCAGCGTAACTCCGGCATCGCGATACGCCAACCGAATCAGTCAGAAACGCAAGCGATACGGTCCCTCTCCCCATACCGGAGCAGATAAAGATCCAACGTCAGTGGAAAAACCTCTACCCATGTGGACGGAAGATGGTCTCCAGGCCCTCTGCCCCGACCTTGACCGCTTCTCGGCGGCTTGCGATTCTCGCACCGCGTAGCGAGGTGAGTTCACTTGGTGAGGGAGGCACACCATGTTCGACGAACGTCGACTGGGATATCTCGAAGGTCTGGTCCGTGAATTAGGCGAGCGCGGTCTGGTGGCCCGCGTGGTCCGCAGCCGCTCCGGCCCGGCGTTCTGCCGGGTCGTCAACCCGGACGCCGCGAGCCTGTCCGAGAACGTCATGTGCGCGCCGGCGCCCGGCACCCGCGACCAGCGGTCCTGGTACTTCTGGTGGTCGTGGGGCGAGCCGATGCACGACGTCGACGACCCGTGTGGCGCGGCGGTGAAGGTGGCCCGTGTCCTAGAGGCGCACAGCGCCTAGCGAGTCCCCCCGCGGAGCCTGTTGCCAGTGGCGCGGACTGACCGGCTCCGCGGGGCCCGTTCACCAAGATCGCACGAGGGACGTCCCACCGTCGCCTACCATCCATCGGGTAGGTTCGCCGGTCCAACGTGGTCGCCCAGCACGGGCACCGCCCAGGAGGATGTCTCGTGTTCGCGCGTCACACACTGACGGGCTTGCTGCCGTTCCAGGTCTCTTCGAAGGAGGAGAGGGCGGCGCTCGTCAGAGCGTGCACGGACAATCTCACCGCGGCCAACCAGCAGACGCAGACGCCCAGCACCGGTTGCCGGTGGACGTTTCAGATCACGCACAACGAGCACGTCGCCAGGTGGTACCACCAGTGGCTCGACGGGACGAGCCCGATCACCTGGACGATCAAGCTCATCCTCACGATCGCGATCGCGCTCATCCTGCGCAGGCTCACGCACAAGCTGATCACGAAGATCACCGTGCGGATGGCCGAGGGCACGATGTCGGAGCGGCTCCGCGAGAGGACCCGCACGATCTTCGACGGCAGCCCCGTACTGGTCAGCGAGCGGCGCCGGCAGCGGGCCGAGACGATGGGGTCGGTGCTGCGGAGCATCTCCTCGATGATCATCCTCGGTGCCGCCGCCCTCACCGTGCTCGGGTACTTCGGGCTCGACCTCACGCCGTTCCTGGCCAGCGCCAGCATCATCGGCGTCGCGGTCGCCTTCGGCGCCCAGAACCTCGTGAAGGACTTCCTCACGGGCATGTTCATGCTGCTGGAGGACCAGTACGGCGTTGGAGACGTCATCGACGTCGGCGGCGCCAAGGGCACGGTGGAGGCGGTCACCCTGCGAACGACCCGCCTGCGCGACGTCAACGGCGTCGTCTGGTACGTCCCGAACGGGGAGATCAAACGGGTCGGCAACGAGTCGCAGAACTGGGCCCGCGTGGTCCTCGACGTCCCGGTCGAGTACGACGTCGACCTCGATAAGGTCCGCACGATCCTGACCGAGACCGCGTCGGCGCTGGCGGCCGAGCCCCCGTGGGACGAGATCATCCTGGAGGACCCGACCGTCTGGGGCGTCCAGGCGCTCTCCGGGGAGGCGATCGTCGTCCGCGTCGTCTGCAAGACGGCGCCGGGCAAGCAGGCCGACACAGCCCGGGAGCTGCGCGAACGCGTCAAGAAGGCCTTCGACTCGGCCGGCGTCGCCGTCGCGACGTTCAAGGAGGACACCTCGGCCGCGTAGGCTGGGGCCCGTCATGGCACAAGAGGTCACTTTCTACGAAGCGGTCGGCGGCGAGGAGACCTTCCGCCGCCTGGTGCACCGGTTCTACGCGGGGGTGGCCGCCGACCCCCTACTGCGCCCTCTCTATCCCGAAGAGGATCTGGGACCGGCCGAGGAGCGTCTGCGGCTGTTCCTCATCCAGTACTGGGGCGGTCCGCGCACGTACGGCGAGCGGCGCGGCCATCCGCGGCTGCGCATGCGGCACGTGCCGTTCCGGATCGGCAAGGCCGAGCACGACGCCTGGCTCGGCCACATGCGCGACGCCGTCGACGAGCTCGAGCTGCCCGAGCCCCTCGAGACCATGCTCTGGGACTACCTCGTCATGGCGGCGAACAGCCTGATCAACGCCCCCGGCTGAGTCACCTCCGCGCGCGTCGAGCTCCACGCGCGGGCGGGGCTCCACGCGAGTCAGATCCACGCCGGTCAACTCCGCGCGCGGGCCGGGCTCCACGCCGGTCGGCTCCGCACGGGTCGAGCTAAGCGCGGGCCGGGCTCCACGCGGGTCAGCTCCGCGCCGGTCAGCTCTGCGCGCGGGTCGGCTCCGGTGTCGCCGAGTGGGCCGGCGCGCGTTCGGACCGTACCGGGATCAGCAGGGCCGCGACGACGGGGAACGCGACCGCGACGGCGAAGGCCGTCCCGTAGTCGGATCCGCCGACGAGAGACCCGAGCACGGGCGGGGTCGCCGCCGCGAGCAGGTTCTGCCCGGTGTTCTGGATGCCGAGCGCCCGGCCGGCCCAGGCGCGCCCGGCGTACTCCGCCACGGCGGTGTACGCCAGCCCGTTGGTGGTCACCGTGATCACCGCCGCGACGACGAGCACGACGGAGGCGCCGCCCCAGCCCGTCAGCGCGCCCGCGCTGAGCGCGAGCATGACGACGCCGATCCCGGACGCGAGGAGGCGCATCGGCCGCAGCCGGCTGCCCGCGCGATCGGACCAGTGGCCGACGGCCAGCCGCGCCGCGGCGCCGCCGACCTGCGCGGCCGCCAGCAGCCGGCCCGCGGTCGCGGCGTCCCAGCCCCGCGCGTCCACCAGGTAGACGAGGGCGAACGCCGACACCGCGAACTGCGGCACCACGAGCAGCGCGCTCGCCGCGTGGATCCGCCACAGGACCGGCGTACGGTACGGGGAGCGCCCGCCGTGCGGTTCGTGCCCTCCCGTACGGGCGGGGTCGCGGACGACGACCGCCACCAGCAGCGCGGCGGCGAGACAGCAGCAGGCGAGGAACACCAGTCCGCCCGCGAGCCCGGCGCCCGCCGCGAGCGGCGGCAGGGCGAGCGCCGCGAGGCCGACGCCCAGCGGTTGTCCGGTCTGGCGTACGCCCATGGCCAGGCCGCGCTCGTGGGCGGCGAACCAGCCGAGGATGAGCCGGCCGCTGGCGGCGTGGATGGACGCGCCACCGGCTCCGGCGACGAAGAAGCAGGCTCCGAGCGCGACTAGGTGGTGGACGGCGGCGGCGGCAAGGAGCGCTCCGCCGGCCACGGTCAGGCCGGTGGCGAGGACGACTCGCTCGCCCCAGCGGTCCGCGGCCACGCCCCACAGGGCGAGGGTGACGAGGAGCCCCGCCACCGGGCAGGAGATCAGCGTGGCGGCCTGGCTCAGGGAGAGCCCGGCGTCCGCCCGGAGGGCGGGGATGAGGTACGGCAGGCCGTACTGGTAGGCGCACCCGGCGACCATGGCGAACAACCCGACAATGAGGACCGACCATCGTCTGCTCATATTCTGATACTAGCGTCTTGAAATATGAGACGATCATCGACATGCGGAGGCCCCGCCGCCGGATCGGCGACGGGGCCCGCTGTACCGCCCGGGCGCAGGCGCTCAGGGCGGTGGGTGATTCGTTACAGCGGCGGGCGCTGGGCCAGCATCGGGTCCTCCGCGACCTGCGGGACCGAGAGGGCCTTCGCCTGCGCCGAGGAGACGCCGGCCCAGCGGAGCAGGTCGGCGGTCACCCGCGCACGCTGCGCGTCGGGCAGCGCGGCGATCAGGTGGGCGCTGTGGTTCATGCCCGGCGCGACGTACACGGCGGAGTCGCGGCTGCCCGGGCCGACACGGAACGGCTCGGCGCCCCACGGGTCGTTCTGACCGTAGATGAACGTCATGTGGGTCGCGCGGGTGCGGACCCAGTGGTCGATGTCCTTCATCGCCGACGGGTCGAACCGCATCGGGATGTCCGCCGGGACGTAGGTCCGCGGCTGGTAGGTGCTCTCGTAGCGCAGCAGCGGGTGCAGGTGCGTGAACTTCGGCGACGGCCAGCCGAGCTGGGTGCCCGCCTGGTAGTAGTACGGGATGAACGGCTCGAGGCCCTGGTCGGTGTAGGTCAGCGCGCCGGAGATCTTGTCGAAGTAGGAGTAGATGGCGTCGGTCGAGGCGGTCGTCGCCGGGATGTCCTTGCACTCCGACTGCAGGTGGTACTGCCAGAAGGCCCACTCGAAGTCCATCACCGAGTTCTCGAAGGCCCGGTCGACGGTCTTGATGATCTTCCAGGTGTTGCCGGCCTTCTTGGCGTCGGCGCTCATCCGTGCCAGGATCTGCGGGCGGCGCTTGAGCAGTTCGCGCTGCAGGCTCTCCAGGTTGGTCCGGCACTTGGGGTCGGTGCCGACCGTCTTGAAGAACCGGTCGTACGCGCTGTCGTCCTTGTTGTTGACGTCATTCGGCGCGACGTAGGCGACCGTGCCGTCGACGTCCGAGGGGTAGAAACGCTTGTGGTAAGTCGCGGTCATGCCGCCCTTACTCGCCCCGGTCGAGATCCACTTGCCGTGGTAGATGGTCTTGAGAGCCTTGATCAACCGGTGTTCGTCGGTGGCGGCCTGCCAGATCGTGTCCTTCTTCCACACCGCCGGCTCGGGCCGTGACGGCGTGAAGAAGCGGTACTCCACCGAGATCTGGTTGCCGCCGACGAGCGCCGTCGGCTCCGACAGGAACATCGTCTCCGGCGTGTTGTAGCCGCTGGTGTAGAGGACCATCGGCAGGTCGGCGGACTTGTGCTCCAGCAGCACGCGCTGCTCGAACCAGCCGCGCTCCGGGTGCCGATGGTCGACCGGCTGCCGGTAGTTCAGCCAGAACCAGCGGTACCCCGTCAGGGTGGAGGTCTTCTCCTCCACCGTCATACCGGGAATCGCCTTGAGCTTGGCAAGGACGCCGTCGTCCGCCGCTCGTACGGGCGCCGCCGCATGCGCGGTGCCGCCGACACCGCCCAGCCCGGCCGCGAGCAGCAGTGCCAGCATTCCTCGAGAGAGGTTGCGCATTCCTACCCCTTTTGTGTCGGATCGCGAGAATGCAACCGTGACAGTAGGGGTCAAAGAGGTCGGAAATCCCGATCTACGCAGGCTTTGTTACGGAACTGTCGCCGCCCGGCCGAACGTCATGGACGGCAACGACCGAACCCGCCGTACGCCGGCCGTCACCCCACGAGACCGGACTGGTACGCGGCGATGACCAGCTGCGCCCGGTCTCGTGCTTGAAGCTTCATGAGCAACCTGCTCACGTGGGACTTCGCGGTCGCGATCGACACGTGCAGGTGCTCGGCGATCTCCGCGTTGGACAGGCCGCGGCCGACCAGCCGGAGCACCTCGCGCTCCCGGTCGGTCACCTCGTCGAGTGCGCGGTGGTCGTGGACCGTGGGCCGGCGAGTGAACTCGGCGATGAGCCGCCGGGTCACGCTCGGAGCGAGCAGCGCCTCTCCGGCCGCGATCACTCTGATCGCGGCGAGCAGGTCCGCGGGCGGAGTGTCCTTGAGCAGGAACCCGCTGGCACCCGCCCGCAGTGCGGCATAGACGTACCGATCGAGATCGAACGTCGTGAGGATCAGGACCCGCACCGGGACCGGGTCGGGATCGGCGAGCACCCGCCTGGTCGCCTCGATCCCGTCCAGCTCGGGCATCTGAATGTCCATGAGGACCACGTCGGGCCGCTCCCGGCGGATCAGCTCCACCGCCTCCACGCCGGTGCCGGCCTCACCCACCACCGACAGGTCGGACGCCGTCTCCACCAGCACCCGGAAGCCCGCCCGGACCAGCGCCTGGTCGTCCGCGACGACCACCCGGACGCTCACGCCGGCACACCGATGGGCAGGCGGACCGCCACCCGGAACCCGCGCAGCGGCAGCGGTCCCGCGCTGAACTCCCCGCCGTACGCCGCCACTCGCTCGCGCATCCCAATCAGGCCGTGTCCGCCATCGGATCCATCACACCCCGCCCCGTCGTCGGTCACCTCGATGCACAGGTCGTCCACACCATAGGTGAGCAGGACGCGGCCGTTGTCCGTCCCGGCGTGCTTCACCACGTTCGTCAGAGCCTCCTGGACGATCCGGTAGGCCGTCAGGTCGATCCCGGACGGCAGGTCGCGGGGCCGCCCGCGCAGCTGAAGGTCCACGCGAACGCCCGCACGCCCGGTCTGCTCGGCCAGCGCGGGCAGGTCGGCGACGCCTCGCGCGGGCGGCGCCACCTCGCCGCCGGGCGTCTCGTCGCGGAGCACTCCGAGGAGCCCGCGCATCTCCTGCAGGACGGCGCGGCTGGTCGTCTCGATCGCGGCGAGCGCCTTGGCGGCCTCGTCGGGGCGGGTTCCGATCACGTAGTGCCCCACCCCTGCCTGGACCGCGATGACGCTCATGCTGTGCGCGACCGCGTCGTGCAACTCCCGCGCGATGCGCAGGCGTTCCTCGCTGATCGCCCGCCGGGCCTGCTCCACCTTGATCTGCGCCTGCCGCTCGGCCTGTTCGCGCAGCCCTTCGCCGTACGCGCGGGCCTGGCGCATCGCGACGCCCGCGCACCAGGCCGCGAGCTGGACGACGCCGGTCGCGACCACCTGAGAGGTGAGGGAGTTCGGACCGCTGAACGGCGCGGCCGCGCGAACTGCGACCGCGTCGACCGCCATCGCGACCTCGACGACGACGAGCGCGACCGCCGCCGTCCGGGCCGGCCTGAGCAGCGCCACCATGTACACGATGAGCGCGAGGGCGATCATCGGATCCTTGGAGAACCCGAGGAACGCCGACGCCACACTCCCGGCGACGGCCATCGCGAGCGCGAGGACGGGCCGCCACCGCCGGATCGCCACCGTCGCGGCGATCGCACAGGCCAGCCCGACGCCGATCACCACCGGCACGCCGAAGTACGGCCGTACGTCCCACGCGCTCGACACCAGGGCGACCGTGAGCAGCAGCGCGACCACGACGTCGAGGCCGACCCAGTGCGCGAAGGTCAGCCGCCGGGTGAACGGAGGCCGTTGGTCCACCCGCCGACCGTAACCCGCCGACGCCGTTCCGGTCGTCCGTCTCCAGGCTGAACCGCCGGCTCCGTCTCCAGGCTGAAAGGACGCCGGTCTCCCTTGCCCCAGGCGGGCGCGCGAATGCGGTCCACGGCCCGACGCGGTCCGGCAGGGCCCTGCCGCACCGTGGAGGGCACGACGAACCAAGGGGAAGGCATGATCAAGACAACTGCGCTCACCAAGCGGTACGGCGGGACGACCGCCGTCGACGGCCTGTCCATGGAGGTGCGCCCGGGCCGGGTCACCGGGTTCCTTGGCCCGAACGGCGCCGGCAAGTCCACCACGCTGCGGCTGATCCTCGGCCTCGACGCGCCGACGAGCGGCTCGGCCACCGTCTGCGGTCGCCCGTTCCGCACGCTGCACCGGCCGCTACTGCGCGTCGGGGCGTTGCTGGACGCCACCGCCGTGCCCGCGGGACGGACGGCGGACCGGCACCTCGCCGCGCTCGCCCGCAGCAACGGCATCCCGGCGAGCCGGGTACCCGTGGTCCTCGACGAGGTCGGGCTGACGGGCGCCGCGCGCAAGCGGGTCGGCGGGTTCAGCCTGGGGATGAAGCAGCGCCTCGGCATCGCGGCGGCCCTGCTCGGCGACCCGGAGATCCTCATCTTCGACGAACCGGTCAACGGGCTCGACCCGGAGGGCATCCGCTGGATCAGGAACCTGTTCCGGCGGCTCGCGGGCGAGGGCCGCACCGTCCTCGTCTCCAGCCACCTGATGAGCGAGATGGAGAACACCGCCGACCACCTCATCGTCATCGGCCGTGGACATCTGATCGCCGACATGGGCGTGGCGGAGTTCGTCGAACGCGCCTCGCACCGTCGTGTCCGAGTGCGGACACCGTACGGCGGCGAGCTCGCCCGGGTGCTGATCGGTGAGGGAGCCCGGGTCGAGCCGGGCGACGACGGCGCCGTGGAGGTCACCGGCCTCACGGCCGCGCGGATCGGCGACCTCGCGCTGGAACACCGCGTCGCGGTCCATGAACTCGCCCCGCGCAACGCCTCCCTCGAGGAGGCATTCATGGAGCTCACCGCCGGCAGCGTCGAGTACCGCGCCGGGGCCGAGCAGAAGGGAAGCACGCTCCGATGACCACCGTCAGCCTGCCGACCGGCGCGGGGACGCGCCTGTCCCGTTTCACCGACGTCTTCGCGGCCGAATGGATCAAGCTGCGTTCGCTGCGCTCCACCGCGTGGGTGCTGCTGTGCGCGTTCGCGTCCGCCGTGATCATGGGCGTCATCATGGCCGATTCCGAGGTCGGCGAATGGCCGCGGATGTCGCCGGCCCAGCGCGCCGGCGTCGACCCGCTGGCCGATCCCTACCTCGGCTTCATGATCGCCCAGCTCATCGTCGCGACGCTCGGCGTCCTGACCGTGACCGGCGAGTACTCCAGCGGCCTGATCCGCACGACCTTCACGGCGGTACCCGGCCGGCGTACGGTGCTGGCGGCCAAGGCCGCAGTGATCACAGCTGTCAGCGTCCCCGTCGGAGCCATCACCGCGACGACGGCCTTCCTGGCCGGCCAGGCGATTCTCGCCCAGCGGCACATCGGTCTGTCGATCACCGATCCGGGCGCCGTCCGCTCGATCGTCGCGGCGACGTTCTACCTGGTCGCGGTCGCCCTGGTCGGAGCGGGCCTCGGCGTGCTCCTGCGGCACACGGCGGCGGCGATCGGCGGGCTCGTCGCGCTACTCTTCCTCGCCCCGCAACTCATCCACGGCAGCGCCCAGTGGGTGATCGACATCGAGAACGCCCTGCCCGGCAATGCGATCCGGCGGCTCGTCTCCCTCCACGTCGAGCACGGCGCTCCGTCGATGACACACGCGTTCCTCGTGATCGCCGTGTACCCGGCCGTGGTGCTGGCGGCGGCGCTGGTCCTCATCCACCGGCGCGACGCCTGACCATGGCCCTGGACGACCGGATCCCCGGCGGCCGCCGGGGATCCGGTCGTCCGTCGGCCTCGTCGTCCATGGGCCTCGTCGTCCGCCGGCGTTCGGTTCGCCGTGCGGCCGGCGATCGTCAGGCGGTCGCGGCGTACGCCTCCAGGAAGGCCCGCTCACGCTCGTCGAATCGCCGGGTCCGGCCCGCCTTCAGGTCGTAGCCGACGATGACCGAGGTGGCCTGCGCGTACACGTGCTCGTCATCCCGCACGTCGTACGCCAGGCCGAAGCTGGCGGCGCGAATCTCGGTCACCCGCGTCTCCACTCGGACCGGTTCGGGCCGCAGCAGCAACGGCCGCCGGTAGTCGATCTCGTGCCGTGCCACGACGATGCCGCGCAGCGGACGGCGGCCCTCCCGCTGCGGGTCGGTGAAGAACATCGCCACCCGTGCGTCCTCGAGGTACGTCAGGTATCGGCAGTTGTTCACGTGCCCCAGCGAGTCGATGTCACTGAAGCGCACGTGGAACTCGTGCACATGCGCGCTCGAGGGGCCGACGTGACCGGAGTCGACGGCGGGCTGGGTCATCTGTCATCCATCTCGTGAGGCTGCGGGGAGCGGCTTCGGGAGCCGGCACCAGTCTCCCGGTCCGGTCGCCGCGGGACGCGCGCGGGGCGGCCTTCACGGGACTCGGGAGTCTTGCCGACCAAGAGTCATTGGCCGATAGGTCCGACCTCTTTGCGACTCAAAGTCCCAATACACCCCTTGACGCCGCATACGTCGACGTGTTCCCTCTATGTCATCCGACCTCCTGGAGTCCGCCGTGTCCTCTCCCTCCCGCCGCACTTTTCTCCGGACCACCGCCATCGGCACCACCGCGATCGGCGCGACCGCTTTGGGGTCCGCGACGGCCGACGCCCTTCCCACCGGGTCCGCCACGACCGCCGCCTCGCCGCCGAAAGGCATGCGGACCGAGCAGGAGTGGGCCGCGTTCCTCGCCGGATCCGACCTGCGCTGGAAACGCCTGCCCGGCACCTTCTTCGAAGGGCCGTTCCTGGGCAACGGCGCCTTCGGCGCGGCCGCCTACCGCCATCCGACCCGGCAGCGCCTCACGTTCGAACTCGGCGACAGCCGCGTCCGCGATCACCAGGACGGCGTCGGCGCCCTGTTCGGGCACTCGCGGCTGCGCATCGGGTACCTGACCCTGGAGACCGCGGGCGACGTCACAGGGGTCGACCTGCGGCTCTCCCTCTGGGACGCCGAACTCTCCGGAACGATAACGACGACCGCCGGTACGGTCGCGCTGCGATCGTTCGTCCACGCGACCCGCGACCTGCTGGTCGTAGACGCGACGCCGGCCGGCGGGGAGACGGTCGGCTGGACGTTCACGCCCTTCCCGGCGGTGTCTCCACGGCTGGCTTCCAAGCCGCGCCCGGCCGGGCTGAAGGACAACCCCGACCCGGTGCTCGCGGACGACCACTGCGATCAGGACCTGGCCGCGGGCGGCCGGACGACGACGGCATGGCACGTCAACGGGCGGACGCTGCTCGCCACCGTCGCCCACACCTTCCCCGACCGGACCGCGACGGAGGTCGCCGCCCAGCGGCTGAAGCGGGCCGCGCCGCTCGACGAGCTGACCCGCGAACACCGGCGCTGGTGGCACCGCTTCTACCCGAAGAGCTTCCTGTCGCTGCCGGACGCCCGGCTGCAGGCCTTCTACTGGATCCAGCTGTACAAGATGGCCTGCGCGACACGCGTCGACCGGCCGGTGATCGGCACGGCGGCGCAGTGGCTGCAGCCCACGCCGTGGCCCGGCACCTGGTGGAACCTCAACGTTCAGCTGGAGTACTGGCTGATCAACGCCACCGGCCACACCGAGCTCGACTCGCTCACCCGCTCGCTCGACCGGTACCGCGACAACCTCGTCGCCAACACGGCCGAGCAGTACCGGTCCGACTCGGCCGGGATCGGCCGGGTCACGCAGGAGGATCTCCGTTCGGACGCGTTCGGCGTCCCCGGGCAGGTGCCGAGCGGCGACTACGGTGTGCCGGAGGTCGGCAACCTGCCTTGGGCGCTGCACGACGTCTGGATGCGCTACCGGCACACCATGGACGACACGCTGCTGCGGACGGTGCTGTTCCCGCTGCTGCGCCGCGCGATCAACTACTACCTGCACTTCCTGACGGAGGGCTCGGACGGCCGCCTCCACCTGCCGGCGACGTACTCCCCCGAGTACGCCACCACCCGGGACTGCAACTACGACCTGGCCCTGCTCACCTGGGGCTGCCAGGCCCTGCTGGAGGCGGCGGCGCGCCTGAAGATCGATGATCCGCTGATCCCCAAGTGGCACGACGTCCTGAACCGCCTCGTCCCGCCGCCGCAGGGCGACGACGGCCTGTGGATCGGCGCCGACGTTCAGCTCACCACCAGCCATCGGCACTTCTCGCACATGCTGTGGTTCCATCCGCTGCACCTGCTGGACGTCACCGACCCGGCCAACCGGGACCTGCTGAAACGCTCGCTCGCCCACTGGCTGGGGCTGCCGGGCGCGCAGCAGGGCTACACGTTCACCGGAGGCGCGTCCATGAACGCGCTGCTGGGCGACGGCGACTCCGCCCTCACCAACCTGAGCACGCTCCTGACCACGTACGTCAAGCCGAACACGATGTACGCCGAGTCCGGTCCGGTGATGGAGACGCCGCTGTCGGGCGCCCGGTCACTGCACGACATGCTGCTGCAGAGCTGGGGCGGCACGATCCGGGTCTTCCCCGCGATCCCGTCCGCCTGGACGGACGTGGCCATGCAGGACCTGCGCACGGAGGGCGCGTTCCTCGTCACCGCCGTACGGCGCGACGGCCGGACGGCCTTCATCAGCATCCGCAGCCTGGCCGGCGAACCCCTGCGGCTGATCCCCGGCGGCATGACCGGCCCGTACGAGGTGCTCCGCAACGGTAAGGCCGCGAAGTGGCACGAGAGCGGCGGCGTCCTGGAGATCGAGCTGCACAAGGGCGACGAGGCGCTCATCTACCCGGCGGGCACCCGACCGGACACCCGGGTCGCGCCGGTGACCGCCGCGGCCGCCCCGCCATGGGGACTCCCCTAGGATCTCATCGCAAAAAGCAGCCCTCCCCCTTCCGGGGGAGGGCTTCGCTCTTCGAGTGCCCGCGCTGACCGCCGGCGGCGGCCTCAGCGGGTCAGCTTGCGGTGGGTGACGCGGTGCGGGCGGGCCGCCTCGGCGCCGAGCCGCTCGATCTTGTTCTTCTCGTAGTCGGCGAAGTTGCCCTCGAACCAGAACCAGTTCGAGCCCTCTTCCCACGCCAGGATGTGGGTGGCGATGCGGTCGAGGAACCACCGGTCGTGCGAGGTGATCACGGCGCAGCCGGGGAACTCCAGCAGGGCGTTCTCCAGCGAGCTCAGCGTCTCGACGTCGAGGTCGTTGGTGGGCTCGTCGAGGAGCAGCACGTTGCCGCCCTGCTTGAGGGTGAGCGCGAGGTTGAGGCGGTTGCGCTCACCGCCGGACAGCACGCCGGCCGCCTTCTGCTGGTCCGGGCCCTTGAAGCCGAACGCCGCGACGTACGCGCGGCTCGGCATCTCGACCTGGCCGACCTTGATGTGGTCGAGGCCGTCGGAGACGACCTGCCAGACGTTCTTGTCCGGGGCGATGCCGCCCCGGCTCTGGTCGACGTAGGAGATCTTGACGGTGTCGCCGACCTTGAGGCTGCCCTCGTCCGGCTTCTCGTCCGCGGTGACGCCGTCGGGCGCACCCGCGCCGGCCGCGGTGACGATCATCCGGAACAGCGTCGTCTTACCGACGCCGTTCGGGCCGATCACGCCGACGATGCCGTTGGGCGGCAGGTTGAAGGACAGGTCCTCCATCAGGAGACGGTCGTCGAAGCCCTTGGTGAGGTGCTCGGCGACGATCACCGTGGTGCCCAGGCGCGGGCCCGGCGGGATCTGGATCTCCTCGAAGTCCAGCTTGCGGTACTTGGCCGCCTCGGCCGCCATCTCCTCGTAGCGCTGCAGACGGGCCTTGCTCTTGGTCTGGCGGGCCTTCGGGTTGGAGCGGACCCACTCGAGCTCCTGCTCCAGGCGCTTCTTCTTCTTGGCGTCCTTCTGGCCCTCGACCTTGAGTCGCTCGGCCTTCTTCTCCAGGTAGGTGGAGTAGTTGCCCTCGTATCCGACGAGACGGCCGCGGTCGACCTCGCAGATCCAGCCGGCGACGTTGTCCAGGAAGTAGCGGTCGTGGGTGACCGCCAGGACGGTGCCCGCGTACTTCTCGAGGTACTGCTCCAGCCACTGCACGCTCTCAGCGTCGAGGTGGTTGGTGGGCTCGTCGAGCAGCAGGAGATCGGGCGCCTCCAGCAGCAGCTTGCAGAGCGCGACGCGGCGCCGCTCACCACCGGACAGCTTGGTCACGTCGGCGTCGCCCGGCGGGCACCGCAGCGCGTCCATCGCCTGCTCGAGCTGGCTGTCGAGGTCCCAGGCGTTGCGGTGGTCGAGCTGCTCCTGCAGCTTGCCCATCTCCTCGAGCAGCTCGTCGGAGTAGTCGGTCGCCATCTGCTCGGCGATCTCGTTGAACCGGTCGAGCATCGCCTTGGTCTCGGCGACGCCCTCCTCGACGTTGCCGAGGACGGTCTTCTCCTCGTTGAGCGGCGGCTCCTGCGCGAGGATGCCGACGGTGAACCCGGGCATGAGCCGGGCCTCACCGTTGGAGGGCTGTTCGAGGCCGGCCATCATCCGCAGCAGCGTGGACTTACCCGCGCCGTTGGGCCCGACCACACCGATCTTGGCTCCGGGCAGGAAGCTCAAGGTGACGTCGTCGAGAATCACCTTGTCGCCGTGCGCCTTGCGCACGCGCTGCATCGTATAGATGTACTCCGGCATGCCCTCAAGACTAAAGCCTCCGGGGGGATGGCCTCGCCTTGATCTGGCGACGCTCGCCGGTCTTCTTCGTCGCCGGCAGGCAGATCCGGTTGCGGCCGGACTCCTTGGCCCGGTACAGCGCCAGATCCGCGGACGCGAGCAGCTCGATCAGATCGTGTCCGTGCGTGCGGAACAGGGCCACCCCGATCGAGATCGTCACCGTTATGGTCGCGTCGTCGGCCGGCACGCACATCCGGCCCACGCGGCTGCGAAGCCGTTCGGCCACCCGGCAGGCCTCCAGCATGTCGGCGTGCGGGAGCAGCACGGCGAACTCCTCCCCGCCGAACCGGCCCACGACGTCGTACTCCCGCAGCTGCTGGACCAGGGTGGTGGCCACCCCGTGCAGCACCTGATCGCCGGTCAGGTGCCCGTGCGCGTCGTTGACCCGCTTGAAATGGTCGATGTCGATCAGGAGGAGGGCGATCGACTCGTCGGTGCGAACGGCCCGGGTGATCTCGATGTCCGCCTCGAGCTGCCAGGTCGCGGCGTTCAGCAGGCCGGTCTTGGCATCGAGCCGCGCGGCCTTCCGCAGCTGGTGGTGGATCAGGCTGCGCTGCAGCAGCATCACCGGAGGCAGCGCGATCAACAGCATCAGCGGGGTGAGCGCGCAGGAGATGGTGATGAGGATCCCCACGCACACCTCGACCGTGTCGAGCAGGAGGGTCTCGCGGTCCCACAGGGCGTCGCGCCAGCAGGACTTGGGATTGGCGATGTGCACCGCGACCACGACGATGGCCGTGTTGATCAGGGTGAAGAGCACGGCGCACACGACCACCGAAGGGATCATGGCGTTGAGGTCGGTGAGCCACTGGGCCGCGTCGCGGAGCGGGTGCGGGATGACGGCGTGGAACGCCACGGAGGCGGCGGCGCCGGCGAGCCCGTGGGCGGCCGTGACGATCGCCCTGCGATGCAGCATGGTGCGGCGCACCCGCAGCTGCAGCAGGATCTGCAGGGGGATCGGCATCAGCAGCGCGTACACCGGCGGCAGCAGCAGCGCCGCGGGCAGCCACCACGCCGACAGCAGGTCACGCGAGACACCCGCCGGCATGCCGAGCCGCCGCGACGCCTCGATGCTGATCGCCCCGCAGGCCAGCAGCGCGCCGAACACGATCAGCGCTCGGACGCACCATGTCGTGTGCGTGACCGCGAGGGCGATCAGCACGGCGTGCAGCGTGACGACCACGAAGACGTACGGGGCGAGCAGTGGCGGCTGCTCCAGCAACGGCCATCGCCGCGGGATCGCGGCGACGTCACCGCGTCCGTCGCCGGAGGTCTGCAGTGCCGTCATTCATCCCCCTACGGGTCAGGCCGTGACCGCCCGTAGGGCGGCCCCCGCGACGCAGGACGGCGGCTCGTGCGCACTCTTGATCGAATCACGTTCAGTAATAGGATAGTTGCAATGTGTGCGGAGTGGGCAACAAATTCGGTACCTTCTTAGGGCGCCCGGTGGCGGGCGGCGGCCACCCGGGTCGGTGGGCACTGCGCCGAGCCGCACCTGACGTGCTCGCACCGCCGACTCCCCACGTCGGCGGACGCGCCATCTCGGAAGGAACGCACGATGCGCGGCATCTCCTGGATCTGACGACCACCACGTCCCCTTCCCCCACCCACGCGGCAACGCCACGCGGGCCTGTCCGCTTGCGGCCAACCTCTTAGCGAGCGCTCCGGCCGGTGTTCGTACGACACGCGGCCTCAGGCCGGAGCCCGACGTGGCGGTCCATCGGCATGCGTTGGCGACGCGACTCTCTCCCGGCACTGCACTCGCTCCGACGGCCCGCCACGGCGTGTCAGAACGGCCGAGCCGAGCCGGGGTCGGCCGATGCCCTTCGCGCGGCTCTCGTCCACTTTTCGTCGATGGCCGACATGACCGCAACTCGCGCCTTCCGGAATTTCCACCCGTCTACCCCCTAATTTTCGGGATACCGGCGTTATTACCGCGGTTCTTAGCGTGAGGGCTCAGGGCGGTGAACCAGTGCGCCGTCACCCCGGCGCGCCGCCGCTCCACGCAGGTCCGCCCGTTCCGACGGCCAGGCGATCACGTCGGAGTCGCATACGAATCTTCAGTCACGAATATCGATAATTTCACCGGCCGAAACTCGCAACACCGGTTAGCATCGACATTTCTGCGGCGTTGTTTACGCAAACGAGGATGCGGCGTTAATAACGTCCGATTAGTCAATCATTTACGGTTTTATCGGGAAGTTGCTAAATGCGTAATCGGCGAACCCGGCCGTCGATCGTCGGGTGGGCGACCGTCCGGGCGACGGCGGTCACCGCGGCGATCGCCATGACGTTCGGCCTTGCACCGCCCGCCGCGGAGGCGGCGGCGGCGGCCGCACATCCCGCGGGCCCGCGTGGCCACCCTCGGACACACCGGATTCACGGTTACGACCTGCAGGTCGACGGCGACAAGGCCGATGTGAGCTGCGACGCGCGTGCCCGGGCCGAAGGTGAGCGTCTCTGATCAGCTTAGGGATCCGTAGTCACATTGGAGTGTTGCGACTGGAGGATCTGCCCATCGGGGTGGGGTGGCGTGGGCATGCAGATGGAAGCCTGCGCCCAGGGCCGCTCCTTTTGGCCGGTGCCGTGGACGGTCCCGGCGGATGGTGGGGGTGTTTGAGCTGATCGTGTGCACGATGGTCGTGCGGACGCCCTGGTACCGGCAGGCCGCCCGAGGCGGCCTGTGGTCCGTGTGAGCGTTTCCCTCCGGACGCTGACCCGCCGACCCGCGAGGGTCGGGGGTGGAGGGTGCCCCGCGTCGCCTGGGCACGGGGCGTGGAGATCGGCGCGGGGTAGGGCCAGTCTTGGACCGGTCACCCCCGGTCGC
>NZ_JBFAJC010000047.1:0-78014 GCF_040655075.1 Actinoallomurus sp. NPDC050550 | reverse complement strand
CTGCGCGCGGCGTCGAGGCGTACGAATCTTTCGAAGATCCGTTCATGCTGGTCTTCTGGTACGCCGTCCCCGTCGTCGGCGACCTGCAGGATGGCCATGCCGGCGTGGGCTCGTACCGACACCACCACCTCGGAGGCCGCGTGGCGTTGCGCGTTGTCAACCAGATTTCCCAGCACTCGGGCCAACTGGCTCCGCACCCCCTCCACGTTCAGATCCGCCAGCGGCTCCAGCCTGACGGGGATCCGGTCGCCGACCCTCTGGGCGATCTCCTCCTCCACCAGGTCGGCGAGGCCGATCGCCGACCCGGAGAGCGGTTGTTCTCCCGCATCCAACCTTGCCAACAGGAGAAGGTCGGTCGTCAGCCGCTGCAAGCGTGCCACGTCCTCGGCGGCGGCCCCGACATCCAGCAGCGCAGGGTGGGAGTCGCCCACCTCGAGTTGCGTCCGCAGGGATGCGATGGGGCTTTTGAGCTCGTGGGAGGCGTCCGCCACGAATCGGCGCTGTCGTTCCACCGCTCTTTCCAGCGCCGCCAGGGTGGCGTTGGTCGTCCGTGCCAGCCGGGCGATCTCATCGCGGGAGGCGGGTTCGGGAACTCGGCGCGACAGGTCGGAGCTCGCGGTGATGGCGGCCATCTCCCGTCGAATGTTCTCGACCGGCCGCAGCGCCCGTCCGGTCACCAGCCATGTCGCGGCGCCGACCACCGCCAGCAGCAACGGCAGGCCGATCAGCAACGATCCTTTTACCGCCCGCATCACGCTGCGCTCGGTAGCCGTCGGGGAGGCGACATTCACGGTGATCGGTTCGCCGCCGCCGGCGGTGACCTCGTGTGCGGCCCAGCGGTAGTCATCGGTCGTCGCGTCGGTCTGGCCGGTCTTCGGCGCGGCCGATAGGCTCTGGGGTTCTGGCGTAAAGGACGGCGGATCGACGGCGCCCTGGGACGGTGGTACGGCCGTGAACGTCACCGCCGGTGAGGGCGTTTCCGGGCCGACCGGTATCAGACGGATGTTGGACGCCAGTACTTTGCCTTGTGAGTCCGTGATCTCAATAGGGGTCGCCTCGTCCAACCGAACCGCATCGGGAGGCGTCCCAGAGGCGAGCGTCGTCGCGATGGAATGCGCCTCGATCCTTGCCTGCTCGTCGGCTTTCTTCCGCAGATCAGCCCGTAGCACCAGCAGGACGGCCATCCCGGTGGTCACCAAAGCGACCGCCACGACCGCGGTCGCTGCGGCGGCCGCCCGTAGCCGAACCGAGCCCCGTGGTCTACGCATCGGTGATCACCCGGTAGCCGGCTCCGCGGACCGTCTCGATCACGCCAGCTCCCAGCTTGCGGCGCAGTCCGCTCACATACACCTCGACGATATTGGGATCGCCGTCGTAGGAGAAGTCCCAGACATGCTCCATGATCTCCGTTTTCGAGACGACGTTCCCCGGACGGAGCATGAGTTGTTCCAGGACAGAGAATTGCTTGACGGTCAGCGGGACCTCATCCGCGCCCAGGCGTACTTTGCGGGTTCCGCGGTCGATGATCAGATTCCCGGCCCGCACGACCGGTGATGCGCTCTGCCCGGCCCGGCGCAGCAGAGCCCGTATCCGTGCCAGCAGCACCATGTAGGAGAACGGCTTGGTCAGGTAGTCGTCCGCACCGGTGTCTAGGCCTTCGGCCTCGTCGTACTCTCCGTCTTTCGCCGTGAGCATCAAGATCGGCACATCGTCGCCTGACCGCCGCAAGGCCTCGCACAGGTGATAGCCGTTCATCCCGGGAAGGCTGACATCGAGGAGGATCAGGTCGTATGGCACTTCGTTTGCGAGGTGCAGGCCCTCCTTGCCGTCATGCGTGACATCGACGGCGAAGCCCTCGGCTCTGAGTCCCTTGGCCAACGAGACCGCAAGCCGTCTTTCATCTTCCACGATCAGCAAGCGCATGACCCCAGTCTCTCCTGTGCCACCTGAAGAGTTCTTCAGGTGACTTCAGCTGGCCTTCAGCCGCGTCCTGAGAGATTCGATCCCGAAGCGATTCACGCGACAGAAGGGAAATGCAGTGAAACGCACTCTCATCCTCGGCGGCTTGACGGCCATCACCTCGGCGGTTCTGATCGGCGGCGCGGCTTCGTCCTTCGCCGGCACCGGCCACATCCGTCCGGCGAACACGGCGGTTTGCATCACGCCCGTTGACGGCGGCCCGCTGCTGGTCCGGGTCGGGCCGGCCCCGGCCGACCCGAAGCTGACCCTGGCCGACCCGAAGCTGACCCTGGCCGACCCGGTGCTGACCCCGGCCGACCCGGTGCTGACCCCGGCCGACCCGGTGCTGACCCCGGCCGACCCGGTGCTGACCCCGGCCGACCCGGTGCTGACCGCCGTTCCGGGGAAGCCCTCCAAGGTTCGCCCGGGCACCGCGATTCCTATCAGGAAGCCGGTGTCGGGAGCCAACTGCGGAACCACCGACGCCCCCCGCTGACGATTCGAACCGCCGGGGCCCCGCGTCTGCGCGGTCCCGGCGGGCCATTCTCGGCACCCCAGGGCGAGCGCTGCCGAGGACCGACCGGCAGACTCCCACCGGCCGCTGGCGTCGGCCGACGGTCGACAGGCTCAGGTTCATATGTGTTCGCGTATCCACGACGCGGCCAGCGTCGTCCAGATGGCCGCGTCCCCGGCTCCCTCCGCCAGGCCGAGACTGTGCGGCCCGTGGGCGAACACATGGAACGCATGCGGGATCCCGTTGGCGGCGAGTGCTGACGCGAATCGGTAGCTGTGCTCGGGAGGGACGTAGATGTCTTCAGCGGTGTGCCAGATGAAGAACGGTGGTGACTGAGGCGTCACCAGCTTGTCCAGCGATGTCGACCGGCGTGCCTCCGGGCTGGCGTCCTCGCCGAGCAGGATCAGTCTGGAGGGGCGGTAGGTCTCCGTCTCCATCGATGTGATCGCGTAGCCGAGAACCGCGAACTGTACGGCGTCGGCCGACTCGGCGCCGGGCGCGAGAGCCGCGAGGCCGGCCAAGTGACCGCCGGCTGAGAAGCCGATCAGGCCGATGTTGTCGGCTCCGCCCGCGCGACAGCGCCGGATCTCGGCGCGGAGCGCGTCGAGGGGCACCGGGTGGCGGACGTTGAGCGGGTAACGGAAAACACTGGCCTGAATCCCCAGCCCGCTGAGCCAATCGACGATCGGCTCGGCCTCGTGCTGGGTATGCGCCGCGTAACCTCCGCCCGGCAGGACGATCATGTGCGTACGTGTCACTTACGATCCCTCATTCTCTAAGCCGTCGATCAGATCGAACTCATTGCCTTCGACGTCCGCGAAGGTGGTCCACCGGGCATTGAAGAGTGCGACGTCGTTGAGCCTGACGGCGCCGAGGGACAGCAGGCGGGCACACTCGAAGTCGAAATCGTCGGTGACCATGTCCAGGTGCACGCGGTTCTTGACGTACTTGCCCTCGGGAACTTTGCGGAACACGAGCCTGAGCGGGCCCACGTCCGTATCGACTTCGAGCACGGCTGCGTCCTTCGAGGCGTCAGGGCTCAGGCGGCCGCCCAGCGCCTCGGACCAGAACCGCGCTACGGCAGACGCGTTCGCGCAGTCGAAGGTGATTCCGTGAACGCTGGTCATTGCGGCGTTCCTTCCTGCTACGCGGCCGGTGACCGGCGGTTGCTGCCGTCCGGGCAGGGCGGCCGTAGGGTGTCCGTGGCGATCCTCAACTCTGCTGGACCGGTCGAGTCCACGCGGCCTCCTGGAGCTGCTTGATGAGGTCCTCGACGGCCGGTAGCCAGACGTTGCGGTACTTCCCGTCGTCGGCGCCGATGATCGAGACCATCTTGTCGATCATTTCCTGGGGGTCGAGCTGGCCCTTCATGATCGCGGCGAAGTTGGCCTTGATGTCCTCTCGCGGGTGAAGTTCACCGAGTCGTCCTGCCACCGGTAGGTCGTATGGGCGATGCGATCGTTGAAGCCCGTGTCGTACGCGCCGGGGTTGATCGTCTGGACGGTGATCCCCGTCTCCGCGAGCTCGTCCCGCAGGGTGGCCGCGATCGCTTCGAGCGCATGCTTGCTCGCGCAGTAGGCGCCGAGGCCGTAGGCGGTGATGAAGCCGCCCATGGAGCTGACGATCACGATCCGTCCGGCCGTGCCCGCGTCGACGAATTTGCGGATGACCTGCTGGGTCAGCTCGAGGTTGGAGAACACGTTCGTTTCGAACGTGCGCCGGACCAGCTTGACCGGAATCTCGGCCATCGGCCCGCTGTCACCGATCGCGGCGTTGCTGACGAACGTGTCGAAATCCCAGGATACGGCTGCCTTGATGTCACGCGGATCGAGAACGTCGAGCTTGTCAACCGTGATCTGGTCGGCCAGCCCCAGTTCGTCGACGTGATGGCGCAACTCGGTGACCTGCGGCCAGATCTGGGTCGTGGCAAGGACCTGATGGCCCGCTTGGGCCAGGCCGATGGCGGTGCCACGTCCCAGGCCGCTTCCCGCGTCCGTGATGAGGATCTTCTTCATTGCGTCCCCTTCAGTGGATGACATAGTGCGGGTGGTGGAGTTCGTGTTCCGCCGCTGTCACTGCGCGCGGCGGTCAGGCAGAGCGAGCACCACGACGTCGGTTCATCCGCGTCCGCTCAGGCCCGCGCGTGCGACCTCGCCATCCTGGACGGGGAGCCCTCCAGAGACACCGATCGCGCCGATCAAGACGCCGTCCGCGTCGCTGAGCGGGACACCGCCGGCATAGGGGATCAGCCCGCCGTTGGTGTATTCGGTCGCCGGAGCGGGACCGCTGGGCTTACAGAACTCCCAGAGGTTCTCACTCGGGTTGTTGAACAGGATCGACGTCTTCGCCTTCGCCAGTGCGATGTCGATCGACCCCCGGATCGCCCGGTCCATGCGGGCGAAGGCGATCAGGTGTCCGCCGCCGTCCACGACGGCGATGTTCATGGGGACCGCGATCTCTTCAGCGTATGCGCGGGCGCGCTCCACCATCGCCTGGGCATCGTCCAGCGAGATGTGCATGCTCATGTGTCCTTACTTCGGGCGATGATCTGGATCAGGATTCGGCGTGTGATCCGCTCGGTTCAGGACATCACGCCATCGGAAATAGGCTGTATCACCCAAATGGGTGATCGCGGATCGGCGCCCGTGCGCTGAGGATTCAAGCATCGGGCAGAGCGGCGACGGCCTCGGTACACGAGATCTCCCGCAGGAGGCGAACAGCGTGATTGAGTGCCGGCTCCCGATGTGGGGACGAGCGCGGTGCTGTTCTTGGCGCGCCGTCACCCCGAGTCGGTCACAGGTCTCATACAGAGCAGCGCGGCGTATGGCGAAGCCATCGTCGGCTGGATCGAGGGCGGCTACGGACGAGGGTGGTCCGAGCGGTCCTGAGCGCAGGACGACCGTTGGTTGCGCGGACGAGGTCGCCCTGGGGCCGCCCGTAGGCCGCGAGTTCGGCCGCCCTAGACACGCATGGAGGTGTCCTGCTCGTGCATGACGTTGCTGAGCTGAACGCGGGAGCGTACGCCGAGCTTGGCGAACACCGATCGCAGGTGCGTGCCGACCGTGTTGACCGAGATGCCGAGCTCCTCGCTCGCGGCCTTGTTGGTGTAGCCGGACACGATGAGACGGGCGACCTTGAGCTCGGATGGCGTCAGGGACTGCGAGCCGGACGCCGGGCGGGGCTCGATCATACGCCAATGCGCGCGCCGGAGCCCCGCCTTTCGTGCCCTGTCCTGCAGCGTCTTCATCGGGCCGGTCGCTCCTACCCCGTCGTAGATGTCCCAGGCCTGATCGAGCAGTGTGGCTCCCTCTTGTCTCCGGTCTCGGTCCAGGAGTTCGAATCCGAGGTCTTCGTATCCGCCGGCCGTCAGCAGCGGGCGCGGGCTGAGAGCCAGTACGTCGGCGGCACGCTGCAGCAGTTCGAGGTCTTTGCGTGTCGTCCCGCGAAGCTGCAGGGCGGTGCCTGTCAAGCTGGGCACCTCGGGGTTTCGCTGTGCCCCAGTCTCGGCCAGCGCGACGACTTCTTCGGTGAATTCATCCGCTCCCGCGGTCATGCCGAGCTGGGCGAGCATCCGCAGCCAGCCCGGCTTCCACGGCCAGGGGTCCCTTTCTTCGCGGCCTGTGAATACCACCGGTGACAGCAGCGAAACCGCCTCGTCGACGTGGCCTTCGGCCGCGGTGACCCAGCCTCGGATAAGGAGCGGCAACGGCATGCGGCGCTCGTCCTCCGCACTGGCTGGGCCGAATCCGCTCGCCAGTTTCCGGCGTGCCTCGGCGACGTCGCCGCGCTGAAGCGCGACCATGCTTAGCAGCGATGGTGCTTCGATCCCGCAGGTGTAGCTGCCTCGTTCGAGGGCCAGCTCCAGCAGGGTCTGAGCGCCGGCCTCCGCGTCATCGAAGCGGGCGAGGTTGTAGTCCCGCCAGATCTGGGAGTAGATCAGGGACATGAAGATCCTGCCTCGGTCGCCGCTCATGTCGCGGCGCGCGTTCTGCAACATCACATCGGCGTCGTGAAAGCGGTCGAGATGCTGGAGTCCTTGGATCTCCTGCGCGATGTAGGCCGGCCCTGACGCTGCTCGCAAGGCTCGAAAGTGACGAAGTGATCCGTCATGGTCGGCTCGGTTACGCGCGACTTCGGCCAAGGCGTGCCAGGCGAGGTGCCTGGCTCCGTCGTCGTCCAGGCGGTCGGCCTCGCGCAGCGCATCCTCCGCGACGGGGCCGACGGTGGCGGCCGGTTCCACCCTGGACAAGGCGAGCGCTTGCAGAGCCGCCAGCTGCGCTCGGAGGGCCGGCGAAACGTTCGGTCGGGAGAGCGCTCTCGTGCTGCGAACCACTGAGTCCTGCCATTGGCCGGTGAGCCACAACGCGCGAGCCACGGCGATCTCGACGTGTCCGGCGGGCTCGTCATCGTCAAGATGAGCCAACAGGACGTCGGCGACGCCCATGGCCTCTGTGCATCGCTGGACCAGGCTGAGCAGTTCCACGCATCGCCGGCCGAGAGTGAGCCAGGAGTCTTGCTCGGGGCGCACCGAGTGGAATGCCGCGAGGATCAACTCGCTCGCGGCTTCGGGCATGGCCCCTGCCGCCTGGTCGGCGGCGTCGGCCAGGAGAGCCGCGGTGTGCTCGTCGCCAGGGCTGATGCCCGCGCGAGCGTGCGTCGCGATGGTCAGGGGATCGGCGCCCGCGTCGCGTAGGTGCTGAGCGCAACGTTGGTGCAGGGTGCGGCGCGTGCGCTCGGTCAGGTCGGCGTAGATCGCTTCGCGGATCAGGTCGTGCCTGAACGTGAGTCCGGGGGCGCGGTCGTTTTCCAGAAGGCCCGTGCGGACCGCTTCGGCGAGGCCATGGGTGACCTGCTCGGTCGAATGCTCAGGGAGTAGCGCTGCGGCGTCCTCGACGGTGAGGGCCTGACCGAAGACCGCGGCGACCCTCATGAGCTCGGCCGTGGCCTGGTCGAGCTCCGCGACGCGACGGCGCACGCCGAGAATGAATTCGGTGGGGATGTCGAGGTCGGCGTCGTCATCTGCTTTCTCCCGGACCACGCCCTCCATGATCTGTGTGGCGAAGAACGGGTTTCCGCCGACGCCGTCCAGCATGCGGCTGACACGGGCCGACGGCACTCGGTGGAGCCGGTCCTCGGCCATGGCCATGATGTCGGGCGCGCTCAGCGGACCGAGCTCTATGACCTCGACCCGAGACTCGACGAAGCTCGAGCGTTTTAGATCATCGAGCAGGCCTTCGTCCGAACTCCTGCTGGCGAACAGCCACAGGATCGGGGACCCGGTCAGGCGGGACGGGAGGGACCGCAAGACGAAGCGGCTCACCGGATCCGACCATTGCGCGTCGTCGATTCCGATCAGGAGCGGCCTCTCGTTCGACAGGCGCTCGAGCAGCCCCGCGACATCGTCGAGGAGCAGCAGTGGTTCGGCGGTCCGGGCGGCCAGGTCGGCAAGCTCGGCCGCCGTCAGGAGAGGCCGGGAGCCGGAGCGCAACGCGAGCAGCAGTGGCGCGGCCGGCGATATACGGCCGATCTGGTCGGCCTTGCTCACCCCACAGCCGAACTCCATCGACATCGCCTGGTCGGCGATCGCCGCGAACACCGCCGACTTTCCGATCCCGGGCTCGCCCTCTACCACGAGCACGCCCCCGTGCCCCTGGGTCCGTACCCGACGCAGCATGCTGAGTGCCGTGGCCATGGCCTCGGAGCGTCCCCGCAACACAGTCCTGGCCATCGGTCCTCCCTGACTCCGTCGACACTATGGGCGCCGCACCGCCACGCTGCGGGCGGCCCCAACGAGGCCGCGGCCCTTTCACAGACCACCCGGTCTGCGCCAACGGTACGCTATCGGCGCTGACGCCAGAGGAAGAAGATTTGCGGCAGTTTGGGGTCTTAGTGCCCGTACTGCGCAAGACGACCAGACCTGTCGCCCCTCATCCCCTGGGATTCCCCGCACAGCGACTCGCCGGCGCCGAGTCAAAGCGGAGACCGGGCGGCCGAAGGGCCGTGTCTGGGTACGTCGCACTCCGTCTTCTCAAACCGGCGGCGTCGGGGTGGTTCCGCCGGGACGCGCCGGTGCGTGTTGGCATCGCCGACCAGGCCGCGGTGCCCGGTGAGGTGAGCGACGGGGAACGGCGGCCGTGTGCGAGTGCGTCGTACCGGCGCCCTGGTGGTATCACCCATCGGGGGAAATCTGTGAGGCCCGAGTCCGGTAACGGACCGCAAAGGAGATCACCAATGGTTGAATTCGCGCCTGTACCCGATTTTGCTCGAGGTCCGAACATCCCGGATTCCGGTTACCTTGTCACTGAGCTGGGCGGCGGGGCTTACGGAATCACCAGCGGGTTGGTCAACACCATGTTCCTGGTGACCAAGAAAGGCGTGGTCGTCGTGGACGCCCCACCGGACCTCGGCGAGAAACTGCTGATGGGCATCGAAGAGTTCACCCCGAAGCCGATCACACACCTGATCTACAGTCACGCGCACGCCGACCACATAGGATCCGCTCACCTGCTGGCACGCGACGGCCTGAAGATCATCGCCCACGAGCGCACCGCGCAGTTCATCGAGGAGGCACAGGACGACAACCGGCCCGTGCCCAACGAAACCTTCGGCGGGACCAGAAGCGAGCTGAGCATCGACGGAGAAAGGTTCATCCTCGAATACACCGGCGACTGGCATCAGCCGGGGAATCTGTTCATCCACCTCCCGGAACAGAAGATTCTGACCGCGATCGACAGCTTCACGGTGAAGAACGCGCCGTTCTTCCGTCTTCTCTTCTCCCCTCACGTACCCGCGTACTTCGACGCCATGGACCAATTGCTGGAATACGACTTCGAGACCGTCGTGTCCGGCCACATGGCCCTGTTCGGCACTCCCGAGGACGTGCAGACCAATCGCGAGTACATCCGCGACCTGCGAGCCTCCGCCACCCAGGCGCTGGGCGCGGTGGACCTCCGACAGGCCGCTGCCGCCGCCGGAGTGTCCGACACCAACCGGCAGGCACAGCTCAAGGTCTGGATGGACGCGGTCGTCGCTCGCGCGGCAGAGTTCATGCTGGCGTCCTGGGACACGCGCCTCGGAGGCACCGACATCTTCCTCACCGACAACCTCAACGCCGTCGCATGGAGTGTCTTCATCGACTAATACGGGTCAGCGGCTTGTGTTGACGCGGTACTGCGCGAACAACCCGAGGGTCGCGGCGACGAGGATGGCGGCACCGTAGCCGAGGACGGTGCCCAGCAGACCGACCTGAGCGATCAGGAGTCCCGCGATGATCGCCGGCACTCCGAAGCTCAGGTAGGCGACCATGTAGATGGACGCGAAGAGCCCTGCCCTCTGGTGGGGTCGAGCGAGCGGGGCGATGGTCCGGATGGCCCCGGAGAACGAGGCGCCGAAGCCCACGCCGCCGATGATGCCTCCCGCCCACAGCAGAGAAAGCATTCCGGCGGCGACACCGGTCTCGATCACCGCGGTTCCCAGCAGTTCACCCGCACCGCCGATGAAGGTGGTGTGGCGTGGTGTCAGCCGGCCGAGGAAGAGGCCGGCCACGGCGGCTGCCGCGGGCTCGATGAAAGCCGTGGCACCGTTCAGGAGACCACTGTGCAGGCCCAGCAGGTCCCGGATGATGGTGGGCACGAGCCCCATGAAGAGGCCGGCCAGCATCCACGCGGCCAGGTGAACGGGGATACCCGCCAGGAACTCACGACGCGCGGACTGGGGGATCGAGACGCGGGGCATCAGGGCGCGTGCCGCTCCGGGACGCGTGGAAACGGTTTCCGCCGAGAACGCGGCGACACCCGTGCCGACGACCATGATCCCTGCGAGGGCCGTGAACACGATCAGAGTCGCGTGGCTGCTGAACTGGACCGCTGCGCCGGTCAGCAGGGCTCCCAAGCCGAGCCTGCCCGCCGGAGCGGCGCTGGTGATGATGGTGCCCAGTTTCTTGTGGCGTTCCGGGGCGTGTTCGACGACCGAGGCCGAGAAGGCGCTCGTGGCCGCGCCGGTGGCGATGCCCTGGATGGTGCGGGCTGCGATGACCCAGCCGATGTCCGGGGCAAGACGAACATGAGCATCGCGCCGAGCTCCACCAGAAGCGATCCGACCAGGACAGGTCGGCGTCCGATGTGGTCGGACAGCGAGCCGGCGACCAGCAGAGCCGCCAGCAGACCGAGCGCGTAGGAAGCGAAGGTGACCGTCAACACCCAGGCAGGGAAGTGCCACTGCTGCTCGAAGACGACCAGCAGTGGCGTGGGCGCGCCTGCGGCCAGGTGAGCGCTGCGAGGACGGCAGCCGACCCGGCGAACGCCGCGGAAGGAGGAAGCAGCCTGCGGGGCCGGTCGGTCTCAGAGACCGTGAGGGCAGGGCTGCGGTGTTGCCTTGTTTCGGTGATGGACACCTCAGAGCCCTCTAAGGCCAAAGCCTGTGCGTTAGTACCATCGTAGACCCGGAGAAGGCTTAATGCAAAGCCATGTGCGTTATAGTAGGAGCATGGTTGCGAAATCGTCCCCGCAGCGGCGCACCGGCGGCCGCAGCGCCCTGGTGCTGACGTCCATCAGGAAGGCCGTCGAGGAACTGATCGCCGAACGGGGCAGCGACGCCATCACCATCCCCCTGGTCGCGGAGCGCGCGGGAGTGAATCACTCGAGCATCTACCGGCGGTGGGGCGACGCGCGGACCATGATCAACGATCTGGCGACCTACCGGCTCGATCCGGACCGTGGCCTTCCGGACACCGGAGACCTGCGCGCCGATCTGACCGCATGGGCCCAGGAGCTGATCGGCCACTACAGCACACCGGTGAACGCCGCCCTCTTGCGGGGCGGGGCCGCCGCAGCCGGTGAGAGCGAGTCGGATTGCCTGCGCGATCGGCGGGCAGAAGCGGCCGGCTTCGCCGCCCGCCCCGGCAGCACCTTCAGCGGCGACCAGGTCATCGACCTGCTGGTGGCCCCCATCATCTACCGGGCCATCTTCCTGCCCTGGACGCTGCCTGAGGCGGATGCGCGCACGTACGTCGACGAACTCTGCGACCGCTCCGCCTGAAGTCGGCGTGTACGCGACGGCCGCCGGCCGCCTCCCGGTCTGAGGCGGCGGCGGCCGCGTGAACACCTGCGGCTGATCTCAGCGCTCCTCGGGGAAATCGTCGCCGTACATCGGCAGGCCGCTCAGGGATTCTTTCCGGGAGGCTTCCTCCTCGATTACGTCCCAGTGCTCCGCGAGGATGCCGTCCTCGATGCGGAGGAAGTCGGTGACGATCCATGGGGCGGGCTGTCCGTGCCCTGAGAAACGCCCCCGCACCATGACCATGTCCCCTTCCGCCATGATCAGTTCGCATTCGTGCTTCAGCTCCGACGGGAGGCTCTTGACCAGTTCGAAGAGCCCCTCCCGGCCGGGCGCGATGCGGGCGCTGTGCTGGATGTACGAGGGAGACCAGAAGCGCTCGGCAGCGGCGTAGTCCCGTTCGTTGAACAGAGTGTCGAAGGCTTCACGGACGATGGCCTTGTTCTTGTCTTCGATGGTGCTCATGAAGGGTGATCGCTTTCTGTCGGTGGCTTGCAGAAATGGGTGCGGACACCCTGGGCGAACCTGTGCCCCCCTACGCGCCGAGTTCCGCCGCAACTTTGTCAAGGCACGCCTGGTAGAAGCCCGTCAGGGCTGTCGTGGCATCTTCTTCGGTGACTCCCGGCGCCGGCTCGAACCGGGCGGCCCAGTCGAGCTCGGACTGGTCCGTACCGACCGCCGTCACTGTGAGGCGGGCGGTGAAGTCCCGGACGGGGACTGGCCCGGGGTCGTCGAAACGATAGCGGTGAAAGAGCGGGCCCTCTTCCACGAGCCTTTCGACGAGCCGCGCACCGTCGTGCATCGTGATGGTGCGGGTCTGCTGGTCGTCGTTCCTCAGGACGCCGACGACGCCGGGCATCCACCTGTCCACGGCGTAGAAGTCGCCGATGAGATCCCACACTTTGGCGGCGGGGGCGTCGTAATGCTTCTTCAGGTTGAAGGCCGTCATGTGTCAGTCCTCACGGGGTGTGTGGAATGGGACCGGGCCCGCGCCTGGCGATGGGAGCGCGGTGCACTCGTGGTCCGCGGACGCCCCCCACGTGCCGGTGAGTGCGAGGTGCGAGGGCGCCGTCGTGGGTGTTATCGGTGGGCGAGGGAGTTCCTGCCCGCGATGTTGATCTCGGCCTGACGGGTGACTCGGGCGCCGAGGTGTTCGGCGGTGGCGATGTCGGAGGCGTTGACGGTGTCGACGCCGCCGTCCTGGGGGGTCGAGGCGCCGGCGCCGATCCAGATGCCGAGGCGGTTGAGGTCGTCTTCGGAGGCGGTGAGGGCGTTCCAGCCGGGGGGCAGGCCGAGGCCGACCCAGATCATGTGGTGCTGGGCGGCGAGAGCGCTCATGAAGTTGAGGGTGTTGAGCTTGTCGCCGCTCTTGGAAGCGGAGTTGGTGAAGCCGGCGGCGATCTTGTCGGCCCAAGCGTTTGTCAGGTAGCGGCCGCTGGTGGCTTCGGCGAAGGTGTGGAAGGCGGCGGAGGCGCCGCCCATGTAGGTGGGGGAGCCGAAGATGATGGCGTCGGCGTCGTCGAGTCGCTGCCAATCCTCGTCGGTGATGGCGTCCACCGGGATGTAGGCGACCTCGGCTCCGGCCTTTTCGGCACCGCGCTTGACCCCTTCGGCCAGAACCGCTGTATGTCCGTAGCCGGAGTGGAAGGCGATGGCGACTAGGGGGCGCTTGATGGTCTCGATCACAGGACTACTCCTCAAGTAGGTATGACCTCCAAGCTATACTTGATCTCTAAAAGAGGTCAAGCTCCTCTGGGGGTGCTGGTGTATCCTGAGGGGCGTGTCACACCAGGAGCAGCCGCCGCACATCCTCGACCCGGAGCGGCCGATGGACATCCTCGACGCGGCCTGCCCCAGCCGTGACGTCTTCGTGGATCTGGCCGACAAGTGGGCCCTGCTGATGCTGCTGAGCCTGCGCGAGCGCGGTGTCCAGCGGTTCTCCGAACTGCAGCGCTCCATCGGAGGGATCAGCCGCAAGATGTTCTCGCAAACCCTGCGAACCCTGGAACGCGATGGGCTGGTCGCCAGGACGGTGGACCCCAACGCCACGCCGCCTCTGGTCCTGTACGGACTCACCGACCTCGGCAGCGAAATCGCCGAGGAAACCCGCGTCCTCTGCACCTGGACCCACACCCGCGCCGCCCAGGTCCTCGAGGCACGCACTGCCTATGACCGGCGCACCGCCAACTGACCTTCTCCAGTTGAGCGGGGTCCGTTCCGATCGGTCAGGTGACCATTCCCTGCCGAGTGATCGACTTCGCTGGGCTGGGGGCTGTCAGGGTGTCGGGTTGTCGATTTCGAAGCCGTCGAAGGTGGCGTACTGGCCGGAGAGTTTGGTCACCACGATCTTGTGGACGCCGGCCGAGAGCGGGGTGCTTGTGTAGACGGCGACGTCGGCGTGACGTGTGGCGTCAGCGGGCACGGTGTTGACGATGGTCGGGGTTGCGCCGTCGATGGACACGCTGATCTGGCCTTGGTCGGTGTACTGCTCGCCGAACACCTTGATTCCGGTGCCGATGAACGTGAACGTGAGGCTGCTGCCGTTGGTCACCGCGTAGTGGAGGTCGTCGTTGTAGTCGCCGAGGCCTCGGCCGGCCGAGTAGTCCCAGGCGCTGTAGGTGATCGATGGGTTGGTGTCGTCAATCCGTGCTGCGGCCGGCGGTGTTCCGATGTAGACGGTGACGCCTGCCGACGGTCTTGATGTGGCTCCGTCCTTGCCGGACTGCGTGGCGGTCAGCGTCTGCTGGCCGTCTGAGGAACTGGTGAGAGTGCAGGTCCATGTGCCGTCAGTGCCGGTCACTGCAGTGCAGCCGGCCTTGTCCACGTCGTCGCCGGCCGCGACGGTGTCGCCGGGCACCCCGGTTCCGCTCACGGTGTAGGTGTGGGGCAGTCCGGTGGTGCCGTTCTTGGGAGCGGTGATCAGCGGCCTGGGTACGTATGTGCCGACGCTGACGTCGGTGCCGTCCGCTCCCGACGGCACTGTCGCGATCAGGAAGCCGGAGGAGACCGACCGCACATCGGTCGCGCGCTGGTCACCGAAGTACACCGGGGTGCTCGGCGAGAAGCCCGCGCCGGCGATGAGCACATGCTCGGTCTTGGATCCGGTGGTGACCGGGGTGGGCGCGGAGGCATAGCTCGCTTCGGGCCGCCCGCCGCCTGCCGGCGACTGGTACTGGCTGGTCAGTCCCGCGTTGGCGAGCATCGAGTCCGGGATGTCGCCCGGGACCGGCGATGCGGGGATTGTGGTGTTGCCGCTGATGTGTGAGTCGACTGGCGCATTGCAGAAGTAGCTGCCGGGATTGTCGGAGAAGAAGTTGCCGGTGACCCAGAAGTGGCCGGTGGCCGAGCAACCGCCCTGCGCGCCCAGCGAGGTCAGCGGGTGGAACTCCACGTTGCCGCTGAAGGAGATCCATTCCGAACCCGCGTCGTCGTAGAACGCGTTGAATCTGGAGCCATCGTTGTACACGACATTGCCGGTGACGTGCAGGCCGTGGGCGAGCGTGGCCTCCGCGTCGATCGTGCCGTCGGTCTTGTAGACGTACTGCGCCTGGTGGCCTTCCATATAGACCGCCCCGCCGTCGGCGAGTACCTGCATGACGTTGAAGATCAGATTGTCGCTGATCGTGTTGTCGGCGTTGACGTTGGTCGAGTTCTGTGGGTGGTTCGCGTCGTCGACGTGGCCCTGGATGACGCCCGCCGTGATGCCGGTGTACGGCAGATCGTAGAGGTCGTTGTGCGTGATCGCGGTGTGCCGGCTGAACAGCACAGTGATTCCACACGCCGAGCGATAGTCGGTACCGACGTCATGAATCACGTTGTTCGCGACCGTGGTGTGGTCCAGGATCTCGTTCTGCCCGACCGGATCCGCGGCGACCGCCTTCGGGTCAGGGGTGCAGCCGGCCTTGATCACCGAAGCCGGCGTGGTCGTGGGAGTCGGATCGTAAGTGCAGCCGAGCAACAGCGCGGTTGAGGCGATCTGGGCGAGCTCGTTTCCTTCGATGAGGTTGTACGAGCCGCCATACTTGAAGCTCAGCCCGGCACCACCGAGGTCGACGAATCGATTGCCGGTGATCGTGACGTTGCTGGACGCGGTGAAGTCGACGTTCGCCCTGGGTTGAGTGAGCGCGCCCCACGGGCAGCTGCCCGGGGGTGTGGAGAAGGTGCACAGACCCTGGTTGTTCGCGCCGGTCCTGTGCAGATTGCTCTGTACGTCGGCGAATCCCGCGGTGGAGGACGGATCGTTCCAGGTCGCGTAGGAGAATTGCAGGCCCTCGAAGGTGATGTCGTGCAAGGGCCTGGTGAGGCTCCCGGCGCCCTGCAGCAGTGTTTCCAACCGAGGCAGCTCGACATCCATGCGCGCCATCTGCTGACCGCTCTTGGGCGAGTAGTAGAGCATGTTCTCGGCACTGTCGAGGAACCACTGTCCGATCCTGAGCAGCCCGCGGGCGTTCTGGATCGTCGAGGGCATCTGCGAGGTGGACATCGACGGCAGGCCGCCGGTGCCCTGGCTGAACGGGGCGATATCAGTGACGTTCGTCCAGCAGGGCTGATCCATGATCAGCGTGTTGCCGGACATACGTGCGACCCCGCACTTCGAATCCGTCCACGCCCCGTTGCCGCCGGGGTAGTCGAACTCGACCTGCGCCAGCTGCGCGGGCGTGAGCTCGGCGAACCAGTCCCGTGCCGCGGCGTCGTTCGACAGGTCGTACCCGGTGGCCGAACCGACCCAGCCGCCGGCGAAGTGCAGGGCCGCCGGCGTGGCCTGCGCGATGGGCGCTTCCGCGCCGTCGAGGTAGAGCTGCCGGCTGGAGCTGTGAGGGGGCACCCTCGCCGACCACACGCCGGTACTGCCGACCTGGGTCCAGCCGGTGACCCGGGTGGCGCCGGAGATCACCGGGCGCGCGCCCGGCGCTGCCTGCCATACGACCGGGTGACGGGCGCTGCCTGAGTCGGCCGTACCGAACTCCCACGGTTCGCTCAACCGGTACGTGCCATCGCGGAGCTCGACCGTGACGTCCACCGGTTCAGCGCCCTGCTCGATCTTGCGCACTGCAGCCTGCGCCGTGGCCAGCGAGCACGGATTACGCGACGTGCACGCCGCGCCGTGGCCAACGGGTGCCGCCCACAGCACCGATCGCGATGCCGCCTGTGCCGGACCCGCCGACCAGGCGAACACCCCCGCGCCGGCCACGCCGAGCGCGATGGAAACGAAAACCTTGCACCCTGACACGAACCGCTTCATGACCGCTCCGGAACCGTTGCCGGCGGGCCCCACCCGCAGGAATACATCCGATGAATGTGCCATCACTGTTCTTGAGCATCTGCGTGGTGGAATCACGAACGGGACGTGGTTGTACGAGATATCATGTAGAAGGCATCCCGTGAGGCGCGTGGTCTTTGTGTGCACCGCGTAGTCTGCCGAATGCGGCCTCTCCTTCGTCACGGACGGTCGTTAATCAGTGAACGCAACATGACGAATGGTTGGTGGCGTGCACCCACGCCGCAACCGGCAGACCACCCATCACCAGGTTGACCAACGTCCCTGGGCAGTAAATCTAGAACAACGTCAGACGCCCTCGTGGTTCGTCCGGCGGGCGACCGCGTAGCCCCAAGGGACGCCGAGGAGCAGCGTGAGGCCAAGGCTTAGAAGGAGAGGCGTCGGTCGGGCTGCGCCAAGTCCCAGGCAGGCTGCGGCGGTAGCGGCACAGATCGTGGCCAGCGGCTTGTAGAAGGTGCGGTCACGTGGTGAGGGCTGCAGGGCACCAGCAATGATCATCGTCGTGCACAGGATGGTCGCGCAGCCGGCACTCAGCAACCACGAGGCGGCGGCTGGCGTACGGGGCTCGTGAGCATGCTCGACGAGGCTGACCATGGCTGCGCCCATGGCGGCGATCGCAGCGGTGAGTGGCAGGTGGGTGAGCATCCACTGGGCAGTGGCCGTGGGGGTCGGCCGGAGTGGGCGGTGTCCGGCGTAGTCGAAGTAGGTCCACCACGCGCCGAATCCGACGAGGACTGTGAGCAGGGCGACGGCCAGGGTGCGGGCGTCGGCAGGTTTGTGGGCCAGGCCGTCGACGATCCCGGTGACGGTCTCACCGAGCACGATGATGATCAGCAGGCCGAAGCGTTCGATCAGGGCGTTGGTGATGGTGAGCGCGGCTTGCTGGGCGGGTGTGCCGGCGAGGAGCGCAGCGTTGTATCCCACGAGATAGGCGGCATCCAGCAGGCCCCAGCTGAGCAGGCGGGGCCCGGCGGGGAGCAGGGCGCTCGCGCCGAGGAGGATGGCAAAGGCTGCGGTGCCGGTCACGAACAGGTGGCTGGAGCGGCGGTACTCGGGCCGGTCGTCGCGGGCGGCCAGGGCCCACAGGCCTGCCAGGACGGCGAAGAGCAGCCCGGCGGTGACGGCGAAGGCGGCTCCGCGGGCACCGCCGGCCCGGGGGATGAGGGCGCCGAGTGGGACGAGGACGAGGATCTGGAGCAGGAAGGTGCTACGGGCTCGAGCGTCCTCGCGGCCGTGCAGTTCGTGGTGAAGGGTGCCGTTGGTCCAGGCGATCCAGACCAGGGCGAACACCGCCGCGTACTCGCCGAGGCCACGCCACGTCAGCTGTCCGGCCAGATGGTGGGCGGCCTGAGCCACCAGCACCACCATGACCAGGTCGTAGAAGAGCTCGAGCGGGCCGACCACGCGCTCGCGCGGCTGCTCGCCATGGGGCCGTGGCGGCTGCCACAACAGGTGCCGAAGCCGTGCGCGCCGGTCACGGCGTTCCGCACCGCCAGCGCTCACAGCGCTTGGTTGACCGGGTGAGCTGCCGTTGCTCGGCGGGGTGGCTGGCTCGGATTCGGGCGGCATCGGTCGTGCTGGCTCCCGGGTGGGGGCGTGGACTTCCGGGTTGGGGCGCGGACGGGGGTGCTCTCGGTACGGTAGGCCATCAGCAGGTGCCGTGAGCAGGGCTGATCGCCGTCCTGGCAGGGGAATTCGCCGATTGTGCGGTCAGGCATCCGGGGACTGGTGGGCTGCCCCGATGTGGAAACCCATGTCCAGATCGAAGTCTGCGCCGACGCGTTGCGCTTGAGCGCGCAGGCGCTCAAGCGCAGGCCGGAAGCCCGGGCCGGCAGCCAATTGCGCAGTTGCTTTCGCGGACTCGAGAAACGCAACCCGGTCGGGCTCCGTGGTGCGGTTGATCAAGCGTTTGGCCGCTGCGAGGGCGTCCTGGTCGAAGGAGGCGATCCGCCGGGCCAGCGCGTCGATGTGCCCGGCCAACTCCGCGACCGGGAAGGCGCGGGTGATCCACCCGTAGAGCTCGGCTGTTTCGGCGTCGTAGTCCTCGCCGGTCACGGCGACCTCCAGGGCCCGACTGCGGCCGATCAGAGGCACCAGGCGCTCCAGGCCGCCGCCGCCGGGAACGAGGGCGGAGCCGATCTCCGGCTGACCGAGGACGGCCGTTTCACGTGCGGCGTAGCGCAGATCGCAGGCGAGGGCGAGTTCGTTGCCGCCACCCCGAGCGCGGCCCTGGATCTGCGCGATGGAGATCGCCGGGAGGGCGCTGAGCCGGACCGTCGTGTCGAGGAAGAGCGGCAGCCCCGTGGGACCCGGGTCAGAGGGGAGCGGCCCAGCCGAGAGGTCGTAGCGCGCGAAGAAGTAGTCGGTGTTGGCGCTGTCCAGGACCAATACGCGTAGGTCGTCTGCCTTTTCCGCCGCGTCCACGATCGTCCGCAGCTCGCTGGCGGTAACGGCGTTCATCAGATTCGTCGGCGGGTGGTCGAAGGTCGCGCGCCAGTATCCAGGCGCGGCTTCGGCGACGGTGAACTGGGTGAGATCGAGTGCCGGGGCGGTCATGGCCGCCTTCCTCTCAGGCAGGCTGCCGGGTGGGCAGGATGGCGATTTCGGCCAGGTTGACTCGAGGCGGGAGGCAGACGGTGTAGGTGACCGCGTCGGCCACGTCCTCGGGTGTGAGCCATTCGATGCGGGTCCGGGTGCCGGCCAGGCGCTCCCGGGACTCCTCGCTGGGGATGTGGGACTGCAGCTCGGTGTCGACGATGCCGGGTTCGACGGTTGTCACCCGTACCTGTTTCGGCCCGAGCTCGGCCCGCAGGCTCCGGCCGAGGTGGATGACGTAGGACTTTGAGGCTGCGTAGGCCGAGTAGCCGGGGAAGAGGGTCTTGCCCGCGATCGAAGCGATGTTGACCAGATCGGCTACGCCGTGGGCGGCGGCAGCCTCGACAAGTTGGCCGCCGAAAGCCAGTACGGTGTAGTTGACCGCGCCCACGTTCAGCGCCGTCTGATCGGCCCAGTCCTTCGGTTCAGGATCGCCGAGGGGGGTCGGCAGCATGATCCCCGCGTTGTTGACCACGATGCCCGCAGGCCCCAGGGTCTCCCTAACGCGTCGGGCCACGTCGTCGACCGCTGCGGAGTCGGTGACGTCGACTGAGAAGGGGACGGCCCGCTCCCCGCGGGCCTCGATGTCCGCGCAGATGGCCGTGAGCCGGTCCTCGCGGCGAGCGAGAAGAGCGACGGCTGCACCCCGGCGGGCCAGAGCCTGCGCGACCTGCTCGCCGATGCCGCTGGAGGCGCCCGTTACGACGGCGATCCGACCAGCCAACTCCGAAGTCAGTGATGCACTCATATCGTCACTGTCCTTGATCGCCCGCGTGCTGGAATCACGAACAGTACGTGGTCGCAAGAGAGGCCATCACGTAGCAGGCCATCCCGTGAGGCACGTGGTCTTTGCGTGCCCGTGCATCGCCGGATGGTTGGTGGCGAGCACGTTGGTGGCGCCGTTGTCTATGAACCGCCCCGATGCTCCTATGTTTGTCAAGCGGTGAAGGGGAGGTCGCTGTCCACGGTGTTTGCGCCGGTGAGGACCTTGAAGATCTCGCGTGCAACGTAGCGTTTGAGGCAGCGTCGTTGACGCGGGGTCGGTGAGGATCGCAACGGGCCCGACCCCAACGAGGACGAAGGCGGCCGGGACGCAGCACCAGCCCTCCGGGGCCAGTGAGGATCGCAACGTGGAGGACATGGGCGGTCCCGCGCCGACGTTCATGCAGCACCGGCCTTCCGGGGTCGGTGAGGATCGCAACCCGCCCGCAGCAGACCACGGACCGCCGAACGGATCAGCGTGATCGTGTCCTGCGTGGCCACCGCGTCAAAGATCGGAGCCGAGTCCAGCACCGCCTGCGGCTCACCAGTCCCGCCTGGGCGGCGCCACCAAAGTCCGCTCGAAGATCCGGTTCGGGCGGACCGAGGCCGCCAGCCGCGCACGCATATCCACCAACACGGTGTCCCGCGTTCGACGTAATTCAGCGGCCTAGAGCCGCGGGTCTGGGGTCTGAGCTGGGCTGACATGCTGATGGTCGCCTGGAGGGCGTTTCTCTAGGCGATGGTGTTGTTGCTGGTCAGCGGGGTGCGGGCTGGAGGTCGATGACCTGCTTGGGGGCGGGGATGTCGAGCTTGGCGAGTAGGTCGATTTGGGGCTTGGTCAGGGCGGTGACCTGCCGGAACAGGCCGGTGGGGCCGGTGATCCATCGCTACGATAAGTCTCGTACCGAGGTCATGCGCCTCCGACCATGCACCCGACCGCAGGGCGATGTTCGCCCCAACCTTGAGAATTCTCTCCTTGACCTTCCAAGGTACTTCCGCCTCGCTCACCGAGGACTCAAGGGGCAGCCGATCGGCCCGCGCCCGCAGTTCGGACGCCTTTTCGAGAAACGACCCACTCCGGGCGCAGGATCGAGCCGCTTGAGGATGCATTCCGTCATCCAGCCGATGAACTCGCCGCTGTGCGCCCAGTTCTCGTTGTAGCTGTCCGCCAGCCGGTCATAGTGAGCCCGCGTCTCGCCGTGCACCGTGGGGAGTCCTCCAGCCCCTCAACCCGCCTTCCCACTGACCATAACCGACACCGTTCGGAGGTACTCACGCTTGACCCAACGAGGCCAACCAGGAACCGCGTCGCCGCCACGAGAGTCCAACCACGTAGCCCGATCTGAACCCAGACCGCGCCCTGCAAGCCCTTCTGTCGTATTCTTGCGCTCAATGTGAGTCGCAGGCCGCGAGTTACGTCTTTCCCGCATCGGCGTTGAATTGGGCAAATCCAGGCATTTGTAGCCCATTTGCGATTGTTGGAACCTGTGTTCCTGAGCGTGTCACTTCCTGCATCACCGCATCACCGGCGTCCCTCCGATGGGCCGAGGTCGAGTGGACGGCCCTGGAGGTGATTGCGGTACTGGACGGCCAAGAGGTCTTTGGAGAGCGGCGGCCAGCGGGTCAGCCGGCCGGTGCGTTTGTCGACGACGAGTAACGTCTTGGCACTCGTCGTCCTCGGCTGCGGCATGGGCCAGGTGACGAAGCCGTCGGGGAATTCCTCCACCGCGATCAAGAGAGGGTGTGCGGTGTCGCGGTTGAGCCAGGCGTCGGCCTGGCGCCAGGCTTCGGCGCGGTCGATCTCGGCAACGCGGCAGGTGCGGTAGGCGAGTAGGGAGTCGTTGATGTGCTGGAGAGTCCGGCAGACGTCTGTCGTTCCGCAGCTCGCGCAGACGGTGACGCCATACGGGCCGGTTACGCACCGGTGTGCATGGAGTACGCCGTTCAGCGCGGCACACGCGCCGAGGATGCTGGTGCGCGCTTGGCGAAGGAACTCCGCGGTGTGAGCATCAAGCCGCCCTCGGGCGCCGACCTCTTCGATGGCGGCGCAGATCGCGGCGTTGTCGGCTCGCATCGCGGTAGCCATTATCGCGATCACATCGCCGTTCGTTTGGGCGTGTACGTCGGTTGCCGAGCGGATCATTGCATTCACTCTCTTCGTCGAGGATCAGAGGAGAACCGGGCAGAAAGCCGCCCGGGTCCAGCCTCCTGAGGGTCATTCGTGTATCGAGTCCTTGTGGAGTCGTCGACGGACAGTTATCGGCCGGACATCCACCGGCTGTGACGATGTGCGCAGGCTCAGGTCCTGGGACCGCGCATCGCCAGGAATGAAGATTTCGCAGATTCCGCGTAGGGTGCGGCAAAGACCGGTGGTTCCGCACTCGGAACAGTGAGATCCGTACCGGTGGGTGTCGACCACGCTGACCAGCGCGGCAGTGGCGTCCAGTGCCAGACGATGGGCGTGGCTGAGGGATGCGGCCGTACCCTGCTCCACCCCTGCTCGAACGAGGTCGTCGAGAAGGGCGCGGATCGTCGGTCCGTCGGTCTGGTCGGCGGCCTCGTACGCTCGATCGATGGTTGCCATGAGTTCGGCGTGCAGTCGCGCGTTGGTGTTCATGCACTGGCCTTTCCTCGGAAGCCCGAACCTGCCTGGGCGTGTGCCGTAGTCGGGCGTCGTGAGAGCCTGAGAAGCGGTTTGGCGTGATCAGCGCTCGTTGAAGACGGCGGTTACCGTGCGGCTGCTTGCGTCGCCGGTCCAACACCATCTGTCGGTCACGACGTTGATCGTGTGGAGTCCCCGTCCGGACTCTGCCGTCTCCGTGGGCGCGCGTATCGTCGGCTCGTTCGGACCGCCCTGGTCGGTCACGGCCACGGCTGCGCCCCCATACCAGCGTCGTACCTCGACGATGAAGAGCCCGCCGGGCTTCCCGGAGTAGGTATGCCGCAGGGCGTTGGCGACCAGCTCACCTGTCACGGAGACGGCGTCGTCGGCGAGCGAGCAACCGGCCAGAAGGAAGGCGACGAAGTGGCGCGCAGGGCGCGCCTGATCGGGATGGCCAGGGAATGTCCGGCGCCAGCGCATGGCGTCGGACTCACCTGCGAGACCGCCGTGGACGTCGACGAGGGAAACGGACACTCAAACACTCCTCCCATGTCGGCTGCGACCCGGCCGAAATGCTCCTTGACTTCATGAGCGTCGGTCGCGGCCGCAGCGTCTGACCGGTGGGGCGGTGTCGGGGGCACCGCCCCACCGGGGTCCTGATTTCCGGTTGGGGACGGGAGAGGTCGGGTGCGAGCCGTTTCCGGCCGATGAGCTGACCAGCGTGATCGGCGATCTCGATGGCTCACGCGCTCTCGTCACCATCCTCACTCTCTGTTCTTGACTCTGAACGCATCGTGCAGGGCGCGAGACGGTATCCGCAACAGTTTCAAGAAACAATTTCAAGATCTGTTGTGGCGATCAGGCCCAACACGGTTGCTGCTGACTGCGACGCTGGGCAGACTGACGCGGTGTCCACACGGCAACCCACAGTGCGCGAACGACGACTGGCCGCCGAACTACGGCGACTGCGCGAGGCGAGCGGGCTGACACTCGAAGAAGCGGCCGAACAGCTCGGCTGGAGCAAGACCAAGCTGTCGCGGATCGAAACCGTCATGCGACGTGTCGCTGCACCCGAGGTTCAGGGCGTTCTCGACCTGTACGGGGTCGCGGGACGCCGGCGCGACGCCCTGATCACGTTCACCAGGACCGCGCGTCAACGCGACTGGTGGGATACAGAGCCGCTGAGCACCGACTACGCCACCTACATCGGGCTGGAGGCCGAAGCCGAAGCGCTGAGCTGCTACAGCATGGGCGTGATCCACGGTCTCCTACAGACGGAGGACTACGCCCGGAACGTCATCAAGGCGGCGCTGATGCGCTTCAAGCCCCCTGCAGAGGTTGACCGTAGGGTGGCCGTGCGAATGGCGCGACAGGCCGTGCTCACCGATCGAGATCAGCCGCTGCGATTCTGGTCGATCATCGACGAAGCCGTACTCCACAGAGTCTGCGGCAGCGGCGAGGTCATGCAAGCGCAGTTCTCGCGACTCCTCGAACTGGCGGAGCTGCCGAACGTCATGCTCCAGGTGATGCCGGCAACCGCCGGTGTCCATCCCGGTGTTGCCGGTTCTTTCTCGATCCTGCAGTTCCCCGAGCAGTACTTCCCGAACGTCGTCTATGTCGAGAATGTGACTGGCGCTCTGTACGTTGAGGACGAAGGGCAGGTGCACACCCACGCCCTAGCGTTCGAGCAGATGCAGGCGACGGCTCTCAGCCCAGAGGAGACGCTGACGCTGCTCGCGCGGCTGGCGAGACAGTGATTGCAGAGGGAGACCGCGTGACCGACCGCAACAGACCTCAGGCCGTCTTCCGCAAGAGCACGTTCAGCGACGCCGGGGAAGGCTGTGTCGAAGCGGCGATGCTGCACACCTTGCGCCTCGTACGCGACTCCAAGGACCCGAACGGGCCGACGCTGGCGTTCACCTCGTCGGCTTGGGCGGCGTTCATCGACGACATCAAGCAGGGCAAGCTGGACCTGACGGGTTCGCTCGGCGCCTGAGGGACTTGCCCCCCGCTTCGCAGGCCGTCCGCAGCACTGGATGACGGAGACAGCCTGCTGATGCTGCCCGTCGGACGTACTGTCATGCCGATGAGAGTGCATCTTCAGGCCGGCTCGATGCTCATCTCGGTGTCGCTGACGCAAGGTTCGGCAAGGTTGCAGGCTCCGGACCTCCAGTGGACCTTGGCCCTCTTACCTTCGCGATCACGACGTGCGGGTCCAGCCGCTGGCGGCGCATCTGATCTCGTGAGACCTGTCCGGTCCCTGTGCAGCGCTAGCCATCTGCCGAATGCCGGTGACCGTGGCACTAAACTCGGCATCGCCGAAAGCCGCGTTGATACTTGGCTCGATTACCGCATCGGGCTTTGGCAGCTGAAATTCGGCACTGCAGTAACCCTCGAACTTGATCGCTGTTCTTGGAAGCGTTGCATTGTGAGGTACTAGTGCACCTGCTGCCCGAGATTAACTTTGAGCATATGCGTGGCAAGGCTCCATCAGGCTCGCGACGTGACGGGTTTGAGGAGCTGTGTTCTCAGCTCATGATTTCTGGTGGTCTCGTCGCCTGGCCACCGGACACCATCTTCAGCACGTTCGGCAATCCCGATGGTGGACGCGAGGGTAGGGGTGTCCTCTCGAGTGGTGCCAGCTGGTGCTGGCAGGCTAAGTACCTGTTCGAGCTCGGCGACGCCGCGTTCAGTCAGATCGACAAGTCGGTCCGCCGTGCGATATCCACGGAAGCAAATCTTGCCCGTTACTACGTCCTTCTGCCGTACGACCCCCCAGCGGGCGATACCCCCAGAACAAAGAGCGCCTTCACCAAGTGGAACGAGTACGTCGAGAGGCGGGAGGCCGCTGCCGAGTCTGTCGGCAAGACCGTTAGGTTCATCTACCTGGGTGAACATCAACTGCGCTCGTGTCTACTGCAGCCCTCACAGGTAGGACGTCTGCGGTACTGGTTTGATCTCGATGGATTCTCCGACGAGCGGTTCATTGAGATCGTTGCGCGTGCCGAGGCCGACGTCGGTGAGCGATACTCTCCCGAGCTCAACGTCGGGCTTCCCATCTCGCAGGTCTTTGAGGGCTTGGGACGAACAACAGCCTTCCAGGATGTGATTCGAGTGAAGCTCGGTGCGTTGCGCAAGGCTCGCGGCGACTACGGACTGTCGGTGCCCGAGGTCGAAACTGATCTGTTCCGGCAGGCGATCGACGACGTGAACCGCTGTCTAGACCAGCTCGACGAAGTCGTCGTACTGGCGTCCTCGCAGGCACGGGGCCCAGATGGGGTTCTCCCGGACCTGCTGTCCGAGATCGAGCCGACGTGGCAACCACTCGATTCAGTGTCGGAACTACTCCGGAAGTACTGCCTCCGCGACGGCTGCTACGTCGGCAATGCGGCCGGCCTTGCCTCAGAAGTACGCGCGATCCGGTCGGCCATCAACGAGTTGAGTGAACTCGCGCACGGCCGCGACTGGCAGAGCTTCGGTCAACGCGCCGTGCTCATCACCGGAACCGGCGGTTCGGGCAAGACGCATCTTCTCTGTGATCTTGCTAAGAAGCGCACAGCGACCGGCCTTCCTACGCTGATCGCGCTCGGGGAACAATTCGAGAAAGGCCCGATAGATGCGGAGCTCAGCAGAATCATTGGCTTTAACGGCCCGCCGGGCCAACTCCTCGCCACCTTTGATGCCGCATGCCAAACTGCTGGCGAAATCGGTCTGCTGATCATCGACGCACTGAACGAAGCGACCGACCGGAAGCTATGGAGTAAGTACCTCGGAAGCTTTTTCAACGAAGTGGCTCAGCGGCCACACCTCCGCTTGGTGCTGTCCTGTAGGACCGAGTTTCTCGTAGACACATTCCCCAGCCGGTTGCAAGACCACATGATGGCGTTTCAGCACACGGGCTTTGCGGAGTTCACGCGCGGTGCGATCCGCCAGTTCCTTGACTGGTACAACATCGAACGGCCTTCGTTCCCCATGCTCGACCCTGAGTTCACCAACCCTCTCTTCTTGAAGCTGTTGTGTACGACCCTGCAGCAGCGCGGAGAGCACAGTTTCCCTCGGACTGGCGTCGGAACCACATGGATTTACGACAGCTTCCTAGACGCAATAGACGCTCGTCTCGGTGCCGAAGACCGATGTGACTACGACCCCGCCAGTGGCCTGGTCCGTATCGTGGTAGCGCAGCTTGCCTCAGCCATGTACGCCGGCGGTCGTAGACTAGCCAAGACTCAAGTCGAAGCCATGACCTCTGCATTGCTTCCGGACAGGCCGTGGAGCGTGAGCCTTCTCAATGGCCTACTGAAGGAGGGACTCCTCTCTGAGCATATGGTGGACGGCACGTCGTACATCAGGTTCGGATACGAGCGCCTCGGCGACATCGCGATAGGCAGACTGATCGCCGCCAAGGACCTGTCCGAGATCGAGGCCGAATGCAGGCGCATGGCGGAGAGGTGGTACCAATACTCTGGCGTGCTGCAAGCCTTGGCCTCGGTGCTTCCAGAGATCCACGGTGTCGAACTGATCGACATGCTCGACGTCGGGACAACCGAATACCACTTCTATGCGCACGGCGACTTCCTGCGCAGTCTCGCCTGGCGACAGAGCACAGCAGTCAGCGACCGGTCCGTTGAGCTGCTTGAGGAGCTACAGAAGAACGCCGATGTATCCGACGCAGCCACAAACGCCCTTCTCCAGGTTGCAGCGGTGCCCAATCACAAGCTGAACGCGGCCTGGCTGCATATTCGTCTTATGGGCACCCCTCTGCCGGAGCGGGACGCGACCTGGTCATGGTTCTGCGATCGTCAGGATGACGTGGACGGACACCTACCGGTCCTCATCGAGTGGGCATGGTCCGATGCCAGCACAGCGGCCACCGACGAGGTGCGGTACCTCGTCGCGCTGACACTTTCCTGGGCCTTGTCGTCGTCAAACCGCCTAACGAGGGACAACAGCACGAAGGCACTCATCGCCCTGCTCGAGGAGTCCCCGCCGGTCTATCAGCAGATGTTGCGCGACTTCCGTGGCGTTGACGACGACTACATCGAGGAACGCCTGCTGTCGGTCGGTTGCGGCATTGCCCAGCGGGCCGAACGTCCCGAGAGCGTCTTCGTAGTCGCTGATGCGGTACGCGACTTCACGTTGACCCGCGGCTATTGGCCCGAGAATCTACACAGTCGCGACTACGTCCGTCGAGTGATCGAGGAAGCACTAGAGCGCGAGTGGACCCCTGGGATCGACGACATCGCGACCCGTATCCGACCGCCATACGAGTCGACGTGGATCCAGGAATGCCGATCACAGGATGAGATCGAAGCTATGTCCGGACCACCGGACTACTTTTACAGTAGCGTCAGTCATAAAGTGATGTCGGACTTCGACGATTTTCGCAAGTACATTATCGACTCGGTTCTCCGAGAATTCGATCTGCCCAGTGAAGTCGACGCCGACGTCGTTGCTCGGCTTATCTTCGACCAAGTCTTGACACTCGGGTGGACCCCTCAACGGTTTCAGTCTATCGACCGAAACCTTCCCCGGCAATCCTCGGGTGAAGGCAAAAAGCTGGAGGGATTCGCGCAGAAGTATATATGGATCGCATTCAAGCGCATATCGGGGCGTATTGCCGACCATCATCGTCTACGCCCGGACTTCCATGGCGGCGGTCGGACTCAATACGACACACCGCTCGACGCCTATGGGCACGACATCGATCCCACAGTTCTATTGCGTCGAACAGAGAATCGCACCTACGAAGACACGTCGAGGACCTGGTTCGCGCCAATTGACGTCGCCTTCCCCGTCCATCTCGACGGGGAATGGCCTAACAACGATTCCAATGTTCCGCAGGTGGATCGCCTGCTAGTCGGCAGGCATCACACCGGATCTGCTTGGCTGGTGCTGGACGGACATTATCAGTGGTCACAGCCCCAGCCTCCTGAAGACGCCGCCACCCGCGAACCCCACCACCAGATCTGGACACAGATCCGCTCCTACATCATCGACCCGGACCATGTCGGCATCTGGCGCGAGTGGGCCGAGGGACAGAACTGGAACAGACGGTGGAGCCCAGAGTCTGGTAGCCCATCAGGGCTGTTGCTCGCCGACCATCCGTACAAATCGGACTGGCCAAGCCCGGCGGAGCGCGACGGCACCTACCGAGAGGAGCTCCAGCCGCCCGGTGACTACATGATCACGACAACGCGCTATGGCGGAGTGGCCAACGACCTGGACCAGTCCGACAGCAAGCACCTGTACGGACTGTTGCCCTCCACATCCTTTTGTGCTCTTCTTGGCCTGCAACGGATGGATGACTTCCGTTGGGGTGCCGAGGGCACCGTGCTTGCGGAGAACTTCTCCATCCGAGAGGTGGGACCCGACACGATTCACGTTTCCATGGAGGCCCTCGCGTCAGTTCTTCGAGCCGATCACCGATGCCTTCTCTGGACCATCATCGGTGAGAAACAGACGCTTAGCAAGCACTTCGACTGGCTCGTAGACGGTAAGTCGATCATTCGAGCTTTTTCGGCATCCTATATCTTTGATGGAGAAATTATACGACTACTATATGCAAATTCGCGCACGCTTCATGTCGGCGGTGGCGAGTCGAATAATACGGCCTGGTCGCTTCCCGCGCGAGTACTAGTCGACGCTGGCCTATGACCCCAATTGTTCGCATTACGGAACTGCGGTCATGGCCACCAGCTACGCGTCGCGCGCCGACGGGCCATCTCATTTGACTGATGGACCACAGGCGCCGTATCGGCGGTCGTCTTGGTCCGCGTTCGACGAGCGTGCGCACATCGGTGCACTCTCATGCCGCGGACAGGACGGCACACCGCGTCCGTCCCTGCCGGTCGGCGTGGTGCTGTGGGGTCGTCGGTCGGGTCAGTTCGCGGGAGGCGTGACGGAGCGCAGTCGGGGCTGACGTGTTTGCTGTAGAGCGGGCCGCAGGGCGTGGTCGCCAGTCGTATCGCAAGGCCGAGCAAGTCCGGCGCCGGGGTGTCGGTGTGGTAGGTCTCGGCGAGGCGGGTGAAGTCGTTCATGATGCCGACGACGCTGCGGTTGGCGGTCTTGGCGAGGCGGTGGTCGTGCATCTGCTTTAGTTCTGCGCTGATGATTGTTTCTGGGGTTCCGTGCGCGGCGAGCACCGTGGCGACCTGTTGCGGGAATCTGGCCAGCAGGGTCGCCGCGGGGGCGAGCGGCATCAGGACGGGCAGCAGCGTGGGTTCGTTGACGAACAATGCGACCTGGGGTTTCCAGAACAGTGCGGTGGCGTACCACTGGCCCAGCAGGGTGGTGGGCTGCTCGCCTTCGTTCAGGTTAGGTGGGCCGATGCGGTCGAGTAGCTTCTTGGTCGCGCGCACGATGAGCACCCGCCCATCCTGCCGCTCCGGCGGGCATGATGCCCGTCGGGGGCGGGCCGATCAGGAGACCTACGCTCGGTGGCTGAAGACACCGCTACTACCGGTAGTCTCACCCGGCCGAGCCGCAGAACCTCGGTTCTCGCGATCGCTGGCATCCTCTTCTGCCGCGAAACGCTCGTCGTCGAAGGTGACGTCGCCGTCGCCGTCGCTGGCGTCCGGACGTGCGGAGAAGAGTGCGACGGCGGGCGCGAGGGGTCGGGAGAAAAGGCCCGCACGATCGGCTGGGCACCTGAGATCATGTTCCGATGCCGTTTGGATCGATCCGTGGTGAGCTGACTAATGAGAAGGTTGACGCCCTACCGCCTGTGGTGCGTGCCTGTCTGGGGGCTCGGGAGCGCTGGGCGACGCAATCGATCTCGTACTGATTCACAATGAACGTCCGAGCGGTGGTGATCAACCGCGGGCGGTGCTGAACCCGCTGGTGGTCATGCTGGCTGTATCGACGTGGGAGCGGCTGGTGTACGAGGTTGGCGCAGCCGTCAGGTTCCCCTTGGGTGAGCGGGAAACTGTAGGCCGACTGGGCCGGCAGGACGAACAGACGAAGACCGCGGGAATCTTGGCGCAGGCAACGGCGCAGTGTCCTGCCTCCTTCCAACTTCCCGGCGCGTTGATCCTCACTTTCTTCGACTCTGCTGTTGGAAAGCGGCTCGGATCCCCCGTTGAGTTGAGCGCTGTCGAGGATTACGACGGCATGTCGAAGCGCTTGGACGACTTCATCGAGCTACGCAACGGCGTGGCGCACCGGGTCCTACCTAACAAGATGGCAGCGCCGTCTTACGAAGGCATGGGCAGCGACGCTGGTGCCGGCCACCGCAGCGGAGAGAAGCCATGGTCGGGCCGAACGGTGAACACAAGTATTGCCCGGAGCGTCCTCGCCACCTATGTCCAATTGGTCGATCAGGCGATCGCGTGCCTGCTCAAGTCCGAAGGCATCGAGGGGCACGGGGCCGAACCGTACCGCCTTCCAGCGTGGTGGTTCACCGATGACCATGAACAGGACGGCACTCGGTCCGCTCAACCAGGCTGCCTGTGGGGCGGGGCGCAGCTTCCACAACGGCTCCAGTAAATGGCGACCTGTATGCAGCGTGGGGATATGAGGCCGGTGCACTCTCATGCCGCGAGGCGCGCATCGGCGGGCGTGCAAACGTAAAACTCCATCGGCGCCGCCCCACGTCCTTCGGCATGGTGCTTACGGGCAATGGGCGGTCGCAGGGCGGTCGTGCCGGGTTAGGGAAGAGTGGTTGGGAGGGCAGACGCCACTGGGTGGTTGTTGGTGTCGTAGGCGATGGTCGCGATGGCGGGTGGTTCATCGTCGGGCGGGGCCGACGTCGTGAGAAACCGGCCGTGTTGGTCTTGAGCGCTCACGTGTTGGCCGAACATCTGGATGCGGTTGATGTGCTGGTTGCCGGCGGCCGTGTAGCACCAGCGGCCGGATGGTGCCCTCCAGCGGGCGACGACCACCGCGATTCCTCCGTTGGCCATGTCCACGCTTTGACTGTGCGCTCCGGCGACCTCGCCGACCTGTTCGCCAGCGATATCGAACACCGCGAAGGTGTCGTGTCCGCGGTCATTACTCCAGACTTCGGCGACATGTGCAGAGGCGTCGCCGCCGTGGGGGAGTCGACCGTGCCAGACCGGCCAGATATTGATGTGGGTCGGGCTGATCACGGCCGGTATCCCTTGGCGGCACGCCACGTCCTTGATCGCCTGCCATTGGTCGGGTGTAGTGATCGGCTGCTGGCGGTCGCGGGCGTCGTCGGGGAGCATCGCCACGTCGGGGTGATAGGCGATCTGGGGATTTCCCGGCCCGAGAGCCGAGATGAAGGTTTCGAGCTCTGGGCCGGATGCTCGCCGCTCCGTCGCCTGGAGGGCGATCATCCCGCGGCATGGGGAGCCATTCGTCTGCTCGTCGGATAGCCGAATCGGGTCGGTCACTCCGCCCCGGACAGCCAAAGAGCGCCCTTGCAGGTTGGCGGCGGACAGGTCGGTGACGCGGACGTTGGTCCGCCAGGGCGGAAACAGGTATCGGACACCCTGCGCTGTGGTGACCAGCCCGATTATGGCCGGGGCGTACCCATCATGGTCGTTGATCCGGACTGCAGCCAAGCGGTGCTCCCGGTTTCGAGCCTTCCGCTCGACGTATCGGGCGATCCCCCGAGTGGAGAGGAACTTGTCGCCTTCATCGCGCATCACGACGACCCGCAGATCGTCGATCTCGTCGGCGAAGAGCACGGTGATCTGCCCTTCGGGCCCGTTCTGGCCGCTGTCTGGTCGCTGCCAGGCTGCCGTGGCGCGCCTGAGGAGCCCCCGGTCGCCTCGCCGGTTCCCCGTCGTAGGCCAAACGTCCAACCCCGGGTCGGCGACCGTACGCCACTGCCGTAGAGACATGACGCTCGGGAAATCGCCTCCGCCGACCCGCGAGACCCAGATTCCGTAGGAGGCTGCGATAAGAAACAGCACACACGCGAGGACAATCAAACGGCGTCGGGTGAGCCACGCAGCGTGTGGCCTGCCTTCGTCCGCCATTGCGCTCCTGTCCGTAGTCATGGCGTAGCGCACAGACACGCCAATATGGCGCCATCGGGCGACTAACGAGCGTTTCCGCAGATGATGAACGCACCGTGTCATCGGGGCTTGAGATGGGTGATGAGGAAGTCGGCGATGTCGGCGTTTGCGGTGATCTCGTTGTCGCGCTTGGTGAAACCGTGTCCTTCGTCGTCGTAGACGCTGTAGCGGACGTCGACTCCGCGGCTGCGGAGTTTGGCGACGATCTGGTCGGATTCCTGCTTGGGGACGCGGGGGTCGTGGGCGCCTTGGATGACCAGCAACGGAGCGGTGAGTTGGTCCACGTAGGTGATGGGTGAGCATCGTCTCAGGCGCTCAGCGTCGGCTTGGTCGTGGGGATCGCCGAGGACGGTGTTGACGAAGGTCCGCCAGGTCGGCGGGCAGGCGGTGGCGAGGGTGACGAGGTTCGACGGTCCGCAGAAGGACACGCCGGCGCTCCACAGGTGGGGGAGTCGGGTGAGACAGGACAGGGCGGCGAACCCGCCGTACGAGGCGCCGGCTACGGCGAGACGGTCCGGGTCGATCGAGGGCAGTGACCGCAGGTGGGCAGTAGCGTCTTCGAAGTCGCGGAGGTCGATTCCGCCCCAGTCCCGGTACAGCTGTGTTCGGAACGTCATGCCGTATCCGGTGGAACCGGCCATGTTGGGGCAGTAGATGGCGATCCCTTGGTTGAGGAGGTGCTGGTAGAGGCCGGATCTTTCGTAGGTGAAGCGTTCTTGATTTTCAGGGCCGCCGTGGATCCACATGACGGCGGGGAATGGTCCTGCCCCGTGCGGGCGGTACAGGAGTCCGTGTACTGAGCGGCCGTCGCGGGCGGAGACGGTGACAGGCTGCGGTTCGATCGCCTCGATCTTGGACAGGGCGGCCGGCCGGGTGTCGGTGAGGTAGGTCAGAGCCCCGCTCTCCAGCTCGAGAACGGCGATTTCGGCGGGGCGTGCTGCGGTCTCGATCTGGATCGTGGCCACCGTGCCGTCGCGCGACAGGTCGAGTGCGCGGATCACACCTGATGGGAGGGCTGGAGATGTCGGCTCCGCCTGTCCTCGGCGTAGGTGGAGTACGGAACGGCCGTTCTCGTTCAGCGTCCAAAGGAGCGTCTCCCCGACCTCGCGGAGGGTCTCGACGTCCCAGTCGGCGCTGACGGCCGGCCGCAGGGTTCCGTCCTGCAGCGAGTATCTGGCACCGGCGACGTACTCCCCCCAGACAGTGGTGAGGAGGTAGAAGCCGGTGGAATCCGGGGCCCAGCAGACCGGGTCGAAGTAGGCGCTGCTGTCGGTCACCAGTACGGGTTCGGCGCCGGGTGCGTGGAGGTCGAGCAGGTAGCAGTCCGAATCGATGTTCGCGCTGAAGCCCTCGATCAGCACCCAACGACCGTCCGGCGATGTGCCAACGGGCTTGTAGAAGCCCTTTCCGACAGGGATGTGTCTGCGCTCGGTGTCGCCCTGGAGATCCCGGATGATGAGATCTTGCACGGCCTGATCGCGGTCGTTAGCTGCGTAGATCAGATAACGACCGGTCGGGTCGTACGGCTTGGCCGCGAGTGTGTGCTGGCGGTCGTCAGCCGTGGTGAGCCTCTCCGGCTGTCCGCCCGTGACCGGAATCCGGTAGATCTGATACTGCTCGTCTCCGTTGCGGTCGGCGGTGAACACCAGGGACTTGCCATCCGGGGACCACGCGGCCTGCCGCACAGCCCGGTCGGGGAACTCCACCAGGCAACGCGGTTGACCGCCGGTGACGGGGGCGATCCATAGGCCGAACTGACGAGCGGGGTTGTAGGAGTAGGCCACCATGGTGGCGTCTGGCGATAGGGCGACGCCCGGTTGGAGCCGGGCCTTGGGGACGAACGAGAGCAGATCGAGCATCACAGTCCCGGAGGGTCGCAGCGCCGAAGTGGTCGGCGCGTCATTGAATCCAGCCGCGGCGCATGGCGGCCACGACGATGGCGATACGGGTGTCGACGGCGAGGCGCTTCTTCAGGTTGGCAAGGCGGCGTTGGACGGTGGGCAGGCTGACCTCCAGCCGGTGCGCTATCGCCTCGTCGGTGAGTCCTTGGGCGAGCAGCGGAAGGACCCTTTCCTCGACGGGGGGCAGGCCGGTGCGTGATTCCGGCTGCGTGCCAACGGGCATCGCTCGTTCCCACAGCATTTCGAAGTATTCGCGTAGTGCACCGACGATGACGGCCGAGCGGATGACCATCGCGCCGTCCATGCCGGTCGGGGTCAAAGGCAGCATCGCCAGCGACGCGTCGGCCAGTTTCATCTTCATGCCGATTCGAGGGAGGAGCCGGGCCTCTTCACCATGGCTTATCGCCTCCCGGACTGCGCGTGCTCCGATCGGGTTGTCCATCACGAAGGCTTCGTAGATCGCGCGGCAGCGAACGCTGTTCTCGAAGGCCGGCGGCGGACTGTAGCCGGTGGCCTCATCCAGAGGCGTTTCGAGGTGGGAATTCTCCAGGCTCATCCAGTCGTCTCGGGCGGAGTTGATCAGGGCGTGCGACAGCCTGGTGATCTCCGTTCTGTCGACGACGACCTCCACGAGCCGGTGACTGATCCCCTCGGCCTTGGGATGTATCCGCTCGATGGAGGACAGACGGCGATGACCGTCCATGAGGCGTTCGCAGTCCTCCATCAGTTGTTGCTGTCTCTTCCGCAGCAGGCCGTGGAGCGCGAGGTCGAGAGGTGCAGGCACGAGGTTCGGGGGATCGGGACTGGCCGATCCGATATGAGCCATCCCGCAGTCGAGTAGTTTTTTCACCAGATCAGGTGGGCCGACGCGATCACCGGCCTGCGAGATCGGGCAACCGTCAGCAGCGACCAATCTCTCGAATGCGGCCAGCAGGTCGTCGCCCACTAGCCCGGTGAAGAGTCGACGGACGGAACTCGTATCGGAAGAGTTCATGCTTCAGCTTTCCGGCAAGTGGGGGATATCGGTACAGCATTCGCGAGTCGCAGCCCGAGTACCTTGGGCCTGCCCGCTGACCAGATGCGATTCGTCGGTTCGATGCGTCCGCTGGGGGCTCTCGTCTTCCGATGTAATCACCTCACTAAGAACTCTCCGTCATCATACAACTGCGTTGCGTCATCTAGCTGGGCTGGTGCCTCGTTGAACACCCGATGCGGTGCGCGACCTGCGGCGTCGCAGGTCTTTCGGCTCCGGGGTTTCGCCATCAGGCGCTCTCGCGGCGACCTGTCGAGCGCTGCCTCAGGCACTGGGATGAGCAGAATCCCTCACTGCGCAGAACCGCATCTTCCCTGCTGCTCAGGCGCACGCTTCTCTGTTCTTCTGGTGGTCTGGGCGCGGCCCAGGCATGTCGGGGAGGTGCAGATGATCCGGAAGACCGACGGAACGACAGGGCCATCGCCGCACGCGCAGCGGCTACGTGCAATCCGCCGTCAGGCGTTCCGACTCATGGGGCGCCGACGCTCGGACACTCGCCGGTCACTGCTGACCTCGTCACTGGTGGCGTCACCGATGAGTGCCGACCAGGGTTCGGGCCGGGACGCCGCTGTCCGCGCGAGTAGCGGGGCGGTTCGGGTCCTGCAGTTCCTTCCGGAGCCCGGTGAGCCGCTCAAGGGCTGGGCGTGCGCGGGTCCGGTCGTCGTCGATATCTCCGCGGCCGGCGGAATCATCGGGGTGGCCGGCGCCGGTGTCCTCCGAGCGGCGATCGCGGCCCTTGCCTATCGGAGACGAGACGTGCTCATCATCACGGCTGCCTGCGCAGCGGAACTGTTCGGCGTCGGACCGGTGCCCGCTGAGGCCAGCGTCGTGGCGACGTTGGACGAGGCGATCGCATTGGTGCACGCCGAACTGTCCGGGCGGGTCCGTACGCAGGAGAACGGTGGAGACACCAGAAGCCTGCGGCAGATATGGCTGTTCGCTCATGCCGACGCCCAGCAGATTCGTCTGCAAGCATTGATCAACGAAGCCGTCCAGTACGGGATTTACGCGCTGCTGTCGGGCCGGTGGTCTCTCGGCGCGAGCCTGGCCGTTGACGATGACGGCCGAGTATCGTCCGCGTCCCCCGAACTCCAAGCGTTGATCGGTGCCCGTCTGACGATCGCCTCGCGCGACTCCATACAGGATGAGGCGCAGGTTCTTCAGTCAGAGGCGAGGGTGGACGGCAGAGTCGATGCCGGTCCGCCGTCAATGGGCACTCCCGATACGGTCGAGGCGGCTCGATCGTCGATCGCGGCATCGGCCCTCACTGTGATCGATGGGGGGAGGGCGCTCCAACGCGCTCAGCGCATCAAGCCACGACTTCAGATACTCGGCCCTGCATCGATCGCCATGGCGGGACGAAGGCTTCCCGGTTTGCTGGAGCGCAAGTTCTCCTGGGAGATCGCCACGTACCTCGCCTGTCACCCCGAGGGTGCCAGCGCGGACCTCATTATCGAGGATCTCTGGCCGTCAGAGCCGCTTTCCTGTGCGCGCAAGCGTTTTAGCGACGCGCTTTACTATCTGCGCAGGGCACTACGAGAAGCAACGGGCGGATCAGGTGCGAAATTCGTGCAGTTGAGGATGAGTCGATACTGGCTCGACCGCAGCCTGGTCGATACTGATCTCTGGGACTTCGAGACGGCGGTCCGCCTGGGCCGTACTGCCTATGACGATACATGTCGCCTGGAACAATTCGAGCAGGCCCTCGAAATATATCGCGGCGAGTTCGCCCATGTCGGCGACGGGTCATGGGCCGAACCGCATCTGCAAGACCTTCGACGTAAGGTCATCGACGCGTCGATGGAGGTAGTGCGGCTGATCGAGGATCAACGTCCCGGAAGGGCGATCACGATCCTTGAGCGAGCCGTCAAGGTAGCCCCATGTCATGAAGAAGCCGACCGCAAGATAATGCGGATATACCATCGGCTGCACCGGATCGAAAGCGTCAGGTCTGCGTATGAAGCGTTGGAGGAGCGACTTGCGCGCCTCGGCGAAGAGCCTTCTCGAGAAACATGCGCACTCTTCCGGTCGCTGACTGTAGACACCAACGTGGCGACGTGACGGCGGTTCGTATCCCGGCCGGACGGCCGCGTTACTTGGGGGGTCCCGGGTCGCCTACCGGATCGGCTATCGACGGCGGCACCGATCTAGAACCGGTGGTGCGAAGCGGGCGTCTTCCGAGGTGACGCGTGATGCGCGCCTCCCGGACGTGCGTCCCGACATGAGGGCTGATGCCCGTAACAGATGCGCGGCGGTCGGTCGGCTCGGCCGTTTGCGCCTTAATGCGCCATGTGTTAACTGCAATTCTCTCTTTAAATGCTATCCCGCCTTTCTTGTATCGCCATGCATGCGAGGTCCCATTGTCGCGTGCTTGCTGGTCGCCTTTTGGATATCGATCATGCCGCTGACCTGCGAATATCTTGAAAAACGCCGCCCTGGGGGGCTCCCAAGCGCCAGGTTTTGTGGTCGAATAGAAGTAGCACAAAGAAGCGCGATCGGGAAGGGGTAAGAAAATGGGCGCAGCGAACCGATCCGAGCGAGGACTACTCGTAATCGTGGACACGCCCGATCTGCTGCCCGAAGCGCACCTACAGATCTGTGAACGCATGGCGGATTTCGTGCCCTCCGTCTCTGCGAAGCGTGGCGCTGCATGCTCCGGATACGTCTTCGATCTGGGTGAGGTACGGGATCGATTCCCGGACGTAACGTTCTGCGAATGCATGGACGACGTCGAACGTCACGGAGTCGCGTACGCGATCGACAACGCAGAAACGCTCACGGAGTGTCTGGAGTACATCGAGACACTTACAAGCGGTGGCGTATCGGTGGACGTGCACTACCAGACAGAGCAGGAGGATTTCGTCTTCACGATTGACGGGCGGATCGGGTCCCGTTTGTCCTTCGACGCGATCAGGGACGAAGCGGCTCGGCCAGAGATCTTCGCCGAGCGCGCCGCACGCGCCGTCCGTGCGATCCGCTGGGCCGAACAGGACTGGCGGTGCCGTAGCACCCACCGCTCCTCCTGACCGCGTCAGCGGCACGTCAGCCGCACGCGCTCACGAGGCAACACCAGGAACGCATCACCTTCATCCCACCGGGGAGATTCCATGTCGACGACGCATGTTTTGACGCTGCCCGAAAACTCACAGCCGCCGCATCTGGTGCTGGTGTGGCGTATCGACGCCGATCACATCCTCGAGATAGGAGCCGACGGCCGTACCGACGATCACCGGATCCGCTACCGCTACCGTCTGTCTCACAAGAAACAGACGATCTTCCACGGTCGTGACTTCTGCTCTGGGAGCGGCCCACGACCCGTCGCCGAGACGCTCCTTCAGGCTGCCCGTAGCCTGCTCGGCTACCTCACGCTCCGTCCCGGAGATGTCGAAGCCGACTACTTCGACGAGTACACGCCTGAACAGCTCATGTGGCGTGACGAGTTCGCCGAGGAACTGTCGGCCTACGCCGAGGACCGCTGCTGCGGCTACTGCGGGGGCGATCATGACTCGCCCGCTTGCTTCACCACACCCTTCGAGGGTGACGGGGGCGAGCAAACGAGCACCAACGATCAGTTCGACGGCTCCTTCGCCTACGTGCGAGCCGGGGATTTGCGCCGTTGGGACGTGCTGTTCGCCCCGGTCCGGCAGATCACCGACGAACCCAGCAAGGAAGACGCCGCGATCATCGCTGTCCAGACTTCGATCGGGCCGCAGTGGTATGACGCCGACGTGCTGGTCTGGGCTTTCCGCCCCGCCGACCCGCAGAGAGGCTGTGACGAGTGCGGCGCAGACCCGGGCGCCCCGTGCAACCCGGTCACCTGCTGCGCACTGGCGATGCTCGAAGACGCCGCTGAAGCCGCACGAGAAGAGCGGTGACGTCCGCAGGATGGTGGAGGCGCCGTGAGCCGCACAGTCCCAGGGCTTGCCCACGCAGCTCACGGCGTCATCTTCTCGGTTAGCCGGACCACCACATCGGCATCGGGAGCACGAGCAGCCTGAGCGGTTCAGTCGGTTCGGCTGCCATCGATGCGGTGGCCTGGGCTGTGCAGCAAGCGGTGACGACGGGCTTGGAGAGCACCGCTGCGGCCACAAGGGCGGTCACGGTGACGACGAAGCGGATCCAGTTGATGCCAGGCGGATTCGATCTCTTCAATGCCGACGAACCTCCTCATCATCGAGGGCGTCGCCAGACCTGCCGCCAGCTCGGCGGCGTGCTGCCTGTTCGCAAGGGCTGGTCTGACGAGGTCAGCGGCGGCGGGGTGAAGGTGCGGGCGGGGCCGTGGCCGCACCGGATGATGTCGATCAGAGGCGTACGCGGCTCGCGGTTCTGACGCGGGAGCGGTGGGGCCGCAGGGCGTCCGGCGCGGCTACGCCGGCTCGGGACGGCGACGGTCCGGGCTCGGGGTAGCGGTCACCGCTCCCGCGGTCGGGTCGTCCACGCGCTGGGTTCCAGTCCAGGTGCGGGCGAGCCGGCGCTGTCCTGACGGTGTCTGATGGGGTTGGCGAAGTCCGCCAGTGGGCGGCGGTCATCGGTGCCGAGGCGCGCCCAGATGGCGTCTGCCGGTTCGTTGAGGTCTGCTCGGGTGCTGGCGGTCAGGATGGGCAGCCCGACTGGCGGGCAGCCTCGCCGGAAGTTCGCCTCTCGGCGTGGTGAGGTGAAGTAGAACAGTGCAGGTGTGCTGATCCCGGTGGTTTGGGCGAGGCGCATGTAGGAGTCGATCTTCGCGATGACGCGTGCGAGGGTCTCGGTGCCGTTGTCGTACTCGAGGAAGAAGTCGAGCGACCGATCGCTGGTGTTCCACCGGCCGTATCCGTCGGGTTGGACGAACTTCTTCCAGGTGGCGGCGCAGCGGGCTTCGGGCCACCACTCGCTGAGGCGTCCTTGCTCGGACCGGGCGGCAAGGCGGGTGAAGAAGCCGTTGACGCCGAGCAGGTGGCCCAGTTTGGCGGACAGCATGACGGCGGTCGCACGGTCTCGCCGCCAGCCGAGTTCCTTGAGGGACAGGCCCCGCTCGGCGGCGATGACCTCGGCGCCTGCGGTGTTCAACAGCCAGTGGCAGGGTGCGGATCCGCCGCCGGGGCGAAGCGGGCGGATTTTCTGGAGGACGTCGAGCCGGCGCAGGATGAGGAGTCGGTGGTCGGCGGTGTCGGTGTTCCCGGCGAAGGCGAGGTCGGCGACGTGGGCGGTGGTGAAGACCTTGTGTTCGTGAAGCATCCGCAGGAGCCAGCGATCACGCTCGGTGAGCCGGGTCGCCAGGATGCCGAGCAGGTCCGTGGTCCGGTTTCTGGATCTCGTGGCGTCGGTGGGCATGACTGATCCCCCTTCGTACGGACTCAGGCGGTGTATCGCGGGTCGCCGGGCAAGGGCCCGGCAGCCTCGGCCGTGGGTTTGCGGCCGTAGTGCGCGCGTGAGGCTTCCCGGATGGCCTTCTCCCGGCCTCGTACGGGCGCCGGCAGACGCCGGGTCCGGAAGGTGAAGGCGGGAGTGAGCGCGCCATGGTTCACCAGGCGGGCAGCCGCTTGGAAAGCGTCGAGGTTGGCGAGGTCGTGCGCGCTCAGGCTCGGGGCCAGGTGGCGTTCGAGGTGGCGAGCGTCGTTCGGGGAGACGGTGAAGAAGATCTTGTTGCGGGCGTTCGCGGCGAGCGACTCGCGTAGGTCGGACGGCAGCTGCGCGAGGTTCTGGTGGGCGAGGACGAGTCCGGCGCGGTACGACCGGGCCTCGGCCAGCATGTCGTCCAGCCCGTGGGGCAACGTCAGGAAGTTGTGGCACTCGTCGATGTAGATCGCGCAGTCCGGCCGGTCCGCGTCCGGGCGGCGGGCCCGGGCCTGCACGGCCTGCCAGGTCTTGGCCAGAACCAGTGAGCCGAGGAGGCGGGCGGTGTCCTCGCCGAGGACGCCTTTCGGGAGACGCGCGATCACGGCACCGCCGGTGTCGAGGAGCCGGCCGATGTCGAGGCTGGTCGGGCCCGCGGCCAGGACCTGTCTGGCGAAGCCGCGCAGCAGGACGGCGCGAAGCTTGTTCATCACCGGCCCGGTGACCTGCGCACGCTGAGCGGCGGACAGCTCGTCGTACCAGTTCCAGAAGTCGGTCAGGAACGGGTTGGTCACGCGAGCGACCGCCTGGGCGCGGTAGGCATCGTTGCCGAGCAGGCGCGGGATGTCGGCCAATGTCGCGTCCGGCCTGATCATGACCGTCAAGATCGCCGAGCGGAGAAGGTCGTCGGTGCGGGGGCCCCAGAAGTCGGCGTAGATGCGGCGGAAGATTCCCACCACCACGTCAGCGCTGAGCTCCGGTGTCGCGCCGTCGAGGATGTTGACGCACGGTGGCGGTGCGCCGTCGTCGGGGTCTATCACCGCCACCTTGCCCACGACGGTTTCGGGCAGGCGCGACAGCAGCAGGGTCGAGTCGCCCTTGGATTCGATGGAGACGAACGCGCGGCCTGCCTGAGCATCGCTGAGCTGCATGGACAGCAGGCCGGTGGTCTTTCCGGCACCGGTTTCGCCGATCACGTGGGTGTGATGGCGGGCGTCCGCGATCCGCACCCCTATGGCCCTGCGGGGGCCGGCGTCGGCGTCACCCAGCACCCGCACTTCTGATCCGCCGGACGGCACTGCCGGTGGCGGCGGGGTCGGCCTGGCTCCGGAGCGGGCCAGACCGGGAACCGTCTCGTCGACCGGCAGATGGCAGACGGCAGCGAGTTCGGGGACGGACAGCAGATCTCCACGGCACATCCGGCGCGATCGGATCGCCTTTTCGCATCTGCGGAGCCGCTGACGGCGCAGATGGTTCATGCCGGTGTAGGCGGCGTACGCGGAGGCGATCGCGTGCGCCCGCCCGCGTAGCCATTCACGGCCGCTGGGACCGGCATCGTCGGTTGCGGTCGCATACCGGATCACCGTCTCCAGCCGTGGCTGCGATGCCTTGGCCACGATGGCCCGTACTTCCGCGAGTGTCTCGGCGGGGAGCGGCGCCCCTGTGCTTCGGTGCTGTGTGTGGGCGCCCACCGGCAGGAGGTCGAACAGGCTCGCCTTGACGTTCGTCGCGAGGCCGGGCGAGCGCAGCGCGGTGGCGTACCTTCCGGCCCGCCGTAGCCTGCGGCCGGTCACCGGCCGAGCGAGGATCTGCACGACCACGCTTTCCGCGTCGGTGAGTCCTCCGGCGGCTGCCAGCAGTCCGCGTACCGGGTCGGTGTCGAAGTCCGAGCGCAGCGGGAAGTGGTCGGGTCGAGACAGCCGCAGCCGTCCGCCCGCGGCAGCGTGCCCGAGGGGCATCGCCGGCCGCTTCGCCACCCGTACGGTGCAGGTCGCTGCTCCCGGCCACGCGCCCTCGATCGCCCGCTCGACCAGGCCAGGTGGGATCACCCCGGGTACCCACAGGCGGATTCGGATGCCGGCCGCTGTGAAGACGTACTCCCAGGCGACGTGGGGCACGCCGGTGATCGGGCGCAGCCATCGGGGCCGCAGCAGGCCCAGAAGCTGTACCCACAACGCTTCGGCCCCGGCAAGGTCCGCAGACGGCGGCGGGGTTATCTCGATGACCCGGGACGCCGTGGCCAACCGGCGATGCCGCCATCGGATCAGCGCCGTACGCGTCGTGGCGACCGCGACCGCGGCCGTGAGGACGACGGCGACCAGCATCATCCAGTGCGGACGGGCGAGACCCTCGATGGCCTCCAGCCAGTGGCGCAACGTCCCCATGGGATCGTTCAGGAACCGACCGGCCGGAGACGACGGCGTCGGTGGCCCTGATCGACCTGCTGACACGGGAAGTCCGTTCATGCCAGGTCGCCGTCCTCGAGGTCGGCGAGCTCGACCGGATTCGTTGTGCAGATCCGGTCCTCGGCGGGAGACGCCAGACTGCGAAGGGCGACCCGTTGGGATCCGCAGCTGAGGAGGGCTTCGCCTCTGTCCGCGGCGAGCAGGAACGCCCGCTCGCCGTCGGAGAGTCGGAAGGCGTCACAGACCTGGTCGATTGCCTGCGGGGCCTGCCTGAGCAGGATCTGCGTAGCGCTGTTGCTGACCACTGCCCGTCCGAGGTCGGAGGCGAGGACATCGGCGGCGTCCTGGGTGACCACGGTGAGGCCGGCCCAGTACTTCCGCGCGGACTTGGCGAGCCGGTACAGGAACTTGGCGCCCTCACCGTCACGAAGCAGCAGCCACGCCTCGTCGACGATGACGAACCGCCGTCTGCGATCGCGCGGATCGCTGATCCTGCGCCAGGTCGCGTCGAGGGTCAGGAGCGTGGCGACGGTCTTGAGCTCCTCGGGCACGTCCCGCAGCGAGAACACGACCAGGTGACCTTCGGGCCTGGTGGTCGTCGGCCCGTCGAAGAGCTGACGGAAACTTCCGGTCACGTACGGGGCGAGGCGCACGCCGAGTTGCCGTGCCTTCGGATCTTCGCTGGTGTTGAGCGTGGCGGTGAGGTCGCGCAGCAGTGGCGCGGGCCGACACCAGGTGCGCGGGTCTTCGGTGATGCCCGCGGCGTAGTAGGTGGCGAATACCGCGTGGTCGAGTACCGCTCGCGAGGCCGGGTCGAGCGCTTCGCCCAGCAGCACCGCGGTCAGGGTGTGCAGGAACAGCGCGCGCCGGGTGAGCGCGTCGGCGGTCTTGCCGGCGCCGGACGGCAGGTCGAAGGGGTTGAGCCGTACGCCGGGCGAGCCAAGGGCGATGCGGGCACCGCCGGCCGCGTCTGCGAGCCGCGCGTACTCGTCCTCGGGATCGATGACGGCGATCTCGACCCCTGCGTACATCGAGCGCAGCGCCTCCAGCTTGGTGAAGTAGGACTTACCGGCGCCGGAGCGGGCGATGACCACGGCGTTGTGATTGTCGAGCGCCCAGCGGTCCCAGGTGACCAGTGACGTGGAGGCCACGTTCGCGCCGTACAGCACCGACGTGTCCGACAACGGGCAGGCGAGGTCGGGCGAGGTGAACGGGAACGCGGCGGCGAGCGCGTGAGTGTCCATCGTCCGCCGCGTGCCGACGGCGTCGATCCCGAGCGGGAGCGTGGATGTCCAGCCCTCCAGGGTGCGGAACGTGGTGAGCCGGGCGTCGAGCAGCAGCGAAGCGGCCAGCGCTCGGATCCGCCGTAGTTCGCGGGACAGCTCGGCCTCGTTGGCGGCGTGAACGGTGATGTAGAGGGCTGCGCGGAAAAGCTTGGCCTCACCGCGGGCGAGGGCGGCTGCCAATGCGTGGGCGTCATCGGCGGCGGCGTCGGCTTCGAAGTCGACCAGCCGGCCCTTCGCGACGTCCGACCGGGCCGACGACTCGAGCCGGGCGAGGCGCTTGCGGAGGCGATCTGCCGCGACCTGGTTCGGGATCGGCTCGATGTGCAAGGCGACGTCGATTCGGCCCGGGTCGCACAGCAGCGGCTCGAGCCAGCCCGGTCCGACTTCGGCCGGATAGCCGGTGATGGTGAACGTGGCACATACCCCGTCGCCGAGCGTGAGGGTACGGCTGCCGACCTCCACGGCATCCGGCCCGAGCGCGAGGGCAGGCGGTTGGGTGCGGCGGCGCGGGAACGCGTGCGACCTCGTGATTCGCTTCATCGGCTTCTGACCACCTCGTACGGGTCCCTGAGGGAACACGGCGTCGGGTTGTTGGGATCGCAGGCGGCCGCGAGCACTGTCGAAACGGCCGGGCCGTCCAGCACCCGTGCCTCGAAACCTGCGGCCGTCAGCGCGGCGGCGACCTGTTCGGCTTGGCGCAGCGCCGGCGTGCTGTCGGCGTCATTGGGATCGGCTGAGTCGTCTCGTACGACGACGAGGACCTGCCGCCAGAGCAGCTCCGAATGGTCAGCCAGGTCGGCGAGGAACCTGGCATGTTCTTTCGCGGCCTCTTCGAGCTCGGCGTCCGGTAGTCCGGGCGCTGCCTCGAAGACGCGGACAGCCATCGGCATCAGGTCCATGCGTTCGGCCCGCGCCAGGATCTGGATTCGCGAGGAGAGCCCGTGCAGGCAGCGGGCGAAACCGGCGACGAGCGCCTCCTGTTCGCCGATGGTCGCGAGCGCGAAGCTGACCGTGCCGCAGGCGATGACGGCAGCGCAGCCGTGCCCGCCCAGTTCGACCAGCCCGTCGGGATGGATGCCGGTGACCGGCAAGGCGAACGGTGCCGGGGGATGGCCGCCGGAAGTCCCGAGCCGGTGCGGCATTCCGCCGACGTCACGAGGGACGTATCGGCGCGGAGCCAACCGCTGCCTGACGGCCGCGAGGGCGAGCCGGTCGAGGCTCTGGCCCTCGCGGCGTACGAGGGCGAACGCGACGGCGACCGATGCGAACGGCACGCTGCAGGCCAGGAAGACCAGCGGTGGGATGAGATGCCGGGTGGCCATGAACGCCGCCCATAGGGCGGCACCGGCACCGCCGAGGATCGCGACCTGCCTGGCAGTGAGATTCGCCAAGATGCGATCCTCGCGGTCGATGTCGGCGGGGATGCGTGTCGCATACCGCCCGCCATGAGGGACGCGGCTCATCTGTGATCACCTCGCGGACGCTGTCGGCCGAACAGCGGCGGTGGCTGTCGGCCTTCGGACGGAGCGGACCCCCGTGGCGGGAAGTCCTGGATGCGGGGGCGCGGTCGGCGCCCTCGGTCGAAGTCGGTGAACAGCGGCGGCTGCACCGGCCGTTTCGGCAGGTTCAGCGGCAGGCGGAGTTGCTCGGCATGCTGCTCGATGGGCAGTTCGCCCTGCCGCCAGTGGCGGGGCACCTCTTCGCCCGGCCGCAACGGCAGTTGCAGCTGGATTCCGCGCCGTGGGGTCGGCCGTAGCCGCGGCATGTTCGGCAACTCCAACTGCCTGCCGCGTGGGGACGGCCATTGCAACGGAAGTTCCGGCTGCACCCAGGGGCCTGGGCGCGGTAGCGGACGAGGACTGGGCGGCGGTGGGCCGGGCGGCCGACCGGGCGGAGGTACGGACGCGGGAGGCGGCACGGACGGGCGGCTGCCGCCGGTTCGGCCAGAGATTCCACCGGTGATGCGCCGCAAGATGAGGATGGAGAACGCGGTCCGGGCGGCAGCGGCGATCGGATTGCGGCCCAGCGCGCCACGCCAGATGGCCTTGGACACCCACGACGGGATGCGGGCCAGGATGTACAGCAGGCAGACGACCAGCAGCAGGTCGACGATCCCCTTCTGATCAGGGAAGCCGGCGAGGGGCAGCTTGTCGCCGTCCTTGGCGGACAGGACGACCACGGCGGTGGCGAACACCAGTGACTGGGCGACCTGGATCGCGAGCATGCCCGTCAGAGCCCGCCACCAGAGCCGAGCCAGTCCGTCGGTCTGCGGCAGCGCGTGGCAGATCAGCGCCAGCGGTGCCGCGATGACCAGCAGCATGGTGACGGTGACCCGCATGATGTAGCCGCAGACCACGAACAGCGCGAGGACGACCGCCACCAGCGTGACCAGGCCGGACAACATCCCGAGTGTGGTGACGTTGTCGACGAGCCAGCCCTCCATCAGCTTGGCCGCGCCGTGCGGGTCGGCGTTCGCGGTCCCGTAGTCGATGAACGCCCGCGCGAGCCCGTTGGCGAACCTGATCGCCTGTTCGACGAGGAGCCTGCTGCAGTTCGCCGCCACGAAGGCGAGCAGAAGACGCGGCACGATGTCCTTCGCGGCCGTCTCTGGTGCCACGGCGTTCCCGGACATGAGAAGCAGTCCGCCGATGACGACCAGCACGACGAAGCAGGTGTCGGCAATCGTCTCGCTGGCCGTCCACAGCGAGCGAGCGCGCGCCATCGGCGGACTGTCGAGCTCCGGAGTGGTCAGTAGCGTCTTGCCGAAGAGGTCCATGACCGGCGGGATCGCCATCATGGCCAGCCCCGTGAACCAGGTGTCGATCGCCGAGCCCAGCTGGCATTTGAGGTTCCAGGGTGCGCATCCCTGACGTGCAGCCGGGGGATTCACGACCGGTGTCGGCGTCGAGCCGTTCCCCGCGCAGTGCGGTACCGGTTCACCTGGGGTGATCTGAGCGGTCTGGCAGGGACGCGGGGTCTCGGTCTGGTGGCTTGGCCGCGCGGACGCGTGCGGGCGCGGGTGCGGCGAGGGCGAAGCCGTGGTCGGATGGGGAGTCGGCGGTGGCTGAGCATGCGCGACGCTGCCGGCCGCGGTGAGCGCGGCCAGGGCAACGAGGAGCGCGCAAGCCCATCGAGCGCGGCGTGAGTATCGTCCTCGCATCTCACGCCCCGACGATCCGCTTGAGGATTTCCACGAGTCCGGGCGCCAGCGCGGCGATGCCGTACCCGATCGCGGCGTACTTCAGGGTCTCCTTCGCCTTGTTGACCTCTCCTGGATCGCCTGCGGCGAGCAGGTAGCGGAGCCCGCCGATCGTCAGGCACAAGGTGGCCAGCGCCACCAATAGGCCGATCAGCCAGGACCGAAGGTTGTTGATCACGGTCTTCAGATCGGCGGGCGCAGCCACGACGCCCTTCCCGGCGGCGTTGACGGCCGCTGCCGTGATGGTGATGGTGGCGCCTGCCGCAGCGGCTATGACGACGGCGCGTGCGACGTTCTTGGACAAAGCCATTCCTGCTGCCCTCCTTCCACGGGCGCTTCCCCCGCCTGCTGCTTCTTCGTAATTCCGTGACGACAGCGCCGAATAAGGGCGAGAAACGGGCCGATCTCCTTCCTGAGGTGGTTGGTCTTGGTGGCGAAGCGGCCGGTGGCCTTTTTCTCGCAACTTGGGTGCTGTCGTTCGGTGGGCGCTCACTACGAACTGCGATTTCGAGGCTGAATTTTTTCGAAGATCACGACGAGTTGTCGTTTTCTTTGATCCATGAGGCCAGTCGCGTCTCGGCGCTCTTGCGGCGACACCACGCGGTGGTGACGGCAATTCCAAGCTCTTTCGCCACCGTGCTCAGCGGCAGGTCTTCGAGGCGTGTGGCGCCGATCAGTTCGGCTTCACGGCGGTCGATGACGGCGGCGCGGATCGCCTTGGCGAGGACCAGATCGGGGTGTCCGTGCTGCGTGGCCGGAGTGATCGACTCGGGGACGGTGTCCAGGTCGACGGTCCGTGCTGAGTAGCTGACGGTGCCGTACCGCTTGCGGCGGACCTGGTTGTAGGCGACCGCGCGCAACCGTCCGCAGACGTTGTGCCTACCGATGTCGGCGGACGCGAGGGCTTCGTAGAACGCCGTGACCAGTTCGGCGTCCAGATCTCCTGAGTCGCCGACATAGCCGCGAGTGAGTCGGGCAGCAGCCGTACGCAGGCCGGGCAGGGCGATGCCGATCGCGATGGTGGGCCATGGCCCGCCGTGCTCGCGCGACAACCGGACCAGTTCCCGCCAGACCGCGTCTCGGCCGTCGGCCTTGAGCAGTGGCAGGGTCTCGACCAGCTCCCGCACGTTCACCGGGCGGCGCGGTAGCCCGTGACCGATGCGCCGGCCGTCGACGGCGGGCGCATTGACGCGAGAGCAGATCTGGCCGAACGCCTGAGCGGCCCGATCGAGCGGCGTCGGCCGGTTGGTGCTGAAACAGATGGTTCCGTTGCTGGCAGACATGATGGGCTCCTTCCGCTCCGGTGAATTCCGGAGCGAGCCCATATACACACGCCTGCTTCGCTGCGCAATCGTTCGACTTTCGTCCGGTCTTCGATTCGCTGTCGCCGAGCGCCGATCGGAGCCCGAACGATGCGTAGTCGAAGATCAAACGAATGCCGAAACGGTAGGCGATCAGCGAAAATCTGAGAGGCCGGATCGCGATTCGTAGGTGAAGCGGCCGGTGGCCAGGGTCGAAGAAACCTATGGCCACATCACCGGCTAGATCTGCACCCGAACAACGCCCGGAAAAGCGCACAACCGTCGCCCAGGTTCCGCCGTCAAGGGGAACTGCACGAGACGTACGCCCGAGGATCGGGTCGATGTGCACCGGCTACGGCGGCCTCGACCTCGCCGCACAAGCCGTCTACGGCGGGGAACTGCGATGGTGCGCCGACAACGACGCGCACGCGACCGCACTGCTGCATCGGCGCTTCCCCCGCGTGCCGAACGTCGGCGACCTGACCGCCGTCGACTGGACCCAGGTCCCGGCCGTCGACATCATCACGGCCGGGTTCCCCTGCCAGGACATCAGTTTCGCCGGCCACGGCGCCGGCATACGGGAGGGAACTCGCAGTGGACTCTGGCTCACCATCGTCGACGCCCTTCGCGTACTACGACCAGGCCTCGTCTTGCTGGAGAACGTGGCCGCCCTCCGCACACGCGGACTCGCCACGGTTCTTGGGGGCCTTTCCGCCCTCGGGTACGACACGGCATGGATGTGCCTTCGAGCATCGGACGTCGGGGCGCCCCACCGCCGCGACCGGATGTTCATCGCTGCTGCCCACCCCGCAGTCCCGGGAGTCACGTGGTCGAACCTGCCCGCGGCGCCGCAAGAAAGGGCGGCATCAGGTCAACCTGTGCGACGTGGTGTGCGCCGACCTGCTGCCGACCCCGACGGCGTCGAACGCCAACGACGGCGAACGGGTGGAGTCGTGGCTGGATCGGGCGGCGAGGCAGCAGCCGTCCCGGGCGATGCCCCTGAGCGTGGCCGTCCGGCTCCTGCCGACCCCGCGAGCCGGCGATGGCTCCAAGGGCAGCCCGAACCAGCGCGGTTCCAAGGGGGACCTGACACTCCCGTCGGCGGCGTTGAGGATTCCGACGACCCGGCGGCCGGAGTCGAGTGGGGACCGTACGCGCCGGCGATCCGCCGGTGGGAGGCGATTCTCGGACGCCGTGCGCCACAGCCCACCGAGACCGGAACCCGGGGACAGCCCCGTCTGAGCGCTCGTTTCGTCGAGTGGATGATGGGCCTGCCCGCGGGGTGGGTCACCGACATGCCCCTCACCCGCACCGCCCAGCTGCGCCTGCTCGGCAACGGGGTCGTCCCGTTGCAGGCCGTGGTCGCCTTCCGCGAACTCGATGGCATGCTGCACGCCGGGACGGCCGGACGGGGCACGCCGTGACCGGGCGGCACCGAGGCGGCATTCGCGTGGCAGCCAGTCGGCAACCAGGCGACGCTCGCGAGATGATCGTCATGCCACCACGCCGTGAGAGCTGCCGAATGATGGCGACGACCCCTGCCATGCGGAGGCGCCGGGCGGCAGCGTACGTAGAGCGTCGGCAGCCGGTCGTGTTGGCGCGGCAATCCGAGGATGCCGCCACGGCACGGACGCGACCATCGTCGGCTCCCGCACCCGCGCGCCGTTGTCCACATCCTGTGGACAACGGTCGCTGTAGCGACCCTAGACCAGCGGAAATCCGGTTCGGCAGCGGATTCGGCAACCGCTTTGCCGCATGGTGCCGATCTGCCGCAGGTGATGCCGGAAGGGAAGAACCAGTGGCCTTGGCGGCACCGGGTGGCACCCTCGTCCGGCGGCGAGCTGCCGGGGGAGCGGCCTGCGGGCGGTCATGCGGCAATGGAGGGGTGGCATGACGCCGGAGGAACAAAAGGGCTGCTCAGGGGCTCCTGAATCCCGTTCAGAGGCGTACGGTCACGAGAGTGAATCCGGCGCGGCACCGCGCGGGATCCGCGTGATCATGCCAAGTGAACCGCCGCGGCTGACTCCCGCAGCGGCTCGCGTGCTCCTGCGGATCCTGATCAAGGCCCGCGCCCGCCTCTCCCGAGCCCAGGAGGAGGATGGGTGATGCGAGAATCCGCAAGCGATCAAGGTGAACCGAAGCCGATCCGGTTCGCCTTCTACGGGCGGGTATCGACTGAGGACAACCAGGACCCTGAGGCATCGCGCGCCTGGCAGCTCAGCCGCGCGCGTGCGCTCATCGGACCGCGCGGCGGCGAGATCGTCGTCGAGTACTTCGACGTGGACAAGTCCCGTTCGATCCCATGGTCGCGGCGCCCGCACGCCACAGCGCTCCTCGCCGAGCTGAAGAACCCCAACCGAGGCTTCGAGGCGGTGGTGATCGGCGAGCCGCACCGGGCGTTCTACGGCAACCAGTACGGGCTGACGTTCCCCGTCTTCGAGCACTTTCAGGTGCAGATGTGGGTTCCTGAGGTCGGCGGGCCGATCGATCCGGCCAACGAAGCCCACGACATGATCATGGGTGTCTTCGGCGGCCTCAGTAAAGGGGAGCGGAACCGGATCAAGATCCGTGTCCGCGCTGCCATGGCTGCCATCACCGCGACCGAGGGCCGCTACTTGGGCGGCCGCCCGCCGTACGGCTATCGGCTGGCCGACGCAGGCCCGCACCCGAATCCGTCCAAGGCCGCCGACGGCAAGCGGCTGCACCGGCTGGAACCCGACCCGGAAACCGCTCCGGTAGTGCAGCGGATCTTCACCGAGTTCATCGCCGGGCGGGGCATGTTCGCCATCGCCGAAGGCCTCACTTTCGATGGGATCCCGTCGCCGTCGGCCAGCGACCGTGCCCGCAACAAGCACCGTTCCGGGGTCGCCTGGGCCAAGTCCGCCATCAGGGCGATCCTGATCAACCCCCGCTACACCGGTCGGCAGGTGTGGAACAAGCAGCGCAAGGACGAGGTCCTGATCGACGTCGATGACGTCGCCCTTGGTCACATGACGAAGATGCGGTGGAACGCGGCCGACAAGTGGATCTGGTCGGAGGAAGCGGCGCACGAGCCGCTCATCAGCGTCGAGACCTTCGAGCAGGCGCAGGCGACCCTGGCGCGTCGAGGCCGGACGCGGGAAGGGGTCGCGCACCGGCCGCATCCCACCCGCCGTCCGTACGCGTATCGGGGCGTGCTGTTCTGCGGCTACTGCGAGCGGCGCATGCAGGGCAACTGGAACAACGACCAGGCCTACTACCGCTGCCGTTTCCCGGCCGAGTACGCCCTGGCCAACCGCATCGACCACCCGAAGATCGTCTACCTGCGCGAGGCGGAGATCCTCGATGACGTCGACGCCTGGCTCGCCAAGGTGTTCGCGCCCGACGCCTTGGAGGCGACGGTCGACGCCCTGGCCGGGCACGGTCCCGACCCCGCGGAGGCAAAAGCGGTCGCGATACGGAAGATGATCGCCGAGTGCGATCAACGGATGTCGCGTTACAAGGCGGCGCTGGACGCGGGTGCCGACCCGGTTGAGGTCACGCAATGGATCAACGCGGCCAAGGCGGACCGCGCCCGCGCCGAAGGGGAACTACGTGCCCTCGGCACCAGCAAGCGCATGACCAGACAGGAGATCACCCAGATGATCACAGAACTCGGCGACCTCGCACGGGTCGTCGTCCAGGCCGATCCGGCCGACAAATCCGATCTCTACCGGGATCTCGGTCTCCGGCTCACCTACCGGCCCCAGAAACAGCTAGTCGAGGCCACGGTGACCCCTGGCCTCGACATGTGCAATCGGTTGGTGTCCGAGGGGGGACTTGAACCCCCATGCCCCGTAAAGGGCACTAGCACCTCAAGCTAGCGCGTCTGCCTATTCCGCCACCCGGACGTGGTGACCTACGCGGCTTCCCGCGTCGGCTGCCACAGGTTAGCAAATCCCCGGTGATGCCGCGAAGTCGGTTTCGCTGGAGGGTGGGGTCGCCGAGGAGGGAGGGGCCTGGGGGAGGATGGTGCCGCCGGAACAACCTGGGCGAATCGAGCCGGACGCCGGTGATCGGCCGCTCTGCGGCTGGTGCGTCTCGGTTCGGCGCCGCGCACGCGAGGAGGCAATGTGAGCAATCCTTCGGCGGAGGATGAGGTCGTCCAGCTGTGCAGCGACCTGATCCGCATCGACACCTCGAATCCGGGGGACCACAGCGGGCCGGGGGAGCGGGCGGCCGCGGAGTACGTCGCGGAGAAGCTTTCCGAGGTCGGCCTGGAGCCGAAGATCTACGAGTCGCACGCGAAGCGGTCGAGTGTGGTCGTACGGATCGAGGGGACCGACCCGCAGCGGGACGCCTTGTTGATCCATGGGCATCTCGACGTCGTTCCGGCGCGTAGGGAGGACTGGACCCGCGATCCGTTCGGTGGGGAGGTCGCCGACGGCTGCGTGTGGGGGCGTGGCGCGGTCGACATGAAGGACATGGACGCGATGGTCCTCGCGGTGATCCGGGAGCGGCTGCGTCAGGGCAGGCGGCCGGAGCGCGACGTCGTGCTGGCCTTCCTCGCGGACGAGGAGGCGGGTGGTAAGTGGGGTGCGCACTGGCTGGTCGACAACCATCCGGAGCTGTTCGAGGGGTGCACGGAGGCGATCGGGGAGGTCGGCGGGTTCAGCCTGACGCTGCCGAACGACGAGCGCATGTACCTGATCGAGACCGCGGAGAAGGGCCTGGCCTGGATGCGGTTGATCGCGGAGGGTACGGCCGGGCACGGGTCGATGGTGCATCCGGACAACGCGGTCACGGCGCTGGCGGCGGCGGTCGCGCGGCTGGGTGAGCATGAGTTCCCCGTACGGCTGACGAAGACGGTGCGCGCCTTCCTGGAAGAGGTGTGCGATGCGACGGGGGTCGAATTCGACTCGGACGACATCGAGAAGACGGTCCGCGATCTCGGGCCGTTGTCCCGAATGATCGGGGCGACCCTGAGAAATACCCTGAATCCGACTGTTCTGGACGCAGGTTACAAGACCAACGTAATTCCGCAGAGCGCCACCGCTCAGGTGGACGGGCGATTCCTGCCGGGTCACGAGGAGGAGTTCTTCGCGACCGTCGACGAACTGCTCGGCGAACACGTCCGCCGGGAGTTCGTCCACCATGACATCGCGGTGGAGACGGAGTTCGACGGGCCGCTGGTCGCGGCCATGGCGGCGGCGCTGAAGGCGCACGACCCGCAGGCCCGGCCGGTGCCGTACTGCCTGTCGGGCGGGACGGACGCGAAGTCGTTCGCCACGCTCGGCATCCGCTGCTTCGGTTTCGCGCCATTGAAACTGCCGAAGGATATGGATTTTTCCGGAATGTTCCACGGCATCGATGAGCGCGTTCCCGTCGACGGTCTCCGTTTCGGGGTAAATGTCCTCGACCATTTTCTTGATCACGCCTGAAAAACGGCTTCGATTGTCGATTCAATGCTCTCCGTGGTGATAGCGTGACTCACCGTACGGAACGCCTTTGCGTTCCGCGCGGTGGGTCGATGCCAAGGAGGGCGCGTGGTGTCCAGGTGGTCGTGGTCACGGAGGTCCGCCTCCGTCCCGTGCCGCCTGGGTGTCCTCGCGCGGCCGGTCACCCGGCGCCTGCTCGCCATGGCGGGCGTCGCCGTCGCCGGCTGGCTTCTCGGGGCCGCGACGCAGGCACACGCCGACACCGTTCCGGGAGCACGCCTTCCCCATGCGGCCGCGCCCGCGGGCGGGCATGTCACCGCGACCTCGCGTGACGTGCCGCCGCTGCGCGCCGCCGCACTGGCCGTGCGCCTTCCCCGGACGGCCCAGCGGCATCCACACTCACCGCTGATTCCCGCTTCGCCGTCACAGGCGGCGGGCGGAGTGGCCGGAGCCCTCCGGCCCGGCACATCGAAGATCACGGCGGATCCTTCTCGGGCACCGCGGCAGTCCGGTGACGGTCGGCGCGCCGTGACCGGGCATTCCGGTCACGGCAACCGCGCCACGGTAGGGCGTTCCGGCCATGGCCACCGTGCCGCGGCCGGGGGCGGGCCGGTGACGAGCACCGGTCCGTTCGCCGCAACGGGGGCGTCCGAGAAGGCCTCCGCCGTTCACAAGACCCGTTCCCGGGGTTCCGCGCCGGCCGTGCCACGGATGCCACGACCCCTGCCGCACCGGGCACAGGCGCTTCCGCCGTCCGTCGGTGACGGCCTCACCCAGCAGGCGGGGCTCTGGCGCGCCCTCGGGACCGGGGCGGCCTCGGGCTGCCCGCGGTCGTCCGTCCTCCTCGTGGGGGCGGTTCCTCCGGCCGTCCGCACTGCAGCGGACGAGCCTTCCTTTTCGCCTGACTAGTTCCCCCATCACCGGCCCGGCCCCCGCCGGGTCGAGGCGTGCCCGCATTCCCGCGGCCACGCCGTGAATCCCCCCATGCGAGACGTCCTCCGAACTCACGAGAGACGTTCTCCGATCTCTGTAATGAAGGAGCTTCATCCATGCCTACGTGGGCGAAGAGCACCGCGCGTGCCACCCTGCTCACCGCGAGCTTCGTCGCGCTCGGTGCCGGTCCGGCCCTTGCCGACGTCACCGACGGCACGGGCAGCGTGCTCGGCGGCAACCAGATCAAGGCGCCCGTCTCGGCGCCCGTCGACGTCAGCGGCAATGCGCTCGCGGTCGCCGGCCGCTCGGTCGCCGGCTCGACCGGCGGCGCGTCCGTGCGCCGCGGCGACCCCGGCGGCGGGCAGTCGACCTCAGGACGCCACAGCGTCGGCGGCGGCAACCAGGTCGGCGCACCCGTCAGCGCACCCGTGAACGCCTGCGGCAACGCCGTCGCCGTCTTCGGCCGATCCGCGGCCGGCTGCGAGGGCGGCGCCGCCGTCTCCGGCGGTCACGGCGGACACACGACCGGAGGCGGGCACACGACCGGAAAGGGCTCCGTGCTCGGCGGAAATCAGGTCAACGCCCCCATCAGCGCGCCGGTGAACCTCTGCGGCAACTCGGCGGCCGTGCTCGGCGCGGCGGTCGCCGGCTGCAAGGGCGGCGCGGCGGTCCGGCCCGGCGGCCACGGCAACGGCAACGGAGGATCGACCTCCGGGCGGCACAGCGTCGGCGGCGGCAACCAGGTCAACGTTCCGATCAAGGCCCCCGTCAACGTGTGCGGCAACGCCGTCGGCCACGCGGTCGCCGGGTGCGAGGGCGGCGCGGCGGTCACCGGCCCCGGGTCCACCGGCGGTGGCCGTACGAGCGGTCGGCACAGTGTCCTCGGCGGCAACCAGGTGACCGCCCCGGTGACCGCGCCGATCAACGTCTGCGGCAACGCCGCCGCGATCCTCGGCGACGCGACCGCCGGCTGCGAGGGCGTCATCCCGCCCGTGCGCGGCGGCTCCGGCACCGGCGGCCGTACCAACGGCCGGCACAGCGTCGGGGGCGGCAACCAGGCCACTGTCCCCGTGACCGCGCCGATCAACGTCTGCGGCAACGCCGCCGCCGTCATCGGCCACGCGGTCGCCGGCTGCGACGGGGGCGCCGGAGCCACCGGCGGCGACCACTGCGCCTCTCCGCACCACTCCCTCCACACGATGCGGGCGCCGCTGAGCGAGCTCCCGCAGCTGCCGGGCACGTCGCCGCGTACGGGAGCGGTGGCGGCGAACCCGGCGGCGATGCCGGCGTTCCCCCGGCTGCGGTTCCAGCCGATCCGGCACCTGACCGCGCCCGTCGCGCCGGCCATCCCTGACACGCCGAAGCCGCCCGTCGCGGTCCCGGTCCCCCCGACCGGGCGGAGCACCTCGGGGAACACCCCTGTTCCGACTCTTTCGGTCGGGAGCCCCGTTCCGCCCCTCCCGACCGGGCAGAGCATCCCCGTCCCATCCATCCCGGCCACGGGGAACACCCCGGCCGCAGGGAACACCTCCGCACCGGCCGAAGGGGCCGCGGCCGTCCCGACCTCCCAGTCCGGGCAGAGCGACCCCATCCCGACGGGCCGCCTGGACGATCTCGCCGGCGGGATCGCGGGCGCTCTGCCGGACCTGCCGAAGCCGGTCCGGGTCGGTGCCCCGATGAACGGCCGGCCGACTGCGGCCGGCACGGCAAAGACCGGCTCCCCCATCGGCTCCGCCGTCACCGGGACCGGCGTCGCCGACGCGATCCCCGGGGCCCGGGCGCTGCCCGATCTACCGAGCGTCCCGGTCACCCGGCCGGTTCCGCAGGCGGGAGCCGCACTGCCCGTCCCGGGCCGGTTCGGTGTGCGGCCGGTGAACGGGCAGCCGGAGCGGATCCCCTCGATGCGGACGGTGGCGGCGCAGGAGCCGGCTCAGGCGGAGCGGGGAGCGCTGGCCGCCCTCGCGCTGGCCGGGCTGCTCGCCGCGTCGTCCGGCGCGATCTCGATGGTCCGTCGCTTCCGCGGCCGCTGAATCCGCGTCGCGACCACTGAGGCTCGGTCGCGACCACTGAGGCCCGGTCGGCCGTGATCGCGGGGGCGCGCCCGCAGAGGAACGGCAGACCGTGATCTCGAGCACTCCTTTGCCTGGCCCGGAGACCCCGGGCCAGGCAAAGTCCATCACCGACCACACAAGCCCCATGACGGGGCGTAGCAAAACCTTGTGTCGGACCAGGCAAAGCCCTATGAAAGGGAAAGTTCACGCCAAGCCGTGCCTTGCGCTCACGTGCAGGGCACATTGCTGTAGCGTCGAAGGGGCCGAGAACTGGCGGCCCTACATAGTGCGCGTCGCGCGGATGACCTTGCGTCGGAGCTGGATTCGCCGGCGTCCGTCGGGGTACACCCGGACCCGGACGAGTTCCCACCCGCCGTGTTCGGCGTGCTCGACCATCACTTGCCTGGCGGCATCCCGTGTCGTGCCGCGCGGCAGGTGTAGTACTAGGTAGGAGTACTCCAGCATTGGCCTTATTCTGCTCCGTCTAGGGGTCCTCACGGGGAGCGTGTGATCCTCTTCCGCGGAATCGGTCTGCCGCGTCGCGCGTTGACCGGCTTCGGGGTGGCACTTGATGACTCCCGCCGCAGTCGAGATTTGTGAGGTTCAAGCACCGTGCCCGACAGCAACGGCACCACGAGGTCCAACGGCAACCGCCTGGTGATCGTCGAGTCGCCTGCCAAGGCCAAGACGATCGCGGGGTATCTCGGCCGTGGCTACGTCGTGGAGTCCAGTATCGGCCACATCCGCGATCTCCCGGAGAAAGCAGCCGATATTCCGGCGAAGTACAAGGGCGAATCATGGGCCCGGCTCGGTGTGAACGTCGATCACGACTTCGAGCCACTGTACGTCGTGAACGCGGACAAGAAACAGCAGGTCGCCAAGCTCAAGAAGCTGCTGCAGGACGCCGACGAGCTCTTTCTCGCGACGGATGAGGACCGCGAGGGTGAGGCGATCGCCTGGCACCTGCGCGAGGTCCTGAAGCCGAAGGTGCCCGTGCACCGCATGGTGTTCAACGAGATCACCCGGGACGCCATCCGCGCCGCCGCGCAGAACCCTCGTGACCTGAACATCAAGCTCGTCGACGCGCAGGAGACCCGGCGCATCCTCGACCGCCTGTACGGCTACGAGGTCAGCCCGGTGCTGTGGAAGAAGGTCATGCCGAAGCTCTCGGCGGGCCGGGTGCAGAGCGTCGCGACCCGCCTCGTCGTCGAGCGGGAGCGCGAGCGCATCGCGTTCGTCCCGGCGCACTACTGGGACCTGTCGGCGACGTTCGACACCGGCAAGCCGGAGCAGCCCTCCTCCTTCGACGCCACCCTCGTCTCGCTGGACGGCAAGCGGGTCGCCCAGGGCCGCGACTTCACCGCCCAGGGCAGGCTGAAGACGCAGGACGTCCTGCACCTGGACGAGGCAGCCGCGCGGGGCCTGGCCGAGCGTCTGCGCGACCGGCCGTACGCCGTCTCGTCGGTGGAGCGCAAGCCGTACCGCCGCAGCCCGTACGCTCCGTTCCGTACGACGACGCTGCAGCAGGAGGCCAGCCGCAAGCTGGGCTTCTCGGCGAAGTTCACGATGCAGATCGCGCAGCGGCTGTACGAGAACGGCTTCATCACCTATATGCGAACCGACAGCATCACGCTGTCGGAGACCGCCATCAAGGCCGCGCGCAGCCAGGCGAAGGCGCTGTACGGCGCCGACTACATTCCGGACAAGCCACGCGTCTATCAGAGCAAGGTGAAGAACGCCCAGGAGGCGCACGAGGCGATCCGGCCGGCCGGCGACAGCTTCCGCACGCCGGGTGAGACCGGGCTGTCCGGCGACCAGTTCAAGCTGTACGAGCTGATCTGGAAGCGCACCGTGGCCAGCCAGATGAAGGACGCCACCGGGCAGTCGGTGTCCGTCCGGGTCGGCGGCGAGTCGACCACCGGCGAGCGGGCCGAGTTCGGCGCGTCCGGAAAGATCATCACGTTCTACGGCTTCCTCAAGGCGTACGTCGAGGGCGCGGACGACCCGGCGTCGGACCGCGACGACCAGGAGCGCCGTCTGCCGCAGCTGGCGGAGGACGACCCGCTCACCGCGACGGAGCTGGGCGCCGAGGGCCACTCGACGCGGCCGCCGGCCCGCTACACCGAGGCCAGCCTGGTCAAGGAGCTGGAGGATCGGGAGATCGGCCGGCCGTCCACGTACGCCAGCATCATCGGGACGATCCTCGACCGCGGCTACGTGTTCAAGAAGGGCACCGCGCTGGTGCCGTCGTACCGGGCGTTCGCCGTGGTCAACCTGCTGGAGAAGCACTTCGGCCACCTCGTCGACTACGACTTCACCGCGCACATGGAGGACGGCCTCGACGAGATCGCGCGCGGCGAGGCCGAGCGGGTGCGGTGGCTGGAGCGCTTCTACTTCGGGAGCAACGGGGACGAGGGGCTGAAGCAGCTGGTCAGCGACCTCGGCGAGATCGACGCCAAGGAGATCAGCTCGTTCCCGATCCTGGACAGCGACATCATGGTCCGGGTCGGACGCTACGGGCCGTACCTCGACCGGGACGGCGAGCGGGTCAACATCCCCGACGATACGGTGCCGGACGAGCTGACCAAGGAGAAGGCCGAGGAGCTGTTCGCGCAGCCGAACGGCGACCGCGAGCTGGGCATCGACCCGGGGACCAAGCACCCGATCGTGGCCAAGAAGGGCCGGTTCGGGCCGTACGTCACCGAGATCCTGCCGGACGACGCTCCGAAGAGCGCCAAGCCGCGTACGGCCTCGCTGTTCGCGTCCATGGCGCTGGACACCGTGACGCTCGAGGACGCCCTGAAGCTGCTGTCGCTGCCCCGCACCCTGGGGGAGATCGACGGCGAGCCGGTCACCGCGCAGAACGGCCGGTTCGGCCCGTACCTCAAGAAGGGCACGGACAGCCGGTCGCTGCAGAGCGAGGACCAGCTGTTCACGGCCACCATCGAGGAGGCCAAGGAGATCTTCGCCCAGCCGAAGCAGCGCGGGCGCGGCCGGGCGGCCGCGGCGCCGCCGCTGCGCGAGCTGGGGGAGGACCCGGCCAGCAAGACTAAGATCGTCATCAAAGAGGGACGTTTCGGCCCATACGTCACGGACGGCGAGACCAACGCCAGCCTGCGAAAAGGCGACGAAGTCGAGTCGATCACCATGCAGCGGGCGCTCGAGCTCCTCGCCGAGCGTCGCGAAAAGGTGGCTGCGGGTGGCGGAAAGAAGCCGGCCCGGCGGCGTACGGCGAAGTCTCGTTCCTGACGCTCTGAGGTGGATACGCTGACACAATGACCAGAACGGGCAGCTCTCCCGGCGTGCTGTCGATCAAGCCGTTTCGTCGGCTCTGGATCGCGCTTTCGTTGTCCAGCTTCGGCGATTGGCTGAGCATCCTCGCGTTGACCGCGCTGGCCGGCTCGCTCACGAAGGGCTCCGCCGAGAACTACGCGATCGGCGGCGTCCTCGTCGTCAAACTGCTCCCGGCGCTGGTCTTCGGGCCGCTCGCCGGGGCGGTGGCCGACCGCTTCGACCGCCGCACCACGATGGTGATCGCGGACATCCTGCGATTCAGCCTGTTCCTGTCGATCCCGATCGTGGGCCGCCTCGACTGGCTGTACATCGCGACCTTCCTGATCGAGGTCGTCACGCTGTTCTGGATCCCGGCCAAGGAGGCCACGGTCCCGAACCTCGTGCCGAAGGACCGGCTGGAGAAGGCCAACCAGATCAGCCTGATCTCGACGTACGGCTCCGCGCCTGTCGCGGCGGGGACGTTCTCGGTGCTGGCACTGATCGCGGGCGTGGTGTTCTCGAACCAGCGCCAGCAGGCCAACCTCGCGCTGTACATCAACGCGGTGACGTTCCTGGTCTCCGCGATCACGATCTTCACACTGCGTGAGATCCCCCGGCAGGGCGGCAAGGTCTCGGTCCCGTCGATCCTCAAGCAGATCATCGCGGGCTGGCGGTTCGTCGGCTCGACGCCACTGGTGCGCGGCCTGACCGTCGGGATCGTCGGCGCGTTCGCGGCGGGCGGCGCGGTGATCGGCATCGCCAAGGTCTACGTCAAGGCCCTCGGCGGGGGCGACGCCGCGTACGGTGTCGTCTTCGGCATGGTGTTCGTCGGCATGGCGATCGGGATGTTCCTCGCGCCCCGCATCCTGAAGGACTTCAGCCGCCGCCGCCTGTTCGGCCTGTCGATCATCGGGGCGGGCATCGCCCTCGCACTGATCGCGATCATCCAGAACCTCGTCATCGTCGCCCTGCTGACAGCCCTCCTGGGGGTCGGCGCGGGCATCGCCTGGGTGATCGGCTACACGCTGATCGGCCTGGAGGTCGAGGACAGCCTGCGCGGCCGCACCTGGGCGTTCCTGCAGTCGCTCGTCCGGGTCGCGCTACTGCTCACGGTCGCCGCCGTGCCGTTCATCGCGGGCGCCGTCGGCGACCACCGCCTGAAGTACGGCAAGAACGGCATCTATCACTTCGACGGCCCCAACGCCGTACTGCTGCTCGGCGCGCTGGTCGCCGTCATCGTGGGTCTGCTCGCCTACCGGCAGATGGACGACCGCAGGGGTATCCCGCTGTCCCGTGACCTGATGGCGGCGCTGCGCGGCGAGGTGTACACCCCCGAGGAGCCCGGCAGCGGCGAGCGCGGGGTGTTCCTCGCGTTCGAGGGCGGCGAGGGCGCCGGGAAGACCACCCAGGCGCGTCTCCTCGCGATCTGGCTCCGCGACCAGGGCTTCGACGTCGTCACGACCCGCGAGCCCGGCTCGTCGAAGATGGGCATGCGGCTGCGCGCGATCCTGCTCGACAAGGAGACCACGGGCCTGTCCTCCCGCGCCGAGACCCTGCTGTACGCCGCCGACCGGGCGCAGCACGTCGCCGAGGTCATCCGCCCGGCGCTGCAGCGCGGCGCGATCGTCGTCACCGACCGGTACGTCGACTCGTCCCTGGCCTACCAGGGCGGCGGCCGCGAGCTGAAGGTCAAGGAGATCGCCGAGGTGAACCGCTGGGCCACCGGCGGCCTCACCCCCGACCTGACGATTATCCTGGACGTGCCGTCCGAGGTCGGGCTGGGCCGGTTCGCCTCCCCGGCCGACCGGATCGAGTCCGAGCCGCGGGAGTTCCACGAGCGCGTACGCCGCGGGTTCCGCGCTCTCGCCGAGGCCGAGCCGCACCGGTACCTCGTGATCGACGGCACCCAGCCGCAACAGGAGATCAGCCGGCAGATCCACGACCGGGTCCGCGCCATCCTGCCCGACCCCGTCCCCGCCACCGCCGAGGCCGTCACGAGCACGATGCCGATCATCTCCGACTGACCGGATGGCCGCCGCGCCGATGTGCCGGACCGCCTACGGCCGCGTCAGCAGTCGGTGCTGGTCATGCAGCTTCCGCCTGTACCCGAACGGTCCACAACGTGGGGCGCTGGCCAGGGCGTTCGGGTTCTGCGGCACGACCGTCCACGCGGGCGACGCCCGGACCATCACCCAGAGTCCCGTCCTGGTCCGCTCCTCGTAACGCCGGCCCCGCGACGTACGCTCCGGTGGCCGGTGGCAGCCGTTAGCATCGAGTACGCCCGCGGGTCGGCAGGCCAGGGCTTGGAGGAGATCGACGCGTGACGGTGTACGACGATCTGGTCGGGCAGGGGCCCGTCATCGAGCAGTTGCAGGCCGCCGCTGCCGCCGGGGCGAAGGCCCTGGCCGGAGAGGGCGGCGGCGGGATGACGCACGCCTGGCTGTTCACTGGTCCGCCCGGGTCGGGCCGTTCGACGGCCGCCCGTGCCTTCGCCGCCGCGCTGCTGTGTCCCGACCAGGGCTGCGGGCACTGCGCGTCCTGTCACCAGGTGCTGTCCGGCACCCACGCCGACGTCGAGGTCGTCCGCCCGGCAGGCCTGTCGTACGGCGTGCGGGAGACCCGTGAGCTGGTGCTGCGGGCCGCCTCGTCGCCGACCGGCGGGAGGTGGCGGATCGTGCTGTTCGAGGACGCCGACCGGTCCACCGAGCAGGCGGCGAACGCCCTGCTCAAGGCCATCGAGGAGCCCCCGACCCGTACGGTCTGGCTGTTGTGCGCGCCGTCGCCGGACGACCTGGTCGTCACGATCCGGTCCCGCTGCCGCCTCGTGACGCTGCGGACGCCGCCCGCGCACGCGGTCGCCGACGTGCTCGTTCGCCGGGACGGGATCGACCCGGACGTCGCGGCCGCCGCGGCCCGGGCCGCGCAGGGGCACGTGGGCCGGGCGAAGCGCCTGGCCACCGACGAGCAGGCACGCCAACGCCGCGCCGACGTCCTGGGTGTCCCGGCCCGGCTGTCCGGCGTCGGTCCCGCCGTCGTCGCGGCCGAGTCCCTTGTGAAGGCCGCGGAGGCCGAGGCCAAGGAGCTGGGCGTGGAGAAGGACGCGGAGGAGACCGCCGCGTTGCGTCAGGCGCTCGGTGAGAGCGCCAAGGGCCGCATGCCGCGCGGCACCGCCGGCGCCCTCAAGGAGCTGGAGGACCGCCAGAAGTCCCGGACGACCCGCATGAAGCGTGACGCGCTCGACCGTGCTCTTCTCGATCTGGCTTCCTACTACCGGGACCTGCTGGTTGTGCAGCTCGGCGCCGGCGTCGAGCTGGTCAACGTCGACCGTGGCCGGGAGCTGCGCTCGGTCGGGGGCACGCCGGAGGCCACTCTCCATCGCCTGGAGGCGATCATGGAGTGCCGGGAGCGCTTGGAGGCCAACGTCAACCCGCTGCTCGCGGTCGAGGCCATGGCGATGGCCCTGCGCACCGGCTGATCCACTTCTGCGGGCGGTGGTGTCGCACACCCGCTGACCTCGCTCTGGCCATTACCGGCCACAGGTCTCATACGTCGCAACACTGGACGAACGACGCACTCAACCGTTCTGATGCCTCCATTGCCGGTTCTTTACCAGCACTCGGTTGACATATCTGGAGGTGTGCAGTGCGGCGCGCCATCATTCTCGTCGCCTGTGCCGTCGTCACGGCGGCACTCGCGGCACCCGCGCAGGCGGGGCCCACGGCGACGACCTCGGCCGACGGAACGGCCGCGGAGTACGTCGTGCTCTACAAGGACGGCGTCTCCCTCGAGAAGGCGCACGCGGCGATCCGAGCCGCGGGCGGCACGATCGTCCGGGAGAACACGGACGTGGGCCTGGCCACCGTCCGCTCGACGCGCGCAGCGTTCGGCGCCGACGCCCGGCGGCAGCCCGCCGTCGAGGGGGTCGCGCGCGACCGTGCCGTCGGAGAGGCGCCCAAGGTGACGCATCGGGCGGCCGACAAGAACATCGCGGTCGAGAAGGAAGGACGCGACGGCGGAACCCGCACGGCAGGCCGCGACGGCGGGAGCCGCGCCACCACCGCGAAGGTGAAGGGTGATCCGCTGGCCGGCAGCCAGTGGGACATGCGCAAGATCCACGCGACCGCCGACGGGTCGTACCGGGTGGAGCCCGGTGATCGCGGGGTGCGCGTCGGGGTCATCGACACCGGCATCGACGGGAACCACCCCGACATCCGGGCGAACTTCGACCGCGGGCTCAGCCGCAACTTCACCAAGGACATCCCGGTCGACGCCAACGGCACCGAGGTCGACGGCTCCTGCGAGCACCCCTCCTGCGTCGACCCGGTCGACGAGGACGACAACGAGCACGGCACGCACGTCGCCTCGACGATCGCCTCCCCACTCAACGGGCTCGGCATGGCGGGCGTGGCGCCGAACGTCACCCTCGTCAACATCCGGGCCGGTCAGGACTCGGGGTACTTCTTCCTGCAGCCGGTGGTGGACGCGCTCACGTACGCGGGGGACGCCGGGATCGACGTCGTCAACATGAGCTTCTACACCGACCCGTGGCTGTTCAACTGCCCGGACAACCCGGCCGACTCGGCGGAGTACCAGGCCGAGCAGCGCACGGTGATCGCGGCCTCCGAGCGGGCGCTGGCCTACGCCCACCGGCACGGCGTCACGCTGGTGTCGGCGGCGGGCAACGGCGCCACCGACTACACCAAGACGATCGTCGACGACTCCAGCCCGGACTACGCGGCCAAGCCCGGCGAGGCGCCGTACAGCCGGACGATCCCGCCGAGCTGTATCTCCGAGCCCAGCGAGGGCCGGAACGTCATCTCGGTCTCCTCGGTCGGCATCAGCGGCCGGAAGGCGTACTACTCCGACTACGGCAACGGATACGTGGACGTCGCCGCGCCCGGCGGTGACGTGTACGACACCGCCGACGGCAAGCGCGACGTGACGAAGGGCATCCTCGCGGCCTACCCGGAGTCGCTGGCCCGGGCCCGCGGCGAGCTGAACGCCGACGGCACGCCGAACGTCCCGTACGTCGTCCGCGACTGCAAGGGCACGACCTGCGGCTACTACCAGTACCTGCAGGGCACCTCGATGGCCTCCCCGCACGCCGCCGGCGTCGCGGCGCTCATCGTCAGCCGGTACGGGCACCGCGACCCGAGGCACGGCGGCCTGACCCTGTCCCCGGACGTGGTCCAGCGGATCATGCAGGGCACGGCCACCGAACAGCCCTGTCCGTCGCCGCGCGACTTCACCTACACCCGGTACGTCCTGCAGCCGGACGGCACGTACCAGAAGGTGACCGCCACCCACACCTGTGAGGGTTCGACCCGTCACAACGGCTTCTTCGGTAGCGGCGTCGTCGACGCGCTGCACGCCGTCGGCCGCTGACGCGTTCCACCGAAGCCACGGCCCACTACGGGTGGGCCGTGGCTTCGTCGCGCGGGCGGGTCACAGGTCGGAGCCGCCGGTGACGTCGATCCAGTCCGCGGTCACCCAGCGCGCGTCGTCGGAGGCGACGAACGCGACGACGTCGGCCACGTCCTCCGGCCGGCCGACCCGTCCGAGCGTGGCCCGGGCGGCGGCGGCCGCCTCGGCCTCCGGGTCGCGCAGCCAGGAGGCGTTGACGTCGGTGTCGATGATGCCGGGCGCCACCGTGTTGACGGTGATGCCGCGCGGGCCGAGCTGTTGCGCGAGAGTGCGGGTGAAGGTGTCCAGCGCGCCCTTGGTCATCGCGTAGGTGATGATCTCCGGCATCGCGATCCGGGTGACGCCGGAGGAGATGTTGACGATCCGGCCCCCGTCGCGGAGCCGGGGCAGGGCCCGCTGGGTGATGAAGAACGGCGCGCGGGCGTTCACCGTGAAGATCCGCTCGAACTCCTCCGGCGTGGTGTTCTCGAAGTCGCTGGACGTCGCGATGGCCGCGTTGTTCACCAGGATGTCGAGGCCGTCGAACTCCTCGTCCAGCCGGGCGAACAGCGTGTCCACCGCGTCCGGCGCGCTCAGCTCCGAGCGGACGGCGAACGCCCGGTCCTCCCCGATCGCCGCCACCGTCTCCTTGGCCGCCGCCTCGTTGCTGCCGTAGTGCACCGCGACGCGCGCGCCGTCGGCGGCCAGGCGTTCGGCGATCGCCCTGCCGATGCCCCGGCTCGCCCCGGTCACCAGGGCCGTACGGCCGCTCAGGTCGCTCATCACTCACTCCTTTTATGTAGCGATCGATACAGTTAAGGACTGTAGCCTGATTTTTTAGCGATCGCTACACTTAGGTCATGGCCAAGGGACGACCGCGGACGTTCGACCGCGATGAGGCGCTGGATCGGGCGACCATGGAGTTCTGGCGGCACGGCTACGAGGCCACCTCGATCGCCGGGCTCACCGGGGCGATGGGCATCAACCCGCCGAGCCTGTACGCCGCGTTCGGCGACAAGCGGCGGCTGTTCACCGAGGTGGTCGAGCGCTACCAGCGGTCGTACGGGGCGTTCGCGGCGCGCGCCCTGGACGAGGAGCCGACCGCCCGCGCGGCGATCGAGCGCGTCCTGCGCGAGGCCGCGGCCGAGTACACCGACCCGGCCCACCCGTGGGGCTGCCTGATCATCTGTGCGGCGGTCAACTGCGGGTCCCCGGACGTCGAGGCGGAGATGCGCGGCCGGCGGGAGGCTTCCAAGGCGGTGATCCGCGACCGGATCGCCGCCGACCTCGACGCCGGCCACCTCCCCGCGGGCGTGGATCCCGACGCGCTGGCCACCTTTTACGCGGCCACGATCCAGGGCATGTCCACCCAGGCCCGCGACGGCGCGCCCCGGGAGCGGCTGGAGGCCGTCGCCGACCTGGCCATGCGAGCCTGGCCGTCCTCGGCGGCTCGTCCACAGCCTGTGGATGCCGGACCGTCGCGTGCTGATTAGTCTTGCCGCATGCCGTACCGCGTCACGTTCGTCTGCACGGGCAACATCTGCCGCTCCCCGATGGCCGAGCACATCTTTCGCCGGCACGTCCAGGACGAAGCCCTCGACGTGGAGGTGGACAGCTCCGGCACCGGGCGCTGGCACATCGGAGATTCCGCCGACCACCGCACCGTCGCGACGCTGCGCCGCGCCGGATACACCTCCTCCCACCGGGCGCGCCAGTTCGAGCCGACCTGGTTCGACCACTACGACCTGATCCTCGCGCTGGACGAAAGCCACCAGCGCGACCTGCGCCGCCTGGCTCCCGACCAGGAGGCCACGGGCAAGATCCGCCTCCTGCGCGAGTTCGACCCGGACGCCCGAGACCTCGACGTCGCCGACCCTTACTACAGCCGCGACTCGGCCTTCGAGGAGGTCCGCGAGCAGATCGAGGCCGCTGTGCCGGGCCTGCTCGACCACGTCCGCGAAGAGCTCAAGAACGCCGACTGACCATGGAGCGGCTTCTCGGCACACCCGTCGCGGACGTCGCCGACCTCGGCACGAGCCACGAGTGGTCACTGCGCCGGGTCACCCTCGCCGACGGGCGCAGGGTCTTCGTCAAGGAGGCCCGGCGCAGGATCGACGGCCTCTTCGCGGCCGAAGCGGCCGGACTGCGCTGGCTGCGGGACGGCTGGCGACAGGCCGCCGGCGGGGAGACGCCCGAGGCGAAGCCGTCCGGTGAGGGGACACGGGGAGAGGAGCCGTCTGGCGAGGGGAAGCTCGAGGCGAAGCCGTCCGGTGCGGAGGATTCCGGGCCCGTTCCCGAGGTGCTCGCCGTCGATGACACGACGCTCGTCCTGCCGTGGATCGAGAGCGGGTCGCCGACGCCGGAGGCGGCCGAGCGGTTCGGCCGGGAACTGGCCGTCCTGCACGGCGCGGGCGCGGAGGCGTACGGCGCGCCGTGGCGCGGCTACATCGCCTCCCTGCCGCTGGACAACGCCCAGGGCTCGTCGTGGCCGGAGTGGTACGCCGAGCGCCGCGTCCTGCCGTACGTCCGGATGGCGGTCGACCGCGGAGCCCTGTCAGCGGGTGACGCGGCAGAGCTCGAGCGCGCCGCCGAGCGCATCCCCGACGTCGCCGGACCCGAGGAGCCGCCCGCCCGGATCCACGGCGACCTGTGGTCCGGCAACCTCCTGTGGGGCCGCGACCGGGCGTGGCTGATCGACCCGGCGGCGCACGCCGGGCACCGGGAGACCGACCTGGCCATGCTGGCGCTGTTCGGCGCGCCGCAGCTGGAGCGGATCCTCGCCGCGTACGACGAGACGGTGCCGCTCGCGGACGGTTGGCGGGCGCGGGTGCCGCTGCATCAGCTGCACCCGCTGCTCGTCCACGTCGTCCTGTTCGGCTCGTCCTACCGCGGCCAGACCCTGGCTGCGGCGCGGTCCGTACTCACCGCCTGAGGCTCTGGCGGCGCGGCCGCGCGGCAGCGCAGGCCGCGCCCCCGGCGGTCAGCCCGGCAGCGTCCACCGGCGGCCGTCGCTTCCGTCGCAGGCGGCGAGCTGGAGCTGGGTCGCGTCGACCGGTTGTGGGGCGGCGAGGCACTTGCCGGAGCGCTGCTCGACGAGGGTCTTCGCCGCCGCGTTGTACGTCCACCGCTGGCCGCCGCCCGTACCGCCGCACTCCCAGAGCCGTACGTTCGCGCCGTCCGCCGTGCCGTCGGCGTCCAGGCACAGGCCGAAGGACGTGAGCGTCCCGTCGTCTTGCACGGTCCACTTCTGGGCGTTGGTGCCGTTGCAGACGAACAGCTGGACGGGGTTGCCGTTCGCGGCCCGGCTCGACCGGACGTCGGCGCATTTCCCGGCGATCGCCGACGTGATCGGCCCGGTGCGGGTCGGCGGCGCGGCGGTGCCCGCGAACGAGGGAGGCGCCGATGACGTGGCCGTCGCCCAGGACGTGTTCGCCGTGGTGCCGAGGTCCAGGTGGAGCGTGCCGCCGTTCAGGACCGCGGACGGCCGCAGGTAGGCGTTGTTCCAGGCGCGGCCGTTCCAGGTGGCGCTCTGGACGTACGGGGCGTTCGGCGCGGCCTTCGGCGCGTCGATCGTGAGCGTACGGCCGGTGCTGAGCTTGATCACGACCTTGGTGAACTCCGGGCTGCCGAGTGCGAGGTCGGCCGTGCCGGGGGTCTCGGGGTAGGCGCCGATCGCGGACCAGACGTACCAGGCGCTCATCGTGCCGAGGTCGTCGTTGCCGACGCCCCAGCCGGTGGGGGAGTCCGGCCACAGCTTGTTCTCCACGTCGCGGATGATCTCCTGGGCGCGCCACGGCCGGCCGACGTAGTCGTACTCCCACGGCAGCTCGATGCTCGGCTCGTTGCCGAGGTTCGCGTGGTCGCCGCCGCTGCCGTCGTACGCGGCGAGCACGTGGTCGAGATAGGCGATCATCGCGGCGTTCCCGCCCTTGACGTCCGCGAGGCCGCGCACGTTGAACGGGACCATGCCGGTGTACTGCCAGGACGTTCCCTCGGTCATGTTGCTCTTGGACGCGGGGTCGAACCCGCTGGTCCAGGAGCCGCTGGCGGTGCGGGGCTGCATGAAGCCGCTCGCGGTGTTGAGGAGGTTCTTCCAGTCCTGGGCCCGGCCCACGAACCGCGTCTGCGTGGCCTTGTCGCCGAGCGCGCCGGCGAACGCGCCGATGGCGAAGTCGGCGGTGTTGTACTCCAGGGTCGTCGAGACCGAGCCGTTGTAGTTGCAGCAGCCGTACACGCCGTTGCTCGGCGTGTACCCGATGCTCTGGAGGTAGTTCAGCCCGGGCCGGATCTTGCTGGCGACCGTCGCCCCGCGGACCATCGCGTTCTTCGCCGCGGTCGTGTCGAAGTGCCGGCCGCCGAACGCGTACAGGTCGGCGATGATCGGATCGATGGGATCACCGATCATCGTGTACGTCTCGCCGTTGGCCTGGGACCACTTCGGCAGCTGGCCGCTCTGCGCGTAGTCGTTCACCGCCGACTGGGCGATGTCGCTCGCCTGCCCCGGCGCGATCATGCCGAGGAGCTGCGCCTGTGCGCGGTAGATGTCCCAGCCGGAGTAGTTGGCGTACTGGGCGTGGCCGTGCGCGACCCGGTGCACGGCGTTGTCGAAGCCCATGTAATGGCCGTCGGCGTCGCTCATGACGTTCGGGTGCAGGAGCGCGTGGTAGAGGGCGGTGTAGAAGACGTGCCGCTGCGCGAGCGTGCCGCCGGCCACGCGGATCCGGCCGAGTGCGGCGTTCCAGGCCGTACGGGCGGCGGTCCGTACGTGCTCGAAACTCGGCGTGCGGACCTCGGCGTCCCGGTTGGCCTGGGACTCGGCGTCGGAGGTGAACGAGAGGCCGACCCGGGCGGTCACCACCGAGTTCTTGGTCGTGTCGAACGTCAGGTACGCGCCGTTCGGGTCGGTCAGCGGAGCGGCCTGCGGCCGCTGCGGGCCGTGCGGGCGCGGGCTGTTCGGCGCGTCGCCCTCCTCGGCCGGGGCGGCCTGCGACGTCACTCGTGCGGTCGAGGTGGCGGTGAGGGTCTTCGCGCCCGGCCGCACCGTCGCGGCCTGCCACGTGCCGGCCGTGAACGGGCGGTCGAAGGTGACGGCGAAGTGGACGGTGTAGCGGTTGCCCTGGCCGCAGAAGTTCCCGCTGGTCACCGACCCGACGACGGCCCGGTCACCGACGACCTTCCAGGTGTCGGCGAACGTTCCGTTCTGGCTGCCGGTCAGCTTGAACAGCAGGTTCGCCTGGGTGGTGGCCGGGAAGGTGAACCGGCCGATCCCGCCGCGGGTCGTCGTGGTCAGGTCCGTCCGGACGTCGTTGCCCAGCTTGACGGAGTAGTAGCCGGGCGAGACCGACTCGTCCTTATGCGAGTAGGAGGCGCTCGCCGAGCCGGCGTCGGTGACGGCGCCGACGGTCGGCATGATCGGGACGTCGCCGTACGCCTTGCAGCCCGGCCCGGCCATGTGGGTGAGGCTGAATCCCGTGATCGTCGAGCTGGTGTAGGAGTAACCGCCGCCGTACGGGCGCGGGTTCGTGTCGGGGCTCCACTGCACCATTCCGAACGGCACGTCGGCGCCGGGGAAGTCGTTGGCCGCGTTCGTGGTGCCGAGCAGGGGGTTCACCAGCGCGGCCGGGTTCGTGACGAGCGACGCGGCCTCCGCTCGTACGGGGGTCAGCAGCGCACCCAGGACGGCGACGGCGGACAGGAGAAGGGCGATTGGCCTGGGGCTTGGTGGGGCTTTGGGGCGGGGGAGGGCCATGGGGGTCGTCCTTCGGATGAGGCGGCCGATGACAACGTTGTCTGATCACGTCTACGCTCCGTGAGCGACGACGTCAATGAATCTGTCAGGACCCGGCCATTCGTGTGATGTCGCTCACGTCAGAGTCATACCGGTTGCGCGTAGGCTGACGGCCAGATTCAACCCCCCGGCGGACGGAGCGAGTCATGGGCATGATGATGGCCGTCAGCTTCATGCGGTACGGACGTCTCTACTACCTGGACCCAGGGCCGTACTCCCCGAAGGTCGGCGACAAGGTGCTCGTGCCGACCGAGGCCGGCGCGGAGGTCGCCGAGTGCATCTGGGCGCCGCAGTACGTCTCCGAGGACGTCGAGCTGCCGGTCTGCGCGGGTATCGCCGGCGAGGAGCACCTAGCCCGCGACGAGGCCAACCGGCGACGGCGCACGGAGGCGCGGTCCATCGCCAAGAGGCTCATCCGCAAGCACGAGCTCCCGATGAAGGTCATCGGCGTCGACTACCTCGACCGCGACAACACCTACAAGATCTACTTCTCCGCGCCGCACCGCGTCGACTTCCGCGCCCTCGTCCGCGACCTCGCCCGCGCCATGAAGGCGCGCGTCGAACTCCGCCAGGTCGGCCCCCGCGACGAGGCGCGCCTGCAGGGCGGCATCGGCCCGTGCGGGCGCGACCTGTGCTGCGCGACCTTCCTCAAGGACTTCGAGCCGGTGTCGGTCCGGATGGCCAAGGAGCAGGACCTCCCCGTCAACCCGCTGCGCATCGCCGGCGCCTGCGGGCGGCTGATGTGCTGCCTGAAGTACGAGCACCCCCTGTACGTCGAGGCGCACAACCGCATGCCCCGGCTCGGCGCGCGGGTGCAGACCGAAAAGGGCGCCGGGCAGGTCGTGGGCCGAAACGTCCCTTCCGACACGGTTACGGTCCGGCTCGACGACGGTGGCCGCTGTGCCTGCCCGTCCGCATCCGTATGCTCGCCTCGCAAACAGCACGACCGTCACTATGGCGACACTCTCGGATGACTCGCCGGTACGCTGAGTAGCGAAATAAGGGCCACGCCCGCGTAGGCTGCGAGCGAACCCAACGGCGACGAGAACGGCTACGGCGTGAACAAGTTCCGTACGGTCTCCGTGCTGGCGGCGGCCGCGATCGTGGTGACCGCTTGCACGGACGCCCCAAAGTCCACCGCGTCGGCCCCGTCCCCCAGCGGCACCGCGAACATGTACGCCCAGCGGATCTCCTGGCGCGACTGCGGCAACGGGTTCCAATGCGGCACCCTGCAGGTCCCGTTCGACTACTCCCACCCGACCGGCCGCTTCATCACCCTTCCGGTGATCCGCCTGCCCGCCGAAGGCGGCCAGCGCAAGGGCTCGCTCGTGCTCAACCCCGGTGGCCCCGGCGGCTCCGGCGTGGAGTTCGCCCGCAGCTCGGCCCGGCAGTTCGGCGCCGACCTGCGAAGAAACTTCGACATCGTCGGCTTCGACCCCCGCGGCGTCGGCCAGAGCCGCCCCACCGTCCGCTGCCTCACCGGCAAGCAACTCGACAAGTTCTTCCAGACCGACACCTCACCCGACGACCCCGCCGAGGTCAACGCCCTCGTCGACATCAGCAAGATGTGGGCTGACGAGTGCAATAACCACATCCCCACCCTGCTGCCGTACGTCGGCACGGCCAACGCCGCCCACGACATGGACATCCTCCGCGCCGCCCTAGGCGACCAGGGCCTCACCTACTACGGCGCCTCGTACGGCACCTACCTCGGTGCCTACTACGCCGAGGAGTTCCCCAAGCACGTCCGCGCCCTCGTCCTCGACGGCGCCATCGACCCCAAACTGTCCGCCGACGACATCAACATCGAGCAGGCCAAGGGCTTCGACACCGCCACCAAGGCCTTCGCCGCCGACTGCGTCAAGACCAAGGACTGCCCGCTTGGCACCGGAAGCACCAAGTCCGCGCTGGCCCGCCTGTCCCAGTTGTTCGCCCAGGCCGACAAGAAACCCCTCCACAACGGCCTGAACGACGGCCGCATCGTCGACGAGTCCCTCGTCGAACTCGGCGTCGCCGCCGCCCTCTACAACAAGCAGACGTGGCCCGTCTTGAAATTCGCCCTCAAGAGCGCCATCGACAACAACGACGGCACCACCCTCCTCCGCCTCGGCGACCTCCTCGTCGAACGCAACAAGGACGGCACCTACTCCAACCAGAGTGAGGCCAACATGGCCGTCAACTGCGTCGACAAGCCCTACGAGCGCGACATCAACGCCTGGAAGAACCAGGCCGACCGCGCCAAGAAGGCCGCCCCGCTCTTCGGCCAGTTCGTGGTCTGGGGCACCCTCCCATGCGGCTACTGGCCCGTCCAGGACGGCACCAAGCCGAAGGCCTTCACCGCCGAGGGCGCCAAGCCCATCCTGGTCGTCGGCACCACCCGCGACCCCGCCACCCCGTACAAGTGGGCCCAGGGCCTGGCGTCGCAGCTGAAGTCGGGTGTCCTGCTCAGCCTCGACGGCGACGGCCACACCGCCTACCTGCAGGGCAACCCCTGCATCACCACCGCGGTGGACCGCTACCTGGTCACCGGCACGCCACCGAGGAAGGGCACCATGTGCCACTGATATGGGTGCGCGAGGAGTGCTGAGAACCCGGTAGACTCTCTGCGTCACACCCTGTGTGGCAGGCCGCCTTAGCTCAGTCGGCAGAGCGATTCACTCGTAATGAATAGGTCGTCGGTTCGATTCCGACAGGCGGCTCCCACGTTGACCTGGGCGTCTCTCCCTCGGAGAGGCGCCCAGGGTCGTTCTGGTTCATTTTTGGTCTCATTCGTTACCGAAGCGTAGGTGGCCCGTGTGCTGAGAGCCTCTTCCCCTTGGGGCAGGGGCGTGCCCACCGCCGTAACCAGAACCTGATCAGGTAAGCGTGCAGCGAGCGTCGGGGTGCGTTGTGGAGTGAAGTCGTCGCCTCGGGCCAATCGTCCATCCCGGCAGCTACGCACCGTTGGGATGAGGCAGGCTGGCCCGCCGGGTGCCGCCGGAGGGCTCACGCCGTCCAGCGAATACGAAGTAGCCGGGCAAGGAGGGATCGTGTCCGCCTCGGTCACCGCCCGGACCTCCCGGAACTCCGGCGGGGCGTACCGCTTCTCGGCGCTGGCCGCGACATGGAACACAGGCCAGATCGAAACGCCGATTTCCTACTACTACTATCTGTGTAGTAATTTCGGGCATGGCTTCCTCGATCCGGAGACGACCGGACAAATCCAGGCGGCCGCACTCCCACGCACCCGGCGTTGCATGCGGCCGTGAACCCCGTGTCGCGTTGGTCGATCAGGAGGCTGATGTGCCGGTGTCATCTCGCGACGACCCGGTAGGTGACCGGACGCCGCGCCCGTGGGCCAGCACGACGGCCCGGCATTCCGATGGACAACTGATCGTCATCATCTCGGCGAGCGTCGGCGCAGGTCATGATGGCGCGGCCACCGAAGTCGCTCGACGTCTTGCGGCAGCGGGATACCGCATCACGCGCCTTGACTTTGTGGACCTACTCCCGGCCCGTCTCGGGAGGTTGCTGCGCGCCGGGTATCGCCACATGCTGGTCGTCACGCCAGCGGCCTACCAGCGGATCCACGCCACGACCGAGCGCGCCCGCCGACCGGGTCTGGTCCTGCGGGCCTTGCTCCGCAGCGCCGAGCGCCGCACTCTACGGGCACTGCCACCGGACACCTGCGCGGTCGTGTCGACCTATCACGCGGCCAGCCAGGTCCTCGGTGCACTGCGCCTACGCGGTCGCCTGACCGTGTCGGCGCTCACGTACCTGACCGACTTCTCCGTACATCCGATCTGGGTCGCGCCGGGCATCGACGCCCATATGGCCATCCACCCGATACCCGCCGGCCAGGCTCGCGCCTTGGGAGCCGCGGTGGTCTCCGTGACGGGACCTGTCGTCAATCCGGCCTTCTCCCCTGGCACGCCGGCCGAGCGGCAGGCGGCACGGGCCCGCTTCGGGCTGCCGGAGAACGCTCCGCTGGCGCTCCTGGTCGCTGGTTCCTGGGGCGTGGGATCCGTTCGGGAGGCGGCCACCGAGATCCTGAACAGTGGCATCGCGGTGCCCGTCGTGGTGTGCGGCCGCAACCAGGCCCTGGCCGACCGGTTGCGGAACGACGGCATCGGTTACGCCTACGGCTGGGTCGACGACATGCCCGGCCTGATGCGGGCCTGCGACGTCCTTGTGCAGAACGCAGGCGGCCTGACCAGTCTGGAAGCGTTCGCCAGCGGGCTCCCGGTGGCGAGCTATCGCTGCATTCCCGGCCATGGTCAGACGAACGCCGCCGCCCTGGAGGAGGTGGGCCTGGCAGCGTGGATCTGGGCGGCGGACCAGCTCAAGCCGGTGCTCGCCGAACTCCTCGACGGCCCATTCGGCCGTCGCCAACGTACCGAGGCGCTCAGACTGTACGAGGCCGGCCCCGGTCCGGTAAACGCCATCGCCTCGGTCGTCGCGAACGGGACGGTTGACGCACGTCCCAGGACCAGCCCCCGCCTAGTCCGGCGCAGAATCAGGGTCTTCGCCGGCGCCGTGGCTGCCACCGTCTGCCTCGGCATCAGCGCCGGAGTCGTGGAGGACCACCTACCCGTACACTTCCACTCGCCCACAAAGTTGCTCGAGGCACATCACCGATGACGTCCGGACGCCTGATCCGATCCGCCCTGTCGGCCGGAGCCGCGGTGGCACCCGCGTTGGCCGCCGTTCATGCGGCCCCCGTCATCTCCACCTTCGGGCCGCTGCGCAACCGGATCATGCCTCGCCTGTCCGGACGAGGTCGGCCCGACCACATCTCGATCAGCTTCGACGACGGACCCGACCCTCAATCCACTCCGCATTTCCTGCGCCTGCTGGAAGCCCGCAGGATCCACGCGACCTTCTTCCTGCTCGGGTCCATGCTCGATCGCGCACCTGGCCTGGCCGCGGAAATGGCGGCCGCCGGGCACGAGATCGCCATCCACGGCTGGACACACCGGCCGCTGGTGATGCGCGGCCCCCGCGCCACGTACGACGACCTCGCCCGCGCCCGTAATGCCGTCGCTGACATCGTGGGGAAGGAGCCACGTCTGTTCCGGCCTCCGTACGGCGTAATGAGCACCAGCGCGCATCTCGCCTGCCGCCGACTCGACCTGACCCCGGTGTTGTGGACCGCCTGGGGCGAAGACTGGCGCGGCCGCGCGACCGCGCAGACCGTGTACGACACCGTCACCCGCGATCTGGACGGTGGAGGCACCGTCCTTCTTCACGACTCCGACTGCACCTCGGCGAGCGGCTCCTGGCACTCCACTCTCGGGGCCCTGCCGGCTCTCCTCGATCATTGCGAGGAGAGGGGCCTTCAGGTCGGCCCGCTCAGGGACCATGGGATGCGTACTCGGGCGTAGCCCGGAAGGGCGAAGCGGGCTCACTGAGCGTAGAGCTGTCGCAAACGTGGTCTCATTCCGACGCACGTAAGCCGAGATACACATCCGTCCGCTGAGGTACGCCACATGCCAGCTGGGCTGGTCAGGCGTATCTCGGCGGACGTTGCCGAACTATTCGTACCGGAACTCGTAATGAATAGGTCGTCGGTTCGATTCCGACAGGCGGCTCACCCGTTGACCTGGGCGTCTCTCCACCGGAGAGGCGCCCAAGGTCATTCCGGTTCATTTTTGGTCTCATTCACCGCCGACGAGTGCGCGGCCGCCCCACAGCGGCTGGGATGCCTCTGCCCTGCTGGGGCGTCCGTCAGCGCCGAGCGCGTTGCCGGGCCCCTGTTCCGGTCGCACTCGGCGTCCATGCGGTCGCCGTCGTGGTGGCGGCGCTGGCGATTGCGGTGGTCGGCCCGCTCGCCGGATTCCTCGGCGCTAACGGCGTAGTGATCCGCCGCCACGCTCTCTGCCGCTGGCCTCGCGTCTTTCCCGGCCGGTGCGCTCATGGCACCCCTCTATGTCAAGGGGCTGTCTTCTCCGGTTTTGACGAGGTTGGCCTGCTGGGCTCGTGCGTCCGCGATGAGTTGTCGGTAGA
>NZ_JBFAJC010000046.1:0-88148 GCF_040655075.1 Actinoallomurus sp. NPDC050550 | reverse complement strand
ATTGTCGTCCCCGTCATAGATCACCAGGTTCTTGTCGGACTGGAGTACCAGCCTCGCCCCGGGGTGACCGTCGGTTCCGGACGCCCAGACCGGCTGGTCGTCACGGTCGTAGACCACCAGGTTGCCGTCGCGCTGGAACACAGTGCGGCCCCCCGGGGCGCGCGTTTCGGTGCTCCACATCGGGCCGCGTTCACCGACGAGCGACAGGATGCCCGCCTGGTCCATGGACAGGGCAGCGCTGTCCGTCTTCACCTCACCCGGATACCGGTCCCCATACCCTCCGAAGGAGAAGTGGTGCGGGGCCAGTACCACCACGGCCCCTGGCCCGGCCCCATCCGGCGACTCCGGCCCGGCCAGTTGCAGACCGGGACCGAGGTACATGTGCTTTTGGTCGCCGGAGGACGACACCGACTCGACGCTCATCGACGACCGCCCACCACCGGACACCGACACGGCCCGGCTCACCGCCTCGCGATGCGACCCGCTCCCGACCCCGGTCAACAGGACCACACCGGCCAACAAGGCCACACCACCGACCGCCACGACCGCAAGGACCGGCCGCTTCGCCATCGCCCTAACCGGCGAAGGCTCACCGCCCGCACCACCACCGGGCGGCTCGTTTCTTACCTGCGTTTCAGCAGACAAGATTCGTTTCCCCTTCCATCGTCCATTTCCTGACACGACCACTGACATCATCGCCATGGTCGGTCGGCGGTCTTGGTACGTGCTTGCCGCCGGCTTGCCGCCCCACCGAGCCGCCGCGCCTGGCGGGTCATCAGCTGCCCGTCAGCCACGACTCGTCGTCCGCCTTGATCCGCCGCTCGGCCTCGCTGCCGCGGGTCGGATACCTCCCCTTGATCGGGAACCCGGAGAGCGAGAGCAGCTGCGCGAGGGCGGCGTACTCGTGCGGGTGATCACGGCCATAAGCCGAGTCGACGTCGGCCGGCACCACGTTGAAGTAGCTCATGTCATAGGAGCTGCGGCGCCCTAGGATGCGCCAGCGTCCCTCGCGTAGCTCGACGCGATCCAGGAAGCGGATATGTGTGGTGCACACGTAGCCGAGCGCGGTGTTCTCGGTGACGGCGATCGCGTTCGTCTCGCTCACGGCGCGGTCGCCGCAGAAGTCGAGGTGTGGATTCGCGATCACGTGCTTGCTCGACACGTCCGTCGCACCCATCCGTGAGGATGCGTCGACGAACTCCGACGCCAGGCCGTTGAACCACATGATGTTGACGGTGGCGTCCGGATGGAAGAGCTCGCGTAGCCGATCCCACTCCCCCAGATCACGGTGGATGAAGCCGGTCATGAGCGCGGAGATCACCGATCGGTCGTCGGTGCGGTGAACGTCGTTGTGCGAAGGCACGGGTGGCTCCTCTGGCTCGGTTGTTCTACGACTGCGTCGACGGCCGGCCCCGAGGGGTCCGACGCCGTCCGGGCAGGGCCGGCTGGTTGTGCTGACTCGGTCGGCGTGATGTGCCTGCGGCCGCGGGACCACAGAAGCTGCGCGATGACCACCGCTCCGGCGGCGAGCACGATCAGACTCATGATCCGCAGCGCGGCGGCACTGCCCGCGGTGAACGAGTCGATGACCGCGTGGTGGTAGTGCGGGGCGGTGACGGCCAGCGCGTCGGCGACGGTGTGCGGTACGTGGCCCGCCGCGCGCACGGCGTGCGGAAGGCCGGCGATGAAGCGTGCGGTGAGCAAGGTGCCGACGACGGCCACGCCGAGCGCGCTGCCCATCTCCCGCGTCGTGGACTGCAGCCCGGCGCCGACGCCGGCTTGTTCACGCGGCAGCGCAGCGGTGATCTCGGCGGTCAGGCAGGGCACCGCGAGCATCACTCCGACACCGAACAGCACGAGCCAGCAGGCGTAGGACAGGTACGGATCGGTGGCGGTGTCGGCGAGTCCGAACAGTGCCGCGCTGGTGAGGAGGAAGGCGGCTGCCAGGGTGCCGAGGACGCCGATGCGGGTCACCAGGGCGGGCACGAATCTGCTGCCGACCAGCAGTGGGATCGTCAACGGGACGATGCCCAAGCCGGCTTGCAGCACGGAGAATCCGTGTCCGTACTGCAGCAACGACGCGTTGAGAAAGAACAGGCCGTACGCGCCGAAGAACATGACCAGCATGCCCAGGCACGCCGCCCGCAGTTCGGGGATCCGCAGCAGCCGCGGATCGAGCAGCGGGTGGCGGGCGCGCAGTTCGACGACGGCCCAGAGGCCGGACAGGACCGCCGCGGCGGTGAATCCGGTGATGACCGTGGCGCTGCTCCAGCCCTGGTCCGGACCTTGGATGATGCCGACGAGCAGGGCGAGAGTGGCCATCGTCAGCAGGGTGGCGGCGAGCGGGCCGAGGTCGCGGGAATGACGGTCGGTGCGAGGCGTGGCGAGAGCGACCCATCCGGCGCAGGAGAGGGCGATCGGGGCCACGGCGGCGAACAGCACCCGCCATGAGCCGAGGGCGAGGAGCGCGCCACCGCCGAGGTTGCCCACCACGCCGCCGATGCCGGACATCGCGGCCCAGACGGCGATCGCGTGCGGGCGCCGCGGTGCAGGCGTGGCGTGGATCAGTACGGCGAGGCTGTTGGGGAGGACGCACGCTGCGCCGAGGCCGGTGACGGCACGGCCGAGCAGCATCACCGGGACCTCCGGGGCGGTGGCCGACACGACGGCGCCGAGGGCGAACACGATCAGGCCGCAGAGCAGCACGCCTTTGCGGCCGTAGCGGTCACCGGCTGCGCCGGCCGGAATCACCAGACACGCGAAGAACACCACGTAGGCATCGACGATCCACGACAGCTGCGCGGAGGTCGGGTGCAGGCCGCCGGCGGCGAGTTGCGGAACCGCGAGATTGATGGAGGCGACGAACCCGATGACCAGGACGGTGCAGGCACTCATGCACAGCAGGACGCCCCCGGTCCGGGCCGTCGCCATGGTGCCGGGAGGCTGGACGTTGTTGCTGATCACGTCCTCCACTCAACCGACCTGGACACATGACGTCCACTGCATGCTTGGTACGGATACAGTGCACGAAACGCAATCGATGGGGTGGGGGTCACCGTGCCGGAGAACCTGGACCTCAACCTGCTCCGGGTGTTCGACGCGCTGATGGACGCCGGCAGTGTGACGGCGGCGGCCGAACAGCTACATCTGTCTCCCCCGGCGACCAGCCGGGCGTTGACTCGTCTGCGCCGGGCCATGAACGACCCGATCCTCGTCCGGGCCGGGCGTGGGCTGGTGCCGACCCCGTTCGCACTCCGCTCTGCTCCCCGGGTCCGGGCGCTGCTCGAGGGCGCCGCGGAGCTGGTCACCGACGCGACCGGCAGCGAGCCGCGGACGTGGCGACGCTCGTTCGCGGTACGCATCAACGACGGGCTCGCACCGGTGCTGGTCCCGAGGCTCATCGGCCGCATCACGGCCGAGGCCCCCGGTGTCAGCCTGCGGCTGGTCGCGCAGAACACGAAGGACCCTGACGCCCTGCGCGACGGGTCCGTCGATCTGGACATCGCCGTCGCCGATCCGCCCGCCCCCGACGTGTACACGCAGACGTTGTTCGCCGACCACTTCGTCGCCGTGGTGTCCGCGCAGTCCACGCTGGGACGGGCCCGGCGGCTCACCGTCGCGCAGCTGTGTCGCTACCCGCACATCTCGGTGTCCCGCAAGGGGAGAGCGCGCGGCCCCCTCGACGACACGCTGGAGACGCTCGGCCGCACGCGACGGGTCGTCGCCGTCGTCCCCACGTACGCCGCCGCGTCCCTGCTGGCGCTCGAGGACGACGTCATCGTGCTGATCCCTCGCGTGATGGCCCGACACCTCGTCGACCGCGGCGTCCCGGTGCGCTGGCACGAGGTCCCGCTCGACCTGCCGAGGGTCACCGTCGATCAGCGCTGGCACCGCCGGCTGGACAGCGACCGCCCGTCCCAGTGGCTGCGCGGCCAGGTCGTCGCCGCACTGGAACACCTCGTGGGCGACGACGCGAGGATGCCTCCGGCCAGGCGTCCGCCCGGATCAAGCGGGGCGTGATCTGACTGCCGATGAACCATCAACAGCGGGCAACCCTAGGCCCATAAAGGGACCCAGTGGCCGATGGATGACAGACAGGGGCGCGCGTCTCACCGTGCATCGCCGTGCGTCCACGGGGCGGGCCGACAGATCCTCCGGGGTTTCCCCCGGAGGAGACCGACTTCTACCGGCCGACGACGGCCGGCGATTGCGGACGCGAGCCGGCTACCACGTCCACACGAACGGGCCCGTCGACCATGAGCCCTCCGCGCCGATGCCCAGGCCGGACACCGAACTGTTGTACCACTGGCTGCCGAGAGAGAACTGCGAGCCGTCCGGACGTACCCCGGTCACCTCAACTCGCGCCCACTGGCCATACGTGTCGAACGGCAGCACAAAGCAGTGCCCCGGAGACACGATTTCATTGGCGAGGCTCTGCCGAGCCGGCGTGGCCGCCGTCTGGTTCTCCCGCGAGGTCGCGCTCGCGACGGGCTGGATGAACGCCGAATAGTCGCCTTGCGCGCAGATCTGCAGTTCACCCGTCGGGATCGTCGACGCGGCGGCGGGGTTCAGCCCGCTGCCCGCGACGAGCAGGGCGCCCGCAGAAGCAGCCACGGCGCCGGTGACCGCACCGACGCGCTTGAAACTCAGCTTCATCAAGAACCTCCTGTGAAGACATCGTCACCGGGGCATACGCGACCGGGCCGCCATCGGTTCAGGAAACGCAGGACGCAGTTCACAAACGCCACTGGAGTCACCGGAAAAACTTTCACGCTCTGGCGCGCGTCCCATGATCGGAACCACTTTGCCGGGGATGGCCGTCATGGAAAGGAACAGACACCACATGATTCGCAAGATCGCACTGGCTGCGGCCGCTGGAACCGTAGCCACAGGAGTCATCGTCGCCGCCGTAGCCACCGAGACCGGCGCCACCCCGACCGCCAAGCCCCACACCGTCACCGCCGGGCACACCACCACCCTCGGCGAGAACAAGGCCAAGCCGCGCCACACCCTTCGCCTCGCCGCCAAGCACGCCGCCGTCCACAGCGGCCGTTTCGACACCTTCACCGTCGGCGCGAGCACCACCGCCGGGCAGGCGACCGGCCTGAAGGTGTGCCTGGAGCGGGCCCTCCCCAAAGGGCCCGGCTGGGAGACCCTGAAGTGCGTCACCACGCCCGCCGAGCACGGCAAGGGCACCGCCACCTACCAGATCTCCCAGAAGCTGGCCCACAAGGGCGCCGGCTACCAGTTCCGTGCCGTCGCCTACAACCACGGCAAGGCCTGGGCGGCCCCGTCGAACACCGTCTTCGTCTCGGTGAAGTGAGCACCGTCGGCTGACGACTGACAGACAAGCGGGCCCACCGGCAGGGCAGTTGCCAGTGGACCCGCTTCGTCGCATGTCGACCGACGAGGCCGTGCTCGAACTCGCGCAACCACCCCCAGCGACGCGCGAGCTCGTCCAACACCCGCGAGCCGTTACCGTGCCCGGGCCCGGCGCAACAGGGGGCGCGTGCTTTCCATATCCACTAAAGACGCAAGGACGTCCACGCCTACCCCATCTACATCCGCTTCTATCCCTTGCCCAACGCGAGCGACATTCAGGAGGACGACAAGAGCACGAAAATCCAACTCACCGGGCTAGAGGGATCGACGCGGCTCTTCCTGGGCAGCGAGGGCGGCTACATCTTGTACCTTCAGCCCGGCGGGCGGGGTCCCACCGTCGTGCGTGGCAGCGTCAGCAAGCAGGGCCGCCGGGTCGCAGGCAGCGGCTTCACAGTGTCCCCGCCCGCCACCGGCACCAACACCTTCGCCATCACCTTCGACACCGCGTTCCCCGAACGGCCCATCGTCGTAGCCACCATCTCCGGCCGATATAAGCCGCGTGCCAACGCCCACGTCTCCGAGGTCACCGCCACCCACGCCGTCATCAGCACTGGCGCCGACGACGGCAGAGCCGCCCCCGAGACTTCCACTTCATCGCCACGGCCGCCTCCGACTCTTAATCGGGTTTGTCAAGCGGCGAGGGTGAGGGGCGGTGCCGGTTGGTAGGTGCGACCGTCGCGGAGCAGGGCCCACAGGACGTTGACGCGTCGGCGGGCGAGGGTGGTCGCGGGCCAGCCGTGTTGAGGTCCGCCAGCCAACCACCGGAGCAACCGGCGGAAGTAGAACCCACGCGAAACTCATCGGCCCATCCTGCCCCGATGATGCTCGCTTGCCCCACGGCTCGCCTGTCGAGGCCCGAAGCGCCGTAGTAACCCTTTTGTGGCTGTCATCCGGTTTCGTGCGGGTAGCGGCGCCGGGTGCCGTCGGCGATTATCGACGCGACGTGACCGCGCTGCGAAAGGATCGGGTATGACGTGGCATCCGTGGAGACAGGCGTTACTCACGGCGGGGGCGGCGGTGGTCGGCTTCGACCCGTCCACGCGCACGTGGGTCACCGACGCCGCCCAGTCTCAGGGGATGGTCGACCTGCCGCCGCTGAAGGGCAAGGTGGTGACCGATCCCGCCTCGCGCGGCCAGGCGGCCGACGACTTCGGGCACCTGGTCCATCGGGCCCCCGGGGCCGTGCTGGAGCCCGGCGCCGTGTCGGACATCATGCTGATGATGAAGTACTGCCGGACGCACAGCCTGCAGGTGGCCGCGCGCGGCCAGGGACACGCCACCTTCGGTCAGGGCCAGGTCGCGGGCGGTCTGATCATCGACATGACCCCGCTCAACGCGGTTGAGGTGCGGGAGGACACGGCCGTCGTGGAGGCGGGCGCGCTCTGGAGCAGCTTGGCGCAGGCGACCCTGGCCCAGAACCTGACCCCTCCGGTCTTCACCGACTACCTGGAGCTCTCGGTCGGCGGCACGCTTGCGGTGGGCGGTCTCGGCGGCCAGACCCACCACCACGGAGCCCAGGTGGACAGCGTCGTGGAGCTGGAGGTCGTCACGGGGGAGGCCAGCCTGAGGAAGTGTTCCGCACAGCTGCGCCCCGACCTCTTCCGCGCGGCGCTGGCCGGAAGAGGACAGTGCGGCATCATCACCAAGGCCACCCTGCGCCTGCTGCCCGCCCCCGCGACGGTCCGCCACTACCTGCTCTCCTACCCGAGCGTCGCCGTGCTGACCGCCGACCAGCGGCGCGTGGTCAACGACGGCCGCTTCGCCTACGTGGAGGGAGAGCTCGGGCTGCCGACCGGCTCCGCCGACTGGAGCTACCAGCTTGAAGCGGTCGCCTTCTTCAACGGCACGACCCCGCCCGACGACGCCAGGCTTCTCGACGGTCTGCGCGACCAGCCCGGCGACCGGCAGATCCAGGACATGTCCTACTTCGACTTCCTCAACCGGCTCGCCACAGGCATCGCCTATCTGAAGTCCACAGGCGAGTGGTACCGTCCGCACCCCTGGTGGAACATGTTCCTGCCCGCGAGCCGCACCGACGCCTTCGTGGAGGCCGCCATCAAGGACCTGACCGAGACCGAGGTCGGCGCCAGCGGCGTGGTCCTGCTCTATCCCTTCCCCCGCGCCCGCCTGCACCTGCCCTTGCTGCGCCTGCCCGACGAGGAGACGGTCTTCCTCTTCACGCTGCTCAGAACCGCCTCACCCGGAGCCGAGAACCCGCAGGACATGGTGGAGGCCAACCGTTCCCTCTACCTGCGCGCCCAAGCCATCGGGGGTTACCAGTACCCGGTCGGCTCCATACCCACCACGCATGAGGAGTGGCGCACCCACTACGGCCCCGCATGGGCCGCCTTCAAGGCGGCCCGTGAACGCTACGACCCCGACGGAATCCTCACTCCGGGCCAGGGCGTCTTCCCTCCGTGACCGTGAAGTCCACAGCCGGATCACCCGCGCCGAGTTTCGCCGCCAGGCGAAGGGCGCGGCGGCGTGCCCGGGAGGTGCTCCCCGCGCACACGGGGGTGGTCCCACCATCCAGCGCGGCGGGAGCCGCTTCTACGTCTGCTCCCCGCGCACGCGGAGGTGGTCCCGACACCTGGATGCCGATCGACGTCCGGCAGGTGTGCTCCCCACGCACGTGGCTGCTCGGTGGTTACTCGGATGCCACAAACTGCGCCTGAGCATCGAACTCGACCTGGGGCGTCATCGTGAGGTCATCGAGGAGCTGACCGCCCTGTTACGCGAGCACCCCTACGACGAGCAAGTCGCAGAACACTTGATGGTCGCCCTCTACCGGTGCCGGCGACAAGGCGAGGCGCTGCAGGTGTACGAGCGGCTGCGCCGGACACTGGCAGGCGAACTCGGCGTCGACCCCACCCCGCCGATCCAGGCGATGCATCTGCGCATCCTGGCCGCCGATCCCGCCCTGGCGGTCCCTGTCCCGGTGAGCGGTCCCTCGGACACACGACCGGAAAGTCCTGGCACGGCGGCGACCGAACCGGTTATGGCGATGCCGGTGCGCCAACTGCCGCTCGATGTACCCGACTTCGTGGGTCGAGCCGACGCGCTGCAGACCGTCAGAAGCCCGTCGTACCTCCGCCAACAGGTGCGCTGACTGAGCCGTCTGTTGTACAGTCTTACAACTGTGCAAGCCTTATCGGCATGGTGGAGTGCGCCGCCCGGCACCCCGGAGGCTCTCCGGGCGCATCACTCCGGCGTCGCAGCCGAGCATCGGATGACGCCTGGGCCATACGTCCCGGGGACGACGACATTGCGAATGGTTAATTGCCGTTTACCGAGTTCGCCGCCGACGATGTTTTATCGTCATTTACTGGCGATGCCGACATTCCACTGTACACTTCGATTTGCGCTCACTTTCAGTCATCCAGTAAGTCTAAACGGCCGGCTTGGGCACCGGACGTGACGACTACGTACTGGAATCTCGAGCTCGGTGGCGTCGCGCGATCACACGGGGGCATGATGGACGATCAACGCCGCGCGTCGAGCGAATTCTCTCGACGCCGCGCGCTGCACGGCGGATTGGCCGTCACCGGCGGTGTGCTGGCCGCCGGTTACGGACTGGCGGCATGTTCGCAGAATTCCCAGCGGCAGGACGGTCCCCGCCGCTTCACGACCGCCACCGGAACGAAGCGACGCGGCTCGCCCACGTACGCGACGAGTCCGGGCGAGCACCCAGTAGCCCTGGTCTATCGCGGGCCTGCGGCGATACCGGGATGCCCGGAAGCGGTCGCGGCATTGATCCGCAGCACCGGATGGAATTTTCGCGTCCGATACGTCGGTCCGGGCGAGTCGGCGAAGCTGTCGGCCGCCACGCTGCGCGGGGCCGCGTTGTACGCCCAGCCGGGCGGCGGAGACCTGGACGACGGCTACCGGCACATGCGACCCCACTCTGCCGACATTCGGGCCTATGTCGCCGGCGGAGGCCGCTACCTCGGTTTCTGCCTCGGCGGTTACCTGGCCGGATCCACCCCGGGCTTCGGCCTGCTGCCCGGTGACGCCGACCGGTTCATCGAGAGTCGCGGCGCAAGCGTACGCACGGATCAGGACACGGTCGTGGAGGTGCGGTGGCGGAATCAGCCGCGGCAGCTCTACTTCCAGGACGGCCCCTACTTCTGGATACGCAAGAGGGCGTCCGACGTGATGGTGCTGGCTCGATACACCAACGGGCGGATCGCGGCGCTGGTGGCGCCGTACGGACGCGGCCGGATCGGCGTGGTCGGGCCGCATCCCGAAGCCACGGTCGACTGGTATGAGGAAAACAGCCTGGTCAATCCGGACGGCATCGATCCCGCGTCCGGACACGACCTCGTCGACACGTTGATGCGGACCTGACGTCCACGACTTCGACGGAAAACCCGGTACGCCACATGTGATGGAGTCGCCTTTCAGATCGTCATGAGATGAAGCAGAAACCGCTCCCAGGAGATATAGCGGCTTCATTCAACGAGTCCGGATAGTTCCCGGAGTCACCCTGATATCGCCTGTCATCCCGCCGGATCGAACACTGAATCCGGACGGGCTTTTTCGTGCTGCCTCGGCAGTGACGAAACCTTGTCATCCCCCCTGTGAGGTTCACTGTGATCGAACGAACCGGCTCCGACCGAACGCCTTCCGGAAACCGGCTCGCCCCCTCGGAAACACCCCTCGTACCCCGTCAGTGCGATTCCCTCGTGCCCGGCCACACCGAAACCGTGACCGGGCCGAAGCGGCGGAATGCCAGACGCCTCCACGAGTTCTTCGAGGCGAGCCGCGACGCCGCGCCCGACGCGGTGGCGCTGGAGTGTGACGGCGAGCGGTTGACCTACCGGGAACTGGACGAACGCGCCGACCGGCTGGCTAGCCACCTGTCCGGCCGGGGCGTCACGGCCGGCGACCGGGTCGGCATCCTCCTCCGGCGCTCGACGATCCTCTACGTCGCACTGCTCGCCACGCTCAAGGCCGACGCGACTTTCGTCCCGATCGACCCCGCATCGCCGCCTGACCGCGTCGCGTACATGGCGGAGGACTCGGCGCTGGCGCTGGTCCTGTCGTCCTCCGACCTGGGGCCCTTGACCGGATGCCTTCCCTGTCCGGTGCTGGAGCTGGACACCCTGGGGGCGGCGGCCGATCCGCCCGTTCCCCGGCCCTCCCCCGGTCCGGAGGACGACCCGGCGTGCTACGTGATCTACACCTCCGGTTCGACCGGCCGGCCAAAGGGCGTCGAAGTGGCCCAGTCGAGCATCTGCAACTTCATCGAGGTCGTCTGCGACGTCTACGACGTACGACCGGCCGACCGGGTCTACCAGGGCATGACCATCGCCTTCGACTTCTCGATCGAGGAGATCTGGCCGACCTGGGCGGTCGGGGCCACGCTCGTGGCCGGGCCAACCGACGCACGGCGGATCGGATCCGGGCTCGCCGAGTTCCTGGCGGAGAACCGCGTCACCGTGCTCTACTGCGTCCCGACCGTCCTGGCGACGATCGACCAGGATCTGCCGCTCGTGCGGACGCTGCTCGTCGGCGGCGAGGCGTGCCCGGCCGAGCTGGTCGAGCGGTGGACGCGTCCCGACCGCAGAATGCTCAACACCTACGGACCGACCGAGGCCACCGTCACCGCGACCTGGGCCGAGCTGCGCCCCGGCCGGCCGGTGACCATTGGCCGGCCGCTTCCCACGTACCGCGTCACACTCCTCGACGAGAGCCTGCGGCCGGTGCCGGACGGCGCCGTCGGCGAGATCTGCATCGGCGGCGTCGGGGTGGCGCGTGGCTACCTGAACCGCCCGGAGCTGACCGCGGAGCGCTTCCTGGACGATCCGCGCGTCACCAGAGGAGGGCGGCTGTACCGCACCGGTGATCTGGGGCGCAGGCTGCCCGACAGCGAGATCGAATACCTCGGCCGGGCCGACAGCGAGGTGAAGATCCGCGGCCATCGGGTCGAACTCCAGGAGATCGAGAGCGTCATTCTCGAGGAGCCGGTGGTCACCGGCGCCGTCGTCACACCGCATCCCGGCGGCACCGACGAACTGGTGGCCTACGTGACCCGAGGGGACGCGGGCGTGGACCCGGACCTCGCGCCGCGCGTCCACGGACGCCTGGCCAAGCGACTTCCCGCCTACATGGTCCCGGCGTTCCTGGAGGTCGTCGGCTCCCTGCCGATGCTTCCCAGCGGGAAGGTCGACCGCAAGAGCCTTCCGGCGCCGAGCGGGAAGCGGCTGATCGCCGCCGGCGGGCCGGCGGTGCCCCCCACGACCCCGACCGAGCACCTGCTCGCCCAGGCGTGGGCGGCGGTGTTCGGGCTGGAGGGCGAGGACATCTCGGTGGAGGCCGACTTCTTCCTCGACCTCGGCGGGCACTCGCTGCTCGCCGCCCAGGCGGCGTCCCTCCTCCGGAAGGAGAAGGGTTCGGCGCACATCTCGGTCGCCGACATCTACGCGAACCCGTCGATCCGCGGGCTGGCCGGCCGCATCGACGCGGTCGCTCTCGCGGCACCTGGCGTCGCGGAGGACCGCCCAGAGCCCCTGAGGCACCGTACGGCGCGCGTCGCCGGTGCCGGCTTCGCGCAGTCCGTCATGATCTACCTGCTGCTCCTCGTGCTCGGGCTCCCGGTCGCGGTCGTCTTCGGCCTCAACCACGGCGCGCTGAACATGTCCACCCTGTGGGGGCTGGTGCTCACGATCCCGGTCACCCTCGTCGCCGGCCGGTTCGTACTGCCCGTCGTCGGCATCCGGCTGCTGTCACCCGGGCTGCGTCCCGGCACCTACCCGCTGTGGGGGACGACCTTCCTGCGCCTCTGGGCGGTGCAGGCCCTCGCCGCGCTGGCGCCGATCGGCACGCTGAGCGGATCGCCACTGCTCGCCCCGTACCTGCGGCTGCTGGGGGCGCGCGTAGGACGGCGCTGCCACGTCCTCACCGCCGGGCTGCCGGTGCCGTCCCTGCTGGAGATCGGCGACGACGCGTGCATCGGGTACGGCGCGCAACTGCAATGCTCTCTCGTGGAGCAGGGCCGTGTCGTCATCGACCGGGTCTCGGTGGGCGCCCGCGCCTTCGTGGGAGCGGGCGCGGTGGTGCAGCCCGCCGCCCGGATCGGCGACGACGCCGCGCTCGCCGAGATGTCCCTCGCCGCCCGCGGCCAGGCGATTCCGGCCGGCGAGTACTGGACCGGCTCTCCGTCGGCACGATGCGCCGAGCCGGATCCGCTGCTGCGGGAGATGGGCACGCGGGCGGCCCCGGACTGGCCGGGCGCCGCGTGGGCGGGCTTCGCGGCGGCGTGCGTCCTCCTCGACCTGCTGCCGCTCGTCGCCGTCGCGCCGGCGTTCGCGTTCACCGCGTGGACGCTGGGCAGCGGTGGCCGGACCGCGGGGCTGCTCGGCTCGCTGCTCTCCGGTCCGATGTTCGTGGCCGCCACCTGCCTGGCCGTCGCGGTGGGCAAGCGGCTGGTGCTGCGCGCGACGCCGACCGGAACACATCCGATCGCCTCGTCGCTCGGGTTCCGCAAGTGGATGAGCGACCGGCTGTTCCAGATCAGTCTCGCCACCACCAACGCGCTGTACGCGACCCTGTACACGGCGCCGTGGCTACGCGTGCTCGGAGCACGCATCGGCCGCCGTTCGGAGGTGTCGACCGCCTCGCACCTCGACCCGGACCTGCTGACCCTGGAGGACGAGAGCTTCATCGCGGACATGGCCGGCGTGGGCGGCGCCACCTACCACAACGGGTACGTGGCGCTCGGGCGCACGGTCGTAGGCCGCCGCTCGTTCGTCGGCAACGCCGCGCTTCTGCGGTCCGGCACGACCGTCGGCGACGGGTCGCTGGTCGGCGTGCAGACGATGGCGCCGCGCGACGGAGTGCCGGACGGCACCTCCTGGCTCGGTTCCCCGGCGATCCGGCTGCCGCGCCGGCAGGACAGCGGGAACTTCGGCGAGGAACTGACCTTCCGGCCGTCCCGGCTGCGAGTGTGCGAGCGGCTGGCCATCGAGTTCTGCCGCATCGTCGTCCCCGGGACACTGCTGGGCACGGTCGCCTACCTCATCCTCCTCGGCGACGCCTCCCTCGCGCGGACGCTCGGCATGGCCGGGGTGCTGCTGCTCTCCCCCGCGATCGCGCTGCTCGGCGGTCTCGGCACCGTGCTGGCCGTAGCGGCGCTGAAATGGCTCATCGTCGGGCGCTACCGGCCACGAGTCGAGCCGTTGTGGAACCGGTTCGTCCGCCGCACCGAGTTCGTCACGGCGCTGTACGAGACCGCCGCAGTACCGGCGCTCCTGGGCTCCCTGGTCGGCACCCCCATGCTCGGCTGGGCGCTGCGGTTGTTCGGCGTCCGCGTCGGCCGGCGGACCTGGATCGCGACCACCTACGTGACCGAGTTCGACCTGGTACACATCGGCGACGATGTCGCCGTCGGTAACGCCACCTCGCTGCAGACCCACCTGTTCGAGGATCGGGTCATGAAGATGTCCCACGTCCTGCTGGAGGCCGGGGCGAGCGTCGGTGCCCGGTCGGTCGTGCTGTACGACGGCGTGGTCGGCGAGGACGTGATCGTGGACGCGCTGTCGCTGGTCATGAAGGGGGAGCGACTTCCCGGCGGCACCGCCTGGTCCGGCATACCCGGCCGGCCCGCGACACCGCCCGCCGCCGTCTGATCGTCCCCGAACCGTGCCGGCCGTGACCACGGCGAGAAATCGCCTGGTCACGGCCGTGACCAGGCAGGCGCGATGGGGCGGTGGAAGCAGGATCACTTGCCCGCTTGCACAAGTATCCGCTATCAAGGGCATTTGCCGCCGAGGAGTCCGGACAGATGCGGGGAGCGGACGTCCCGAACTCCGGCCGGCACCGTGTTGGGCGCCCCGACGCGGATCCCCACTGGAAGGGTTGTGCCGATGACCGACCAGCCGTCAGAGCACCAACACGGAGCGCACTATCTGACCGAGGTGCTGCGCCGACAGACGGCCCATCTGGAGAAGGTCCTTCATGCCGACGCGCACCTGCCCGATTGTTTCCAGGATGTCCATCTACCGGCGTGGCTGCGCTGCACCGAGGGAGAACAGCGACTACCGGTCACGATCACCGTGGTCATCGCGATCTTCTTGCAGGCCGTACTGCCACACCGGTTCGCGCTGCAACCGCACTACCTACTCCCCGGCCTGGAAGCGGTGCTGGCGGGCGGCCTGGTGGCGGCGAACCCACGACGGATCAACCGGCAGTCCCGGGCACTGCGTGGCATGAGCCTGGTGCTGATCGGCGTGATCACCGTGGCCAACACCTACTCGGCCATCAGGTTGGTCTGGGAATTGGTCGGAGGAAGGGCCGGAGAGAGCGCGGGACCACTTCTGGCGACCGGCACGGCCATCTGGGGCACCAACGTCATCGTCTTCGGACTGTGGTACTGGGAACTGGACCGCGGCGGCCCGGTGGCCCGTGCCTTGGGACACCGCGCGCATCCGGACTTCTTGTTCACCCAGATGCAGGCACCGGAGATGGCTCCACCGGACTGGGAACCCGCCTTCCTGGACTACCTCTACCTGTCGTTCACCAACGCGACCGCGTTCAGCCCGACCGATGTGATGCCGCTTGCCCGCTGGGCCAAGATGACCATGCTCGTCCAGTCCGCGGTCTCCATCGTCGCGGTCGCCCTGGTGGTCGCTCGCGCCGTGAACGTCCTCAAGTGAGCACGACGCCTGCTCCTCAGGAAATCCTCAGCACTTCCGAAGGCGAGTTCCAAGTGGCGGGGCGATAGTGAAGCGTCGTGGCTGACAGCACAATAGATCTGCCGTTGGAAGGCACCAGCGGCCAGGACAGCGGGTTCTCCCCGCACGACCGGCGCACCGGCTTCCGCTGGAGACCGTGGTCGTCTCCAGCGGACCAACCCGGTTACGCGCGTCCGGCGCTCCTGTTGATCGCAGCCGCGGCGGCCGTGTTGTTCGCCTGGGGCATCGATCACACCGGCTATCACGTGTTCTACGCGAACGCCGCGCGGAGCATGTCCGAGAGCTGGCGGGGTTTCCTGTTCGGCTCATTCGATCCCGGCAACTCCATCACCCTCGACAAGCTCCCGGGCTTCTTGTGGCCGCAGGCACTGTCCGCGCTGATCTTCGGTTTTCATGCCTGGGCGCTGGAGCTTCCCCAGGTGGTCGAGGGCGTGCTGTGCGTCCTCGTCCTCTACCGCGTGGTGCGGGTCTGGGCGGGCGTGCCCGCCGCACTGCTGGCCGCCGCGGCGTTCACGCTGACGCCGGTCACGGCCGGGGTGTTCCGTACGCCCGCTGAGGACGCGGCGCTGACGCTGCTCCTTCTCCTGGCGGCGGAGGCATCCCAGCGCGCGGCACGCACCGGGCGGCTGCGCACGCTCGTCATGGCCGGTGTCTGGGTGGGGTTGGCCTTCCAGGCGAAGATGCTCGAGGCATGGGTCGTGCTGCCGACTCTCGCCGTCACCTTCCTGGTGGCCGCGCCCACGCCCCTGCGACGCCGCCTCACGCGCCTGGTCATCGCGGGCGTGGTGATGACCGCCGTCTCGGCGTCATGGATCATCGTGGCCACCCTGACCCCGGCGAACGACCGACCCTACGTCGACGGCACCACCGACAACTCCGCCTTCGGCATGGTCGTCGGCTACAACTTCCTCAACCGGTTCGGATCCGTGGGACTCAGCGCGGACGGCACGGGAAGCGTGACCTCGGCGCAGGGCCACGGTGGCGGTAACCGCCGCGGCTCCTTCGGGCGTACGGGCGCGAACCCCGGTGGCATGAACCCGAGCGGTATGGGCGAGCGCTCCGGCCGTACGGGCGCGGGCTCCGGGGGATTTGCTCCGGGAGCCGGCTTCGCGAACGGCCGTGCTCAGCGACCCGCGCAGGGGATGGGCGGGCGCGGGTTCGGCGAGCAGGAGGGGTGGAACAAGATGGTGACCCCCGCCATCGCCTCGCAGACCGGGTGGCTTTATCCGCTCGCGCTGGTAGCCCTGGTGGTGGGCCTGGCATGGCGTCGCCGTGAGCCCAGGACGGACGGGCTGCGCGCCGGATACCTCCTGTGGGGTCTGTGGTCTGTCTCTTTCTTCGTCGTCTTCAGCGCCGGGAGCGTCGGTGGCCACATGTACTACATGGGCGTCGTCGACGTGGCGCTGGCCGCACTGTCCGGCGCGGGTCTCGTGGCGATGTGGGAGGCGTTCCGAACGTCCGGGCGGCGTGCGGTCGCCCTGCCCCTGGCGCTGATCGGCACCGTGGCGTGGGCCGTCTACCTGACATGGAATTTCCCGACCGTCCGATCGTGGCTCGTACCTACCGTGATCGGGATTGGCGTGATCGCCCTCGTTCTGCTCGCCGCGTGGCGATGGGGCGGGCTCCGCCGTCGCCTCGTCCCGGCCACGCTGGTCACCGTTGTCGCCGCGACCCTCATCGCGCCGGGAGCGTGGGCGTCATCGGTGTTCACCTCCGCCCAGCACGGCGCGTCCGGCATGGGAGCCATCGGGCCCGCACAGCGCGGGGGCGGTATGACACCGCTGTGGCTCACCGGCGCGATGGGCGCGGCGAGGCGCGGGGGTGCCCGCGCGATGGGCGCGGCGAGAGACCGGGGCGCCCGTGGCATGCGGTTCGGGGATTCCTCCGGGAAGCTCACCGCCGACCAGTTGGCTCTGCTCACCTACGTGCGGGCACATCGAGGCGGCGCGAAGTACCTGTTCGCGACGGATGGTTGGTCGGCCGCCTCTCCCTACATCCTGGGCGCCGGGGCCTCCGTCCTGCCCATGGGCGGGTTCACCGGCCAGGTGCCGTTCCCGACCCTGGACCACTTCCGACAGCTCGTCGACCACGGAGACCTGCACTATGTGCTGCTCGGCGGCGGCGAGGGCCGACGAGGCGGTGGTGCCGCTCAGGTCGCGGCGATCACCTCCTGGGTGAGCACCGCGTGCACGGCCGTACCCGCCAGTGCGTACGCGGGCTCCGCATCCGAGGACCCGTCCGCTCCGGCGTTCTTCGGTGACGCCACGGCGGCGCAGCGGCTCTACCACTGCGGCTGAACCCGAAGGTCGCGGGACAAGCCGACTTGCGGGGCGCGGCGTCATGACAGGACATAAGGCGGCTGGTCGTCAACGGCGAACTCGACGGCCGTCCGGGCAGGGAAGGTTGCCGCGAGCGGTGTCGCTCGGTCGCGGATTCACCCGTGAGTATTGGTCGCCCATGTCGCATCGTGGCCGTTGTAGATCACCAGGTTTTCGTCGGCCTGGAGCACCAGCGTCGCGCCATCGTGGCCGAACGTGCCCGACGCCCAGACCGCCTCTTTGCCGGCGTAGACGACCAGATTGCCGTCGGCCTGGAACTCGGCGTACGCACCGGCCTGATGCGTCCCGGTGGACCAGATGATCGCGCCGCTCGTGCCGCGCAGCACGAGGTCGCCGCCCGTCTGCATCGTCAACGCGAGGCGGTTCGTGCGCAGGGTCTTACCCGGGTTGAGGCCGTATGGCGCATGCACTTCGAGTGCCCACGGATTCCCGCCCGACATCGGCTTCTCACCCGCCGGAACGCCCTTGCGGGCCGCTCTGCTCGAGGGACCGCCCTTGTGGGCCGCATCGGCGCGAGGTGAAGGCTTGCCGGGTGCCCTGGGCTCGGCGCTCTTGGTGGCCGCCGGTTTGTGCGTCGGTTGTGCGGAGGGTGTCGAGGTCGGGGTGGCCGACGGGGACGTGGAGGTGTACGCGCCCGGCGGAGGTTGCTGGCCGTTGCCGGACAGCACCCTGTCGGCCGCAGCCGAGGTGGGGTGTTTCCTGGCGTGGTGCGAGCCCGTGCCGATCAGCAGGATCGGGACCGCGAGCAGGACGGCCCCGCCGATCGCGACCGCGGCCAGCACGGGTTTCTTCGGCCGGTCCGGCGGCATCTCCTCGGCGTTCACCGCACCGATCTGCGGTGCGACCGCCACCGCGGCGTCCGTGTCCGGGGCGGGGTCCTCCTGCTCCTTCGCCGCCGACGGTGTGTCCTTCGGCCGCTCTTGGGTCTCGCCGGCCTTCTTCTCCTCGGTGGCGGACCGGTCGCCCTCATGGGCCGGCTCGGCGCCGCCGGCCGGCGCCAGGTCTCCGGCCTCTTCGATGTCCGCCTTGGGCAGTTCCACCGGCCGGCGGATACCGAGCGACTCCGCGCGTTCGCCGGGTCCTGACTGCGAAGACAAGATCGCTCTCCTTAGGTCTGAATCAGATCGCGGGCGGCGCCGGGTCCAGCGGCGCGCCGGCCAGGTGCTGCGGGACGTCCCTCCCGCTCAGGGCACATGCCGACGCAGGTATCGGCGGCAGGCCGACTCCTCGGTAAGGCATACGAATCCCACCGCATTCGGGTTCACCACCGGACGGCTCCGTTTTCGGGCGAATACGACCGATCTCGCCCGAGTACGCCCGGCGACTCGGGGGCGACGGGGATTGATACGCTCGCGGCTGGCATGAACTGATGCGAGGTGCCCCCACGAGGGGAGAATCGGGAAGCCGGTGAAATTCCGGCACGGGCCCGCCGCGGTAACCGGGGAGCCGCCGTCCACGCGCGCACGCGCAGCCACTGGCCGCCAGGCCGGGAAGGCGGATGGTCAGGCATCGATCCGGAAGTCCGAAGACCGGCCTCGCTCCATCGGCCACCGCCAAGGTGGCCTGACGCAGCGGGAGCCTGCCCATGAACGCCGACATCTACGACGTGGTCCACCGTCGCCGTGACGTGCGCGCCCAGTTCACCGGCGCGCCGATACCAGAAGACGTCCTCCACCGGATCCTGACGGCTGCGCACGCCGCGCCCAGTGTCGGGCTCTCCCAGCCCTGGGACTTCATCATCGTGGCGGACCCGGCCGTCCGGCGCGCCTTCTACGACCACGTCCAGCACGAACGCACCACGTTCGCCGCCACCCTCACCACGGCCGCCGCCGACCGTTTCGCCCGGATAAAGATCGACGGTGTACTGGAGAGCAGCCTGTCGATCGTGGTCACCTACGATCCCGACCGGGGCAGCCCCGCGGTCTTGGGCCGACACGCCATCGCCGACGCGGGACTGTACTCGGTCTGCCTGGCCATCCAGAACCTGTGGCTGGCCGCCACCGCCGAGAACCTGGGCGTCGGCTGGGTGTCCTTCTACCGCGAACGGCACCTGCGTCAGTTGCTCGGTATCCCGACCGGGATCCGGCCCGTCGCCTGGCTGTGTGTAGGGCCGGTCACCCATCTGGAAGCCGTGCCGGATCTCGAACGGCACGGCTGGCGCCACCGCCGCCCCTTGGAGGCCGCGATCCATCACAACCGCTGGTGAGCCCCGCAGGGCGTCATCGTCGGTCACCGCGGGTTCGTAACGCCCCACGCGCACGGTTTACGAAGGGCATGCAGCCGGATCGACGGCAGGCCACTGAATCCGGATCGCGGGGTCGCGCTCAGCCCGTTTCGGCCTCGGTCCGTGGTGCTCGAGTCAGGGTGAGAGCACTACCTGCCACGCCGATAACGATGATCGCGATGGCCACGCTGATCCCGCCCTCATGGTCCCAGTAGACGTCCTTGAGCTCGATCAGCAGAGCGGCCTCGTCGACGACAAGAGCGAGCCCGATGCCGAAGGCCAGGCCCATCCACATGCGCCAGCGAGGGGAGCGCTCGACGAGCCCGCATGCTCCCACAGCGATCAGCGCCAAGATGCCCCAGATGTAATGGTGGATGTGCACGCCACCGACCCGGACATTGCCCAGCCCGGCGACGTGGACGTGGATCGCCCAAGTCAACAGGCGCAGCCCGGCGAACGTCGCGGTGAATCCCCACCAGGCCAGCACCAACCCACGCCGGGTCGGATGAACCTCCCGCAACCGGCGTGGGCCACGCTGTTCCAAGCGGCGGGCCTTGTGGTCTCGCGGCACCTGTTCGGTCACTCGGCGAGCGTACTTCGGCGCATCGACTCTTCGCGGTCACGGCGGCCGGCTGTACCCGGTAAGACGTAGGGCCGGGAAGCTCTCAGTCCTAAGGTGCTGGTATGACCTCCGAATCCGGCGGCATCATCCTTGAGATCGATGGCATGAGGCTGATCGGGGACCAGACTGTAAAGCATCGATCGGCGCGGATTCGGGGAGGCATAGGGTGCGAGACCATCCGGGGCGATGGCTTGTCATCCTGGTCGCGGCCGTCGCCGCGGTGTACTGGGTGCTGACACACGGCGAAGATAATTCCGGCGGCGTGCGACCGACCGGGTCCGGCAGGTCGGGCGTCGCATCGACACCGAGTGGCAAGGCGCCTGGCCGATCGGATTCGACGTCGGCTTCGAACGACCCCGCGCGCTTTGCCGCACAGGTCATCAAGCACGCACGCGAGGCCAGGATCAGCCCGAAACTGCTGATGGCGATCCTGTACAACGAATCGGACAAGCCACACGACCCTGGCTTCGAACGCGCCTGGCAGAAGATCAAGCCAGATGCCGCGTTCGGCATCGCCGACATGCACAAGCCCGCGTTCAATGAGACCAAACACGGCCGCAGCTTCGCCGACCGCCGCTGGGAAGAACTCCCTGACGACCCCGACCTCGCGATCACTGCTGCGGCCTGGTATCTGCATGATCTGGCTACCGACCTGCCTGCCAAATGGTCCGGGCCGTACACCCGAAATGAGTTGCTGGCCCTCGGCTACAACGCCGGGCCCGGCGCTATGAGAGCATTCGCCCGAGGCGCCAAGCCTGGTGACATCGCCCAGTCCTATCTGGAACGCCTACGTGGGAACTGGGCAACGGCCGGACAGGCCCTCCGCCGTTAGCAGTGAGCATTTTGAACAGTGTCCGGCGATGTTCAGCCGGTACGCACTATCTGCGTCATGCCTTCGTCCTGGATCGGTTGAGGTGCGGGCCGTCGGGCCGCGTCGCTGATGCGGATGAGGATGGCGATGAAGATCCAGTTCGACAACAGCGCCGATCCGCCTTGCGCCAGGAAGGGCGTTGTGACGCCGGCGGTCAGTGGGATGAGCCCGGTGACGCTGGCGACGATCAGGAAGACCTGAAGGGCGAAGATGAAGGAGATCCCGCCGGTGAACAGTTTCAGGAACGGGTCGCGAATGAGGAGCGCGGCCTTCATGCCGCGCTCCACGATCAGCGCGAAGACCAGCAGGATCACCATCAGTCCGGCGAGTCCCAGTTCCTCGCCGAAGGAGGTGAAGATGTAGTCGGCGTAGCTGACCGGGGTGAGGTACGGCTGGCCCTGCCCGAGCCCGGTGCCCAGCACACCGCCTTGCGCCAGGGAGAACATCGCTCGCATGGGCTGGCCGCTGTCGGCGTAGTGGCCGCCCAGGGCGGCGCACTTGCTCACGAAGTCGGCCGTGTCCGACGTCGCGTGGATGAGGGAGGCCTGGGTCTGCTGGTTGATGACCTTGCCGCCGATGGCGCAGCCGCCGTCGAAGTACGCTTTCGGGTTCGACCATACGGTGAACCGCTGGTTGACGTGGCCGAGGAAGGGTAGCTGGGTCGCCGCGAAGGCACCCGCGGAGAACAGCCCGAGGCCGATCAGCACCCACGAGACCCGCGCGGTCGCGATGTAGAGCATCGCGATGAACAGTCCGAAGAACAGGACGCCCTGGCCGAGGTCCTTCTCCAGTACGAGGACCGCCACGCTGATCAACCAGATCACCAGGATCGGCCCCAGATCCCGGCCGCGCGGCAGCGCGAGAGGGCCGATCCGTCTGCCGACCAGGGACATCGCGTCGCGTTTGGAAACCAGGTAGCCGGCGAAGAAGACGATCAGGGCGATCTTGGCGAACTCCCCGGGCTGGATCGAGAACCCGCCGAGCCGTAGCCAGACCTTCGCGCCGCCCGCACCACTGATGGAGGACGGCAGTAGCCCGGGCAGGATGAGGAAGAACAGGCCGACCGCGCCGATGGTGTACCGGTAGCGCTGCAGCACCCGGAGGTCACGCAGCACCAGCAGCACCACCGCGAAGAACACGATGCTGATGGCGGTCCACATGAGCTGGTTCGCCGCCGAGGCGTTGATCGGGTAGCACTGCTGGCCTGCTGCCTTCGCCGCGACACAGTTCTTGCTGTGCTGTAGGTCGAGCCGGTAGATCATGGCCAGCCCGAGCCCGTTCAGGAACACCGCGAACGGGAGAAGGAGCGGGTCGGCGTACGGAGCGAACCTGACCACGATCACATAAGCGACCCCGACAAGGACAGCGAGCCCGCCACCGTATCCGAACATCCCAGCCGGCAGTTGCCCGTCCCGCGCCAGCCCGACCTGCGCGAACGCGGCCAGCGCGACCGTCACGGCGAATCCCAGCATCACGAGCTGGGCACCACGGCGAGGGCGACCCGCTACGTGAACTTCAGGCTCGGCATCCACTAGCACTTCCTCATCTTCCTGGCGACACGCCGGCGGAGCGCCGGTAAGCATGGCGGCCTTCATCGCCGGCCAGAAGACCGGTCACGATGTGCCGCACGCCATCACCTGCCAGGCCTTGGGCGTCTCGCAGCCGTGGTTTTCTCCAAGTGCGGTCCAGCAACGGCCCTACGCGGCGGCACAAGCCGCATGACAACGGACGCCCGCACCTCGGGGGAAGCTCAGGAGATCATGACCCCGACCCGTCACCGCACCCGAGGGATAATTGCCGCACGAACTGCCGCCTTACCGCTGGATGGCGCGTCGGCGACATAACTTAGCCGGGCCAGTGTTAACCCCAGGGAAGAGCTGGGTTAGCGAACGGTGACCAAACATCCGCGGATCGGCAGCTCGCGAGCCTGCGTGTACGCCTTCGATGGCCATGAGCTGCCGTATCGAGTGGGCCACCACTTTCTTATCCTGACAAGGTGAGCGACATATCTTAGATCGGCAACAGACGTATAAGCCTCCGCTAACCGGGCACTAATTGCCGCTCCCCGAAACTGCCGTTTCATCGACCGCCCTGATGGTGCGGTCTCCGAAGAGATGGAGGACTCGTATGGCATTCGCGAAGAAAGCCGCCCTTGTCGTTACGGTCGGAGCGGGCGCGGCACTGGCGTTCGGCGCGCCGGCGATGGCCGCCGCGAAGCAGAGCGTCACTCTCAAGGCGAACAAGGCCACGGTGAAGGTGAGCAAGGAGATCACTCTGCACGGGAAGTTCTCCCCCGAGCGGAAGAAGGTCACCTACGTCGCCGTACTGAAGACCAGGGACGCCAAGGGACACTGGGTCCCTGCCAAGGGAGTCGTCCCCCGCAGGCTCAGCAAGGCCGGCACGTTCACGTTCGATGTCAAGGCCGCCAAGCACCGTGGGGCGGAGACCTTCGAGGTCGTCATCGACAGGGTCAAAGGCGCGAAGGTCACCGTCGTCGCCACGTCCAAACCGGTGACGGTCAAGGTCGTCAAGTAGACCCCTTATCGTGCGATCGGGGCTACGACCCCGATCGCACGATCACCATTGTGAGGTCACACGATGCGGCCGTTCGATCCTGAGAGGCCGGGGAATTACACCATGACGTCCGGCCGATGGTGGTGAGCGCGCCGTCGTTCAGTTCTTGCGGCACATGCCGGCGAGCAGCCATCCCGAAGGTTCCGTCAAGGCCCGGTCGGGCCGCCAGTGCGTGGGCAGAACCAGCCCGGGCTCGATGAGGTCGAGATCGCCGAGCAGGCCCGCGATCTGCTCGCGGTCGCGCAACGCCACCGGCACACCGGCACTCTCGGCCAGCCCGTTCAAGAAGGCCAGATCCTCTGGGCCCTGCCCTTCAGAGGTGAAGTGGCAGATCGCCAGATGACTCCCAGGAGACATGACGTCGCTGAACGCGGACACGATCCCGGCAGGATCCTCTTCATCGAAGACGTAGTGCAGGACCGCGACCATCAACACTCCCACCGGCCGGCTGAAATCGATCAGCCCCGTCACCTCCCGGCAGGACAGGATCTCCTCCGGACGCCGGATGTCGGCCTGAACAGCGGTCGCGGTGCGGGAGCTGGACAACAGCGCCTGAAAGTGGGTGACCGGGACCGGATCCTTGTCGACATAGACGACCGTGGCCTCTGGCTCCGCCCCGTGCACCACTTCATGGACGTTGCCGCGTCCCGGCAGCCCACAGCCCAGGTCGAGAAACTGCCGGATCCCGACCGAGAGCATGTGACGTACGGCCCGCCGCATGAACTTGCGGTTCTCCCGCACCGCGTTGATCGCCACCGGCAACGCGGCCCGGATCTGCTCCGAGACATCCCGGTCAGTCGAGTAATTATCCTTCCCACCGAGCGCATAGTTGTACATCCGCGCATCATTCGGCGCGGTCGGATCTACATCCCTCGGCAAGGGTTCACGGTCAGCGATGACAGAGTCCTTCGCGATCCGGAAGCGGGATGAAGAGCCTAACGCGGCCACACCCGCGATGAGCAGTCAATGGCAATTTGTCCGATAAATGTCGTTGACTGCGCGGCAACACCATCGGTGGCATCGAGTGCCCAGCCCATGGCTGCCGCGGCACTGGCGGACTCCTCGGCCGTGACCACCACGAACGCGCCACCGGCGTGGCGGATGGCAACGCTGCGCTGGAGCGGCGGGGCTCAGCGGGCGAGGCCGTGCTGCCACGCCCAGGCGGCGATCTCGACGCGGTTGCGGGCCCGGAGTTTCTCCTGGACGTGCATGAGGTGCGACTTGACCGTTCCGACGGTGATGGCGAGCTCCGTGGCGATCTCGACGTTCGTCCGTCCTCTGGCCACCTTGGCGACGACCTCACACTCTCGGGACGTCAACGCCTCCGCGGTCCGCCCGCCGCGCCCGTCCTCGCGGGCCGACGCCGGCGACCCGAATTCCGATGACGGGACGGCGTGCGCGAAGCGTTCCAGCAGCCGTACCGTCACCGAAGGCGAGATGAGCGCGCCGCCGTCCACCGCGGCGCGTACGGCGTCGACGAGGAAGCGCGGGCCGGAGTTCTTCAGCACGAACCCCGCGGCGCCCGCGCGCAGCGCTTCGTAGACGTAATCGTCGCTGTCGAACGTGGTCACCACGATGATCTTGGTCTCCCGGGTCTGCGGGGAGCTGAGCAGGGTGCGAGTGGCGGTCAGGCCGTCGATCTTGGGCATCCGGATGTCCATCAGGCACACATCCGGGCGCAGCCGCTGCACCAACTCGACCGCCTGCGCGCCGTCGGCCGCCTCGCCGACGACCTTGATCCCGTCCTGCGCCTGCAGGATCAGGCAGAACCCGCTGCGGACCATCTCCTGGTCGTCGGCGACCAGAACGCTGATGGCCACGCGGTCAGCTCCTGGGCAGGGACGCCGACAGCTCCCAGCCGCCCTCCGGCTGCGCCCCCCAAGTACAGCTCGCCGCCGAGCCCCTCCACGCGCTCGGACAGGCCCAGCAGCCCGAACCCGCTGCTGGCGAACCGGCGTCCGCGGCGTCCATGCCCGGCACCGTCGTTCCGTGCGAGGAGGAGGAATCCGGCGTAGCTGATGGTGAGTTTCAGCCGGGCGCTGAGCCCTGGGCGTCTATTCATGAGTGCTGCCAGTGCTGGACCCGAAGTTCAAGAACAAGCTGCAGACAGAACAACGTGGGGCCCTCCTCTTCCACCGGTCAGCTCGCTCCCAAGGTGGACAAGGGAGAACTGCTGGTCGCGAACGGCGACGTGCAGATCCAAGAATGAGGACAAGAACACGTCGTTGCCGGTGCAGCATTAACGCGCCCCGCCTGGATGTGTGGTAACGCGTCCGTGGTGAGGACCGTGCCGCCGCACAGCAACACCCGGTATCCAGCCATGACGGTTGTCACCATCAAGGCGGTAAAGCCGTTCCAGGAAAGCACAGACCAGACGGACGATCATCAGCCGAAATGATTGTGATCCGGCTTCTCGCTCGCCGATACTCGTCGATCACACCGCTGGACGCGGTGAAGGCGGGTCATGCGGCGGAGGTGTCGGCCGGCGCGGCGCGCCCGCCGCACGACCTGCACGCTCGGCCACCGGTCGAGCTGGCAGAACCGAGTTAACATCTGATTCTTCTTGACCGGACGAAACGCTGCGTGACAAGGAGCTAGGCGGAAATGGGCATCGAGGCAAGCCACGTCGGCGTCGTCGGGGGCAGCATCGCCGGCTGCGCGGCAGCCATCGCCCTCCGGCGGGCGGGCTGCGAGGTCACCGTCTTCGAGCGCAGCCCCGACCGGCTGCGCGATCGCGGCATCGGCCTGCCCGTGTCGCAGCGCGATGAGTTCGCGGCGGCCGGGTACCTCGATGCCGCGCTGCCCGCACATCAGACCTGGGAACGCCTCTGGATCGTGGACGACCCTGGCTCGCCCAGTGCCTCCAAGACCGGACGGATCGCGGGGCGCCAGCCGTTCGTGGCCGCGCTCAACAACTGGGGCATCCTGTGGCGCAACCTGCGTGCGGGCGTGGCCGAAGGGGCATATCGGCAACCGGTCACGGTCACGGACATCGAGGCCGACGCTGACGGGGCCACGATTGTCACCGACTCCGGGCATCGCCACAGGTACGACCTGGTGGTGGGCGCCGACGGCTATCGGTCCGGTGCCCGTCGCCATGTAGGCGACGGGACCGGGCCCGACTACGCCGGTTATGTGCTCTGGCGCGGCAGTTATTCCGAGAGCAGGCTGCCGGGCCGACTGCCGAGCGAGTTCGAGCACGCGATGTCGATAGTGTGCTTCCCGGGCGGCCAGGGGGTCTTCTACCTGATCCCTGACTTCGTCGGGGAACAACGGCGAATGAACTGGGCGGTTTACGGCGCCCTGCCGGAACGGCTGCGCTTCGACGATCCCACGTCCTTGCCACCAGGGTCGGTGGGCGACGACGTCGCGGCCGTCCTCGACCACATCCTCGCCACGCACTTCCCTCCGTACTGGGCGGACGTCGTCCGTCGCACCACCCGGGACGAACTGTCCGCCCAGCCCATCTACGACGTGACGGCGTCCACCTATGTGGCGGGCCGGCTGCTGCTGATCGGCGATGCCGCCGCTGTCGCACGACCGCACACTGGCGCGGGCGCGGCGAAGGCGCTTGCTGACGCGAGGGCCCTGGAGCGTGCCTGCCGCGAACACGACACCTGGGAGCGGGCGCTCGCCGCCTACGACGAGGAGCGACGCGCGGCCGGCGAGGCCCTTGTCGGGCTCGGGCAGCGCTTGGGCGCGGCCCTGGTGGAACGGACGCCAACCTGGGATTCACTGACACCCGGCGAATTCGAGACGTGGATGCGGGCGATTCATCTCACGCCCTACGCCCGCTGAACGCGGGCCGCACAGTTCACCGAGGTCGCCAGTACTCCCGCTGGCGCACCGCCCATCTCCTGACCATGGAACGCCTCGTGGGCCACGAGCCAGAAGCCGGCGGCACGCCGGGCGCCGTGTGGCCGGGCCCGGCCACCGAGCACCGGTTCTTCCCCGAGTTGCGGGCCGCCCGCTCGAAAGCATGACGTCCCTTACGAGACCCATGGCATCGAGCCGTGTATTCGCCACCGAGTTCGTGATCGGCACGCCGGCGGGCCGGCCGCTCGAGCCGCGGCGGTCGTCTGCGCGACGAGCCGGGCGCGACTGGCCGCCGCTCAGTCCATGACCGCGCAGGTGCCCAGCAACGCGCGCATAGCACGCACGGCGTAGTGGGCGCGAAACTCGACCGTGCCCGGCGGAACGAACTCTCACCGTTCACCGGCCTCGACCGAACGCCTATGGAATACGTGCGGCAGACCCGAGCGGCACATGGGAATTCCGCTGTACACCCTGTCGGAGCTGCCCCCAGCCAAGCCAGTTAGCGCGCAGGTTGGACAACCTCTATTACTCCAACCCGACGGCCAGGCATTACTTGTCGCCTCAAGGCGGACGCCGTTTCCAGGGCAGCGTGACCGCAGTCCGCGATCATCAGTCGAAAAAGTTGCGATCCGACCTTCAGAGGATCGCGAGGAGTCGCACTCCTTAGCATGCGGACAAATGTATCCCGTGCAAGTCGCGGAGGGGAATCATGGACATTAGGTCACTTCGTTATGCGATCACGCTTGCGGAGGAGTTGCACTTCGGCCGTGCCGCCCAACGGCACTATATCGGCGCCCAACCGTTCGGCTGGCATATCAAGGAGCTGGAGCGTGAACTGGGCGTCCGGCTGTTCGAGCGCACCAGCCGGCGGGTCGCCGTGACCCCGGTGGGCAGGCGGGTCCTGGCAGAGGCCCGGGCCATCGTGGAGGCGGTGGACGCGCTCACCGACTCGCACCGTTGGGCCGAATCCGACGAGGAAGATCCGACTATCGGGGTCTTGGGGGGTGTGGTCGACAAGGCGCCGAAATTAACAGAGTCGACCGCGATGGTGTCACGCCACACCTCTCTGTATATGGATGCCCCAGCGATCGGTTCACCTCGATCACCAATGTCTCGCTGCCCTGCATGAACAGCCCGGCCGGCATCCTCGACCATCCCGCCGCGGACCGATGAGGATGGAATCAGCTCAGCTGTTGGGGTCGGCCGGGGTTTTGGCCTCGTCTGATTCGGCCCAGCGGCGCGGGGCGGTGAGCGCGTCGACCGCGTCCAGGATGGCCCGGGCCTCTGCCAGGACCCGCCTGCCCGCCGGGGTCACGGCGACCCGCCGGCTGGTGCGCTCGAACAGCCGGACGCCCAGTTCACGTTCCAGCTCCTTGATATGCCAGCCGAACGGTTGGGCGCCGATGTAGTGCCGTTGGGCGGCACGGCCGAAGTGCAAGTCCTCCGCAAGCGTGATCGCGTAGCGAAGTGACCGGGTGTCCATGCATTCCTCCGTGAATGCGGCTGAGGTCCAGGTTGCGATCGGCAGCGCCGAGTACTGCGGGGGGACACGGGGATCCAGCCGACGGCGCAGCAACTGGAGGAATCCAGCACTCTGCGGGACCTGGTTCCGGCGCTCAAGCGCGTCAGCGGTGACGACCGAGCGGAAGTCCGCCAGATGATCCTGGCCGGCAGCGGGACGCTGTCATGGAAGTGACAACGCTCACGCCTTCGACGAGGCGCGCAAGTGGCACACGGTCGCAGCGAATGGCCGGCGTGACTCTAAAACCACGAAAGGTCGACCGCGGTCAGTTTTCTCGGGACCGCAGACAGGCCGGGGACGACTTCAATCGCCGCCTTCTTCCGAAAACTGCAGCCGCCCCGCGGGCTCACTCAAGATGCGTGCGGTTCGATGAGTTGGACCAGTGCTTTGGCGTCCGCGGTGCTGTGCCGGGCCAGTTCGGTGAAGAAATGCGCCACGTGGTCGGTGGTCAGGTGGGCCCGGAACGCGTTGGTGTCGGTGTAGATCTCATAGAGGTGGAACACTGCGGGGTTCGCGACGTCGTGGAACGCCCGGAATTCCACACAGCCTGGCTCCTGGCGGACCGCGGTGGTCAGCGTCGCGATGGCGGCGGCGAGTTGATCTTCGTGGCCGGGGACCGCCCGGATGACGGCGATCATGGGTCGCCTGCCGGGCGGGAGGTCGTCGTTGACCTGGGGCATGAATTCCCGGCCGCCGGCCGGTGCGGCGTTCACGGGACCGTCACCGGGGTTCCGGGCAGGACCAGCCGGACGTTGATGTCCGGGGCGATTCTGGTGACCGCCTCGGCGTAGTGGCGGGGGTCGCGGTCGGCCTTGGTGATCATCTGGTCGCCCAGCCGGCCGCTGTGGAAGGCGTAGTGGTGCGGCACGGCCAGCGTCGGCCTGAGCGCGGCTGTCAGCTCGGCCGCTTGTTCGGCGTCCATGACGACCTGCCGCAGGTTCATCGGCCGGATGCACAGGCCGTTGGTCGGCAGGATGGCCAGGTCGATGTGGCCGAATCTGTCCGGGATGGTGTCCAGTTCCGGGACGCGCAGTGAGTCGCCGCCGAAGAAGACGGTGCGTCCGGCTGCCTGGATGACGAATGTGACCTCGTGAACGCCGTGTTTGCCGGGGGTCGCGGTCACGGTGAGGTCGCCGATGGCGGTGCCCTCCCATGCCTCGATGGCGCGGACGTCGCGGAATCCCTTATCCCGCGCGATGGTCGCGACGGTGCCGGGCCCGATCAGCGGTACGTCGAGGTCGAAACCGGCGGCGGTCAGGGCGTCGAGGTCACAGTGGTCGTAGTGCTCGTGGCTGACCACGACGGCGTCGATGCGGCCCAGGGTCTGGACCGTCGCGGCGACCGGTTCCCCCTGGTAGTAGGTCGCCGTCTGGGTGAACCACGGGTCGGTGAGGACGCGGAGCCGACCGATCTCGATCAGCTGGCAGGCGTGGCCGATCCGGGTCACCGTCAATGGAGTACTCATGAGGGAGCTTTCCTCTGCTTGGTCGGGGTGTCACAGGTCGCCGAGGTCGAGCAGCGCGCCGAGCAGTTCCTCGGGCGTCTCCACCTGGGGAAGGTGGCCGGTGCGGGGCAGCAGCGTGAACGTTGCCATGGGAATCGCGGCCGCATATGCGTGGCCGTACTCGGGGTCGACGATGCGGTCGCTTTCGCCCCACATGACGTGAACGGGGAGGTCGAGGTCCCTGAGCCGTTCGGCCAGCGTCGGGTCGGACATGACCGGGCCGGTGTAGCCGATCAGCGCCTGCACGTCCGGGCTCGGCCCGGTGCCGCCGGTGCTCGGCGGAGCGGGCGCCTTGTTCGGGTCGTGGAAGGAGTACGAGAGGATCTCCGCCGACGACAGGCCGCTGACGTCGGTCATCGGATGATCCTCGACCTCGATGCCGATCCCATCGATGATCACCGCGCCGCTGACTCGCGGGCTCTCCTGCAGGGCGATCTCGGCGGCGAGCCAGCCGCCGAAGGAGTTGCCGACAACGGTCACGTCGGTGAGGTCGAGCTGCTCCAGCATCGCGACGTAGGCCCGGGCCAGGTCGGTGACGCCGGTCAGCCCCGCGACCTTGGGCGTGCCGCCGAAGCCTGGGTGGGTGGGCAGCAGCACCCGGGAGTGGGTGCGCTCGGAGAGCAGGTCGGCGAATCCGGTCATCGTGCGCACGCCGCCACCGCCATGCAGCAGCAGGAACGGCCGGGTGCGGTCACGGTCCTGGACCGTCACCTCGACCGGGCCGACGGAGTCGACCGGGAGCGTACGGATGTCGGTGCGGATGGGCCGGAGGGTGCCGGCCGCGGTGAGAGTGCTCATGGTTCCTTCTCTCTGTGTGGTGTCCCAACGGGTCAACCTGTATCCCGAACCTTATATAAGGTTCTTGATATAAGCAACCTGAATCGATCGGCTATGATCTCTCGCATGAGCTACCGCCCGGCTGACGTCGCCTTGGCCGTCAAACGCCTGCAGTACCGTCACCACCGTGCGCTGAACCGCGCCCTGGCGCCTCTGGGCCTCTCGCTCGTGCAGTGGGACACGCTGCGTCACCTGCACCGGCAGCCGGACGCATCGCTGCACGACCTGGCGGTGCTGACCTTCCAGACCGACCAGTCCTTCGGTTCACTGGCCGCCCGGATGGCCGACCGCAGCCTGATCGAACGGGTGCCCGGGCCGGGTCGAGCCGTCAAGCACCGGCTCACCGAGAAGGGCGAGCGGCTGCGCGCCGCCGGCCAGGATGCCGTGGACGCGGTCTTCGAGTCCTCGTTCCCGAATCTGTCGGCTGCCCAACTCGACCAGATCGGAGAGTTGCTGGACGCTGCCCTCGGCCCCGACCCGACGGCCTAGGGCCTGTCTCGAAGTCCCCGTCCGTAGCGAGCGGTGTCCAGGTGGTGTGGTCTCCGATGACCTCATCGGCCAGCTCATCCACAACGTCGGGGCCTGGCACGGCTAGCTCGGGCCGTTCGCTTCGGCGACGACGGCGATGGCGAAGCCGAAGTGCGCGACCATCGCCGCGATGCGGATCCAGTCGGTGCGCAACAGCCGTTCGATGCCGCCCCGGTCGGCGGTCTGCCGGATACGCAGTTGGATGGGCATCTGGATGACGGCAGCCGACGCCCACGAGATGATCAATGCGGCCAGACCGGCCCACAGCGCCCACGACGGAATGCCGTCCGGCGTGTCGACGAGCAGAACGATCACCAGGGCGGTCAGCACGAACTTCGGGAGCACGTAGACCACTCCGCTGCCGTGGCCCTGAGCGGTTTGGACGGCCCTGAACTCCTCAGAGCCGACCGCCCTCCAGCCCGAAAAGACGGCGAAATGCTCCATGAGGCAACCGGCCAGGCAGTACGCCGAAAGCATGCCGTACACCAGCAGCCACGTCTCAGTCGACAACGAAGGCCTCCTCAGAACACAGCGACGGTCCGGCCGGCGTACGCCGGACTCTCGACCTCGGTGACCATTGCCGCGGCGACATCAGCACGAGCGACCTTCGGCGGCATGAACCGCCAGGACCGGTCAAGGACGTCCAACGGGACGACCTCGGCCCGGCCCGTCGCCGGCTTGTCGGTGAGCATGACCGGATGAAACAACGTGCTTCGCGAGCCCGCGACCACCTCATCCGCCGCCTCCTTGTCGGCAAAACCGTCACCGAGCACGCGACGCAGAATGACGTCGTACAACAGCCCCGCCCGGCGGCGGGACTCCCCCGCGCCGAACGGCCTCATCGTGGCCTGTCGCCCCGCCGCAGCAGCGGCAGAGCCTCATCGCGGGCCGCATGCTCGCCATGCCCGACGGCAGTCGGTGGCTGTTCGGCGCCTGGGGCCGCTGGTACCGCTGGAGCCCTGCCGACCGTCAGTGGTGCCTCGTCCCGCCGCCGCAGCTGCGCATCACCCGCATGTCCGCGAGCCCGCTGCGCCAGGGCACGCCGATCCCAGCGATGCCTCCGAACGTCGTGCCCACGGGCCTCGACCTCGCGTACGACCCGCCGTCCCCGCTGGCATTCGTCGACGCGGGCATCCGGCCGAAGGTCACCGCCCGCGTACGCGCGGCCGTCGAGTCTGCCGCCGCCCTGCCGACACCGGACTACCCGCACTGGTGGGAGCTCTTCTCCCCGTCGACGCCGAGTACCGTGCCCGTCACCTGGGGCGTCATGCTCTGGTGCGCCACCGCCCCGGTCTTCGACTCGCGCCTCGACGGGCAACTCCTCAGCCTCTGGTCCGCGCACCGCGCACACCCGCTGCCGGATATCGACGGCCCGCGCTGGCTGACCCCGCCGCCGCTGGAGTCGCTGATCGCCCTGTACGCCGGACGGCTCCGCGCGGGCCGCGTCGACGCGGCCGTGGTCATCCTCCGCACGATGTCGGCGATCGCGAGCGCCATCCGTGAGGACGCACGCTTCCAGCCGCGCGCCGACGCGCTGCTCTCGATGCTCGACTCTCCCCTGCGGAACCCCACGGTCGACTACGGCGTGCTCGGGTACGGCGACCAGGCCGTCGTGCAGCAGTGGCTGACCCGCAGCCCACCGGCGCTGTCCCCGTCCCTGCGCGTGGAGGCGTCGGCGGGCGAACACTTCCGCAACGCGTACTACGACCTTGCCACGGCCGTGACCCCGGTCGCGGGCAATCCGTCCTCACGGGGTTACATCGAGCCCCGGCTGATCGCCGCCGCGCTTCTGGCCGCCGATCTGGCGGTTGTACGCCAGGACGTGTCGAGTCAGGTCATCGGCTGGCTGGACCCGCAGGTGAGCGAGGCCATGCGGGCGATGCTGACCCAGCGCGACCATCCGCTGCGCGCACTGTGGCCGGAGGGCGACCGCCTGCCCCGCTCGCTCCGCGAACGCATGGACTCGGTGGAACCGTCCGTACGCGGCACGCTGCTGGCGACGATGTACGGCGCGGACCTGGCATGGTGCCGGCTCGGCGGCGGCATCCCAGCGAGGCCGCGTGGCTTCCCGTCGTCGGTGGCGATCCTGTCCGAGATCATCGGCCCTGGCCGTGCGACGTCCGCGGCGTCGTCGGAGCCGCTGTCGCACTCACTGGGCATCGCGCCGCTCGCCCCGCTCGCCCACCAGCACCCGCCCGACCCGAACCATCCGGGCGGCACCCCGGGCCGGCCGATGGCCCACCAGCCCCCGACCGGCCCACCGGGCCAGGCCCCATCCCGGACCCCGGCCCGACCGTAGCCACCGACTTTGAAATCGCCCCGGGTCCCGGAGGGTGCCACGGGCAGCGTCGCGTCTCCTGGCCTGCTCGTTCATCTGCGCGAGCCGGCCAGGGTTCTGGCCTCGTCGGGTTCGGCCCAGTGGCGCGAGTCGGCCGATCTGTTCACGTTCTCGGCGCATGGGCCGGGAGGTGGGCTTGGCGTCCGGTGCGCCTGATCGCCGACACGGCACCTGTCCAGGCCAGTGAGCCAAGGCGTCTCATACGATCTGACGGTGAGTTACTCGACGGATCCACGGGCGGCGCGCAGCCGGGAGGCGATGCTCACCGCCGCCCGGGAACTACTGGTGGGCGAAGGCCCCGACGCGGTCACTCATCAGCGAGTCGCTCAGCAGGCAGGCGTGGGGCGAGCCACCGTCTACCGGCACTGGCCACGGCCCGAACAACTGCTGCTCGATGTCATGAGCGGAGCCGACCTACCGCTTTTCAAAAATCCCGAGACACCGGTCCGCCCATGGCTGCACCGGCAACTGCGGCAGATGGCCGACGAACTCGCCGTACCAGCTGTCGCCGCCGTCGCGCTCACACTGCATCAATCCGCGATCTGGGACCCGCAGATCGCACACCAGCGCGATGAGTCCATCAAAACGATCACCGAACGGATCCACACCGCCGTCCGGTCAGCCGCCGCCAACGGAGAGATCGAGACCGACCTGGCCCCGGCCGATCTATCCGCGATGCTCATAGGACCGATCGTCTACCGCACGACCATGCAGATGGGTGTCGTCTCCGACGACTTCATCGACCGCCTCATCGACAGCGTGGGGACCTGGCACCGCAAGTGATGCGGGCCCGGCCGGAGCCGACGAGGCCTACCTAGTAGTCGATGCCGGTGATGATGCCTGCTAGTTCGGCAGGCCGGGATGCGTAGGGACTGTGTCCGCTCGCGATCTGGACCCAACGGAACCGATTCTCGGGCGTGAAATCGTCCGCGTCCTTCACCATGATTTCCTGTACGGCCGGTGCGATGGCATTGTCCTTCATGGTCGAGACATAGGTCCGCGGGATGGACCCCCAGCGTTGCGGCGTCACAGAAACAGGCTCTGCCAGGAAACCCAATGGTTGGTCAGGGCAGAGCATGTCGAGGAATGCGGCTGACTCCTCGGGCAACATCTCGCTGTAGAATTTTTTGTGCAGTAGCGCGCGGTACTGTGGGTCCGTCGACCCGAGCAGGTTGCCCGGGCGGCCGACGTATCGCCGGCCGCTGTGTATGCGGTGGCCGGTGGCAAGCAGGGCCTCATGCGGGACTTGGTGCAGATGTGGGCCGACTCACCGATCCTCAAAGGCAAGCCTGGACCAGCTCGAAACGCTGGAGGATCCGCAGCGGATACTCGCCCTGGTCGCACAGTCAAGCCGCGAGATCCGCGAGCAGTACGGCGATGTGATGAAGATCCTTCTGGTGACGGCTCCGCACGATTCCGCCGTGGCAGAACGCCTTGCGTCATCAACCGCACGCTACCGGGGAACCCTGGCTAAGGTCGCCGATCGCCTGCACGAGCTGGGTGCCATCAAGTCGAGTGCCGCCGACGCCGCCGACGTGCTGTGGTTCTACTTCGGTTACACCGGATACTTCACGCTGACGCAGGACAACGGCTGGAGCCTCGACAAGGCGCAAGCATGGTTGCTGGACAACTGTTCCCGCGCGCTCTCGGTGGACTAACCTCGCGCTTCCATCTGGGGCGGGCAGTGTCTGATCATTGACCTGAGAAAAGTAGCGGCCGACCATCAGCGCGGCAAGCAGCTTGCGCAGCGCCGGAGGCGGGCCCAGCGGCGTGTGGCCGCGGCGCACTGCCCGTGACGGCCGGGGCGTGGGGTTCACTAATTGGCGGCCAGCACTGCCGCGAGGCCTTCTTGCAGATCCTTGACGAAATACTCGGGAACCTCCAGCGACGGGAAATGTCCCCCGGCTTCGGGCGACCTCCATCGGACGATCTGTCGGTACCGTTCCTGTGCCCAGGCTCGCGGACACTTCTCGACGTCGCGGGGATACATAGTGAGTGCTGACGGGACGTCGACCCGAAGTCCGGGGTCGAGCGAGTTGTGGCTTTCGTAGTAGATGCGGGCAGACGATGCGCCGGTCCGCGTCAGCCAGTACAGGGTGACGTCGTCAAGAACTCTGTCTCTGGAAATCGTCTCGAACGGGCTATCTTCGGTATCTGTCCACTCGGCGAACTTGTCAAGGATCCAGGCGAGAAGCCCGACCGGTGAGTCGACGAGCGAGTAGCCGATGGTCTGCGGTCGGGTCGCCTGCTGCTTCGCGTACGCCGCGCGGTGGAGCCAGAAATCGCGGGTTTCCTCGGTCCACTTGCGCTCGGCCGCCGTCAGCCCGTCCGTTGTCAACCCGGGAGGTCCCTCCGCGAACGTTGTGTGGATGCCGAGAACGTGCGCCGGGAACCTCCCGCCGAGAACCGTGGTGATATTACCTCCCCAGTCGCCGCCGTGGGCTACGAACTTGCTGTAGCCGAGCCTTCCCATCAGTTCCACCCATGCGGCCGCGATCTTTTCGGTTCCCCACCCGGTGGTGGCCGGCTTGTCGCTGTAACCAAAGCCTGGCAACGACGGGACCACGACGTGGAACGCCGGCGCGTCTGCATCTTTCGGATCTGCCAGCTCGTCTACTACATCGATGAACCGGGCAATGCTGTCTGGCCAACCGTGCGTCAAGATCAGAGGAGTGGCATCTGCGCGCGCGGATCGGCGGTGCAGGAAGTGGATTCCCAGATCATCAATGGTCGTGCGGAACTGGCCGATCCGGTTAAGGCGTTCTTCGAACGACCGCCAGTTGTGCCCGGTGCGCCAGTAGTTCACGACATCGACGAGGTCGGCGAGAGGAACGCCCTGTTCCCATCGGCGAGGGTCGGGCGCGGCGCGATAGACCGTCTCGGCTTCCGGTAGCCGCGCCGCGGCCAGTCGCGCGCGCAGATCGTCGAGCTCAGCGTCGGTTGCGTGGGCTTCAAATGCTTGCACGTCGCCGGTTGGACGGGGCATGAGACCTCCTGGCCATCGCGGAACCGGCTACGACTGCCTCGAACCGGCTAAGACGGTTCTAGCATGCCCTCATGTCAGCGTGCAACCTGCTAAGGTGGTTCCATGCGTGCTGGGTTCCCTGACTTCCGTCTCGGTAAGGTGCTGGCGACCAGCTTCACGGGGACTCTGACGGAGCGTCGCGGCAACGCTGTGGAACGCATTCCCACGCCGCACCGACTCGTCGACTGGCTGGCAGTGAACGGCCTCGCTGTGGAGTCCTGCACCACCGCCCAGCTCGAACGCGCTTGGGAACTGAGGGAATCAATTCACGCCGCCGCGACAGCGGCCGCCATCCAAGACGCTCTCCCTGCGTCTGCCGTCCAAGTCATCAATGACTGCAGCACTCAGGGTCGGGCCGCGGCCGTCCTGACGCCCGAGAGCAATCGGCGATGGCAACTCAGCTCGGCTTCCTGCGTAGAAGATGCCCTAAGCGTGATCGCCGCCGACGCGATCAGCATCATCGCAGGCGAACGAGACGGAAAATTGGCCTTGTGCGCATCGCCGACCTGCCAAGCCGCCTTCTTCGACACCAGCCAAAGTCGCACCCGCAAATGGTGTGACATGAACACGTGCGGGAATCGTCAGAAGAAAGCGCGCTTCAATGCCAACCAGCACAAAAACCCCAGATCAGCAACGTAATCGTCGCAGGGCGTGGTCAAGACTCACGAACAAGTGCGGTCAGTTCCCACGAAAGAAACCACACATCGGACACCACGGTGTCGGAGACGTCGCTGACCTGACCCGTGCACCTGAGCGCCGTCGACCGGGCGCGCTAGATGTGGTGCAGGGTCAGCGGCGGGGCGGGTGGCAGCGGGTCCGCTGAAGCGGCGCGCTCGGTCCGCCACGCCGTGAGCATCGCTGCCACCAGGCGTCGAGAAGCCGCCGTGGCCGCCGTGGCGGGCTGGTCGGCCAGTTCGGCGGCTACTCCGCCGTTGGCCATGAACAACAGCATCAGGTCGGCCATGGTGAAGTCCGCGCGCAGCCGGCCGGCCGCCTGCGCGCGCCGGATCAGCTCGCGCAGCCCTCGTTCAGCATTGCCGCGGGCCCGCTCGAAGTCCACGGCCTCGGGGAACGCGGTCAGAAACGCCCCGGTGAAGCCGCGATCGGCCATCTGCATGCGGCACACCGTCTCCACGGCCACACAGAACCCGCGCCACGGGTCCGGTTCGCCCAGCGCCGTGTCCACCACGGACACGCATCCGGTCAGCTGGTCGGTGAACACCTCGGTGATCAGTACCGTCCTGGTCGGGAAGCGCCGGTAGAGGGTGGCAACGCCGACTCCTGCCCGCCGAGCGATCGCGGCCATCGGTACGTCCAGCCCGCGGGCGGCGAAGACCTCCCGGGCAGCAGCCAGGATGCGCGTGCGATTGTGCCGCGCATCCGCGCGCAGCTTCGCTGCGGGCGGCATCTGAGAGGGATCGGCGGACATCCTTCTCACCTTAGCGTCAAGTGGACGATGCCATCCGGTTATCGCCTTACCGTGATCAGCAGCGGAATTCGACGGTTTCAGCACGGGAGGACGCGAGATGCGCGTAGCACTGTACGACCAGTACGGCGGTCCGGGCGTACTGTACGAGGGGACCTTGCCGAAACCCGTTCCCCGGGCCGGCGAAGTACTGGTCCGCGTGCACGCCGCCAGTGTGAACGGTGGCGAACTGACCGCCCGGGCCGGAAAGGTGCGCTTGGTGACCGCGCTGATGGACCGGGGTTTCCCGAAGCGGACCGGAACCGACTTCGCCGGCGACGTCGCCGCTCTGGGAGCCGGCGTGTCACGATTCCGGATCGGCGACGTGGTGTGGGGAGTGTTGGCCAGGGCCTTCGGCAGCATGGCCGAATTCGTGGTCGTGCCTGCTGATCAGCTGGCGCGCACCCCCGTCGGGCTGGATCTGGTGCGGGCGGCCGCGCTGCCCGCCGTGGGCACGACCGCGATCACCGCACTGCGCGACAAGGCGCGGATCAGGGAAGGGGAACGGCTGCTGGTGCGCGGTGGGGCGGGCGGGGTCGGCAGTGTCGCGGTGCAACTGGGCCGTGCCTACGGCGCCCACGTCACGGCGCTGGCCGGGGCCCGGCACCTGGACTTCGTGCGCGACCTCGGTGCGGACGAAGCACGGGACTATTCCACCACCGCGCCAAGAGACCTCGGCCGGTTCGACGTCGTCCTGGACACCGTGGGCACCGGGATGGCCGACTATCGGCGGCTGCTGACGCCGACGGGCCGGATGGTCTCGATCGCCTTCGACAGTTCCCGCGTCCTGCGCTCGCTGGGCTACCTGGTGGCCTCCACGGCGTTCGGTCCGCGCCGGGTGCGCTTTTTCAGTGGCAATCCCCGCCACGACCTGCTCGCCGAACTGGCCCGGCTGACCGAGTCCGGGGCCATCCGCCCCGTGGTGGCCCGGACCTACCCGCTGGCCGAGATCGCCCATGCCCACCGGGCGCTCCAGGCGGGCGGCATCGGGGGCAAGCTCGTCATCACCGTCGCCGGATCCGCGAATTGATCGGAAAATTCGGAACGTGAGGGGCTGCCTCCGACTCGTAACCCCAGGCTGTCGCCCCGGCGCACCGCGCCTGCCCCGACCTCGCGTGGCACCTGCCCGTCGGCCGCGGCGTGTCCGGCCAGCGCACAGAGCCGCTCGTACTCCGCCCGCCCCAGCCGCAACGCGCGGGCGAGGGCGGTCACCACGCCGACAGACGGGTGACGGCCCCCTGCTCCAACCGCCTGTTAGTCCGCGGACACCCCGGCCAACTCGGCGAGTTCCTCCCGGCGCAGCCCGCGAGCCCGCCGCCGTCCACCTACCGGCAGGCCGACCGCAGCGGGCTCGGTGTGTTCCCGCAGCTGACGCAGCGCCGCTCCGAAATCGTGCTGCCTCAGGACGGCACTGTTTCTACGTGTCGGGCTTGACGTCCCGGTGCAGCACGCCCACCGCGTGCGCGGCGACCAGCGCCTCCGCGACCGGCAGCGCGACCTTCGCCACCTGCTGGGGCGCCAGTAGGCCCTCGTCCATCAGGTCGGCCAGATTCCGGCCATTGATCAGCTCCATGACGATCAACCGCCGCCCGGAATCGGTGACCACGTCGAGGATGTTGACCACGGCCGGGTGCGAGATCTGTGCGGCGGCCCTTGCCTCCCGCTCCAGCCTCGCCACCATGACCTCGCGGCTCTCGCCTCCTAGTGCCGCGTCCAAGATCGTTGTTCGTGTAATTGATCTTTAGCCGGGTACGGGCCAGGCTGCCTTCGAGCACGATCTCGGAGGTGGTTGATGGGGCGTCCCCCGGAAGTGTTCGTCCGGCCGGTCACGATGTCTGAGGGCCAGCGGCTGCAGCGGATCGGGCGTACATCGAAGGATCCGGTGAAGCTGCGGCGGGCGATCGTGGTGCTGATGTCGGCGCAGGGACAGGGCGTCCCGGACATCGCTCACCTGCTGGATTGCTCACCCGAGTACGTCCGCGGCGTGATCCATGACTTCAACGACATGGGGTTCGATGCGTTGAACCCAAAATGGAGCGGGGGCAGACCGAAGACGATCAGTGAGGCGGTCCGCCGCCACATCCGCCTGATCGCCCGGTGCTGCCCCCGCGACCTGGGCCTGCCCTTCAGCACGTGGAGCCTGAGCAAACTCGCCGAGCACCTGGTGGCCACCCAAAGTGGTCGCCTCGATCAGCCGCGAATCGATCCGGCAGATCCCGCGGGCCGGCGGGATCACCTGGCAGGCCACCAAGACCTGGGAGGCCTCAAACGACCCGGACTTCATCACCAAGATGCGCCGTGTCCTGGAGCTTTACGATGATCCGCCGGACGATGGGCGGGTGGTGTGCGCCGATGAGTTCGGGCCGCTGAACCTGCAGCCACGGCCCGGCCACGGCTGGCGGCCGACCGGTCATCCGGCGCGGCTGCGCGCCACCTACAACCGCTACGGCGGGGTGCGGCACATGCTCGCCGCCCTCGACCTGGCCACCGGGAAGATGATCTACCGGATCCGGGAGCGGAAACGCTCCGGTGAGTTCTTGTCCTTCCTCAAAGTGCTGCGCACCCGCTGGCCCGGCGAGAAGCTCTATCTGATCCTGGACAACTTCTCGCCCCACAAGCACCCCGACGTGGCCTCCTGGGCGGCCGGCCACGACATCGAGCTGGTGTTCCTGCCGACGTATTCCTCGTGGTTGAACTGGATCGAAGCCGAGTTCGCCGCCCTGCGCTACTTCGCCCTGTCCGGCACCGACCACCACAGCCACACCGAGCAAGGAGAAGCGATCGCCGCCTACGTCCGCTGGCGCAACGCCCGAGCCGAACCCAAACGCGACTTCGCCCCCGAATCAACCATCCGCACCTGGACCGGTTACATGATCAACGTTGCATGACACGGCACTAGTTCGTCGGCGCTCAGCGAGAAGGTGGCCGTTTTCTCTGCCATGTGCATCCTTTCGTTGTGGGGCGAGACGAAGGACATCTGGGTCTCAGAGGAGTTCTCGCAGCCGTTTCAGACCCGGCTCGATTCGGTCGGCCCGAACGGCCCCATATCCGAACACCAGTCCGTGCACCGAGTCGCGTGGCTCGGTGAAGTCGCCGAGGGAGTACAGCCAGACGCCGGCCCGCCGGGCGGCGCGCACGAACGGCCACATGCCGTCCGGTCCGGACGCGCTGACGTGCAGGCCCGCGACGGAGGGCAGCGGGGTGAGCACGCCGGTGAAGTCACGGTGCAGGATCCGGTTCACCGTGTTCCACCGGTTCAGGTACTCCCGCCGCGCGCTCCGTACGTGCTCGGCGAATCCGCCTTCCGCCATGAAACGTGCCAGCGTCGCCTGCTCGATGGTCGGCGCGTACAGGTCGGTGAGGTACTTCGCCTTCTCCAGCGCCCTCCGCAACCGCGGCGGCGCGACCAGGTAGCCGGGTCGCAAGGCGGGCAGCAGCACCTTCGAGAAGGAGCCGACGTGGATGACGTGCTCGGAGTCCAGGCCGTACAGGGATACGAGCGGGTCGTCGGTGAACCGGAACTCGCTGTCGTAGTCGTCCTCGAGGATCGCCGCGCCGTGCCGTCCGGCCCAGGCGACCAGCTCGCTCCTGCGCCGCGGCGACATGGGCACGCCCAGCGGGAACTGGTGGGCGGGTGTCACGTAGACGAGACGGCAGTCGGGTGGGATCTCGTCCACCACGATGCCCTCGGCGTCCACGCGTACCCCGACCGGTCTCGCGCCCAGCGCGGTGAACAGCCGGCGCGGCGGCGGATACCCCGGCACCTCCATCGCGACCCGGTCCCCGGGCCGGAGCAGGACCCGCGCCGCGATGTCCAGCGCCTGCTGTGACCCGGCGGTGACCAGCACCGCGTCGGCCGGCACCCGGATCCCCCGCGACGGTCCGAGTCGGCGGGCGATCTCGGCCCGCAACGCCGGGTGCCCTCGCGGGTCGTCGTAGGTGAGCGAGTGCGGCGGCAACGCCTGGAGCTGCTCGGTGAGCAGGTCACGCCAGGTGCCGAAGGGAAACAGTTCGACGTCCGGCACACCCGCTCGGAAGTCGTACTCGGGCTTCGCCGTCAGGCGCAGCGGAGGACTCGGTATTCGCGACCAGACATCGAGGGCGTCGAGTGACATCACCACCGACCCGCTAATGCCGTCGTCAGCGTGCTGAGACCACTGTTAGACACGGTCCGATTTTCACTTTTTGCCACTAATGATTGGATCGGCAAAAACAACGACGCCGTATCCGCAAAGATCGCCTAGTCGGCGGCCGTGACCGGCGTCAGTAGGTCATGTCGGTGTCGTGCGGGTCGGCGGGCAGGCGCGCTCGCAGGGCGCGTAGTTGGCTGCGGGAGGTGAGGTTGAGTTTCTTGAAGATGTTGCGCACGTGGGCGTCGATGGTGCGCGGGCTGAGGAAGAGCCGACCGGCCGCCTCCTTGGAGGTGGCGCCGTCGGCGATCAGACGGGCGATCTTCAGTTCCTGCGCGGTCAGGCGATCGAAGGGCGTGGCGGTGGCTTCGGGCGGGCGCTCGCCGCAGGCGGACAGTTCGCGGGCGGCACGTGCGGCGAATCCGGTGGCGCCGATGGTGGTCAGCTCCTGATGGGCGATGCGGAGTTGCAGGCGGGCGTCACCGCGCCTGGATTCGCGGCGCAGCCATTCCCCGTAGACCAGGCGGGCGCGGGCTAGTTGCACCGCGGCCCGGCTGCGTCCGAGCCGATCGATCGCCTCCTTGTACAGGTCTTCTGCCGGTGAGCCCACGCTGAGCAGGGCACGGGAGCGGGCCTCGATGCCCAGCGCCCACTCGGTGCCGGACGTGCAGGTGCGCTCGGTGAGCCGCTCCAGTGCTCGTTCGGCGAGCGTGACGTCTCCCGTACGAGTGGCGGCCTCGATCAGTTCTGGGAGGACGAACGCGGTGAGGCCCGGCTCGTCGTGTTCATCCGCCGCGCGGGCGGTCTGGGCCGCGACCTGGTAGCGGCCGGTGGCGTTGTGCAGCACCGCGGTCGCGTAGTCGACCGCCGAGAGCACCCAGCCCTGACCGCGCTCGCGTGCCAGGATCGCGATCGTCTCCGACAGCGCGGCCGTCCGTTCCCGATCGCCGCGCCAGGCCGCGAGCGCCATGTCGGCCCAGGACGGGCCGTGGGTGCCATTCGCCTCCGCGAGCTCATGCGCCACCGCGATCAGCGACGCCGCGTCGCCGAACTCACCGGTGTGGATGCGGTACAGCGCCAGGCAGCGCAAGGCGACCGGCAACTCGATGAGCGTCCCGGACTCACGTACCGACCGTACGTAGCGCTCGGCGAGCGTACTCCAGGCCTGCTCGTCCCACAGGTCGGGCGCGGCCCCGCAGGCAGGCCGAAGCCAGCGGCCGTCGGAGAGCTGCGCGGAATCGGCCGGGACCAGGGCGTCGATCGCCTTTCTCAACAGTGGGGCCGCGACGGTGTAACCGTCGATCAGCTGGGCGGTCAGCGCGTCGAGGAGCAACTGGATCGGGTGCCCAGGCGCTGTGGGATCCGCCGTGGCGAACTCGGCGCGTGCCTTACGCGCGTCCTGGGCGAGCCGGTCGCGTTCGCCGAGGCGACCGGCTCCGATCGCGGCCGAAAGCGCTTGCAGGTAGGTCATCTCGGCCCAGAACCCGTCGTGCGGCTCCAGCCCCCTGGCCGCATCGAGCAACCGATCCGCGGCCCCGCCGTGGCCGCCCATCTCGAGCTGAACGCGAAGCAGTCCGGCGAGCGCGTGGCGCCGCGCGTCCAGCGGCCCGGCCTGGGCGGTGGTCAGGAGCCTGAACGCGGCCTCGGTGGCGCCCGCTTGATGCTTGAACCGAGCCGCCGCCAGGGCGCGGCCCGCCCGCCGGCCCGGATCGGGGCTCAAGGCCGCGGCGCGTTCGAGGAACCCGGCCGCCGCAGCCGCGCCGCCGCGCGCGTGGGCGCGGTCCGCCGACCGTTCCAGCTCCCCGGCGATGGACTCATCCGGGAGCAGGACCGACTGCGAACGGTGCCAGGCACGGCGGTCCGCGTCCCGACGCGGTTCGGTCACCTGCGCGAGCGCCTGATGTACGGCGCGGCGCTCTTCCGGCGCCGCCGCACGATAGACCACGGACCGTACCAGCGGGTGGGGGAACCGCACGTCGACACGGCACCCGCAACGCCTCCGGCAGACCGAAGCCACCGGCGAGTTCCGGCATCCCGATGCCGCGCACCAGTTCGATCAATGCCAGCGGATTGCCGCGCGACTCCGCCAGGATTTGATCACGGATCCGCTCATCCAGCGGCGCGTGGATCCGCGAAGAAAGCAACGCCAGCGCGTCCTCGGTTCCAAGACCGGTCACCGTCTGCACCGGCAACCCGCAAAGCGCCCGGACGCCACCGGCCCGCGAAGCGCGAACAGCAACGCCACCGGGCTGTCGCCGACGCGGCGGGCGACGAACGCCAGCACCTGCGCCGAGGCATCATCGATCCAGTCCGTGTCGTCGACCACACAGACGATCGGCCGTTCACGCGCCGCACCGGTCAGCAGGCCCAGCACCGCCAGGCCGACCCGGAATCGATCGGGCGCCGCACCCTCGCGGACCGCGAAAGCCACCTCCAGCGCCGCGCGCTGCGGGCCCGGCAGGCTGTCCAACCCGTCCAGCAGCGGAACACACAACTCATGCAACGCCGTGAACGGAAGCTCGGTCTCGAACTCGCGGCCCGCCGCATCCAGGCGACGCGCCTGCGGTATCGCTTCGAGCGCCTGCTCCAACAGCGCGGTCTTCCCGATAGCGGCCTCACCGCAGACGACCATCGCCCCGCCCTGCCCGGCGCCCACTGCCCGCAAAAGATCCTCGACGGCCGAGAGCTCCACCTCCCGCGGCCGGAAGCGCTGCCACCGAGACCGGCTCCGAGCGCTTGCCCTCATGGGAGAGGTCCTGGCCGCGGACGGGCAGGCGCCAAGATCGGATTGTGAAGCTTGTCGGCCTTGAGCGCGGGAACGACGGTTATCACCTAATTACCGTGAAGTGGGGGCAACTGTTTCAGCACAACACGACCGCGGCGAGAGATCATCAGCCGAATAGGTTGTGGTCCAGGACGCGTCGCTTGGCCTGCCCGTTCATCTGCGCCGGCCGGGGTTTCGGCCCCGGGGCTCAGGGTTGCGTGCGGGGCAGCAGGATCCGGAACGTGGCCCCCTCACCGGGCGCGGTATCGACCTCCACGCGGCCGCCATGCGCCGTCACCAGGGAGTCGACGATGGCCAGGCCCAGGCCCGCCCCGCCTCCCTCGGCCCGGGTGCGGGCGCCGTCGGCGCGGTAGAAGCGCTCGAAGACCTGGTCGGCCTGGGCTCTGGTCATCCCGGGCCCGTCGTCGTGGAGTTCGAGGACGGCGGGCCCGTTCTCGGTGCCGACGCCGATGCGGACCGGGGTGCCCGGCGGGGTGTGGGCGACGGCGTTGCCGACGAGGTTGGTGGTGACCTGCCGGAGTCTGGCCTCGTCACCGAGGACGGGAGCGTCGCCGGGCGGTCCGCCGCTGGGGCCGGTGAGGGTGACGGGGCGATGCGGGTCGAGGGCGCGCAGGTCGTGGAGGGCGTCGGCGGCCAGCGTGCGCAGATCCATGGGGGTGAGGTACAGGGGGAGGTCCGTGGTGGCGCCGTGCTCGTCGAGGTGGGCGAGGAGCAGCAGGTCCTCCACCAGATCGACCAGCCTGGCGGCCTCGCGTTCGATCCTGCCCATCGAGGCGTCGACGTCCTCCCGTTCGGGCATGCCGCCCATCCGGTAGAGCTCGGTGAACCCCTTGCCAGCAGCCGTCCGCGGAGCGAGAGCCGCCGGAGCCTGCGCCCGATGCCCGCGCCCCTCACGGCCGTGGCCTGCGCAGTACGTAGCCGGTACCCCGCACCGTCTGGATCAGCTTCGGCTCGGCTAGGTCCACCTTGCGAGCGCGGCGTACCGTAGCGAGCCGGGGCGGTCGTCGGCCAGGGTCGCGCCCAGCTCCGTGATCTCGACCTGGTCACCGTCGGTGCGGAACACGCCGAGCGTGGCGAGGAAACGAATGATCCGCCCCAGCGCATCGGCGTTGGCGTTCGTCTCGGCGGCGAGCTGATCGATCGTCTGCGGGCCGTTGCCCAGGATGGTGGCGAGGTCGAGCTTGGCCGCCACGTAAAGGGCCTGCGAGACCTGGAATCCCGCCATCAATTGCAGCATCTGAATCGGCGCGGGAATCTGCGGCGGCGTGTTATCGGTGGTGTTCATGAGATGGTCTCCGGTCGCTGGCGCGGTAAGAACGAAGCCGCCCGAGGACAGCACGATCGCGGTGGGCGATCATCAGGCGAAAGAGTTTCGGTGTCACAGTTCTTTGTGGTAGATGATGAAATCGCAGGGAGTCGCCAGCTGCGGCGCCAGATCGGGATACTGCTCTTCGAAGGCCCCCTTCCGGACGACCTTGTAGCCCGCCCGGCTGTTCCAGCCGGCCATGACCTTCTTGGAAGCCTGATCCCAGTCGCGGGGGACGAGGAGCTCGATCTGCAACGTGGCGATTCCCTGGCTGCGCAGCAGGTCGGCGACGAACCGCCGGAGTTCCCGGGCGATTCCCAGGTTGCGGTACTCGGGATCGACGGCGAGCATGCCCGTCTCGCCGGTCCGGGAGTCGAGGTGCCGCACGCGGATGGCGCCGACCACGGCACCGTCGACCCGTGCGACGACGATCTGCCCCGCCTGGGCGAGTTCGGTGATCTCCTCGGTGCTGGTGCGCGTCGCGCCGGGAAGCCACTGCCCCTTCTCGGCGGCGGCGTACACCCGATTGATCAGGTCAGCGAGGTGCCGCATGGTGTCGGCGTCCTCACTCACTTCTTCAGGGAGCACCTGGATATCGAGAGACGGCGAGGAGGCCGCCGATACTCCCTTCTCCTTGACGGGCGCCGCGGGCCCCTCGCCGACCTCGAGGCCTGGCTCACGACGGGTCGGACAGTCGTTCGCGCACTGCCACTTCGCCTCGAACCAATTCCACCAGCAGCGTTTCGCGTGCCGCCGGTCCTCGAGTCGCCAGGGACGGGGTGTAAGACTCACGGTCAGTTGAATCCTCTCGTTTCGGCTTGAGGTGAAGCAGCCGCCGGTGCAGGGGGCACGCCGGGAGGAGCGTCGAACTGGGCTCCGGGCCGCTCGTAAGGCGTCTTGTGCAGGCCGGGGACCCATAAAGTATTGGATCGTCTGCCACAGGTCCCCGGTAGCCATGAAAAGGTTCTCCTGCGAAGTCATCGCTGTCGAAACGGGCCATACACCACAGATGGTCCAGCGTGCCCGGCCGGTCGCCCAGGTGGGCATCATCGATGACGTCCGCCGCAGAGTGGGGTGTCCAACCGCGGGTCCGTGGGCAGGATCGTGCAGCCGCGCGGCGGCATGCGGTGTCCAGCCATGACGGTTTGTCCCCCGGTAACGTCAAAGTGGCGTGAAGCCGTACTAGGACAGCACGACCACAGCCGGCGATCATCAGCCGAAAAGGTTGCGATCCGGTTTCCGGAGGATCGCGGGGCGAGTCGTGTTCCCTTTGACCGCTGCTGGCCATTTGGGAACTTTGGGATTGTCCGTCCCTCCTTGCAGATCTACGTTCCGGCCGGGCGCGGGTCTCGCGCCCTTCAGGCGACGGAGCCTGATCGGAGGTAGGGATGCGGAAACGTGGTGCCCTGAGCCTGGTCGCCGTCGGCGGCCTGCTCATCGGCGGGCTGACCTTGCTCACGCCGGGCGCGAATGCCGAGCCGTTCGGCTACGCCAAGCTCAGCGCGGTGCAGAAACGACATGTCTCGGGAGCGTTGGCCGAGGCCCTCGGCCCCCAGCGGTTGAGTAAGAACGCGGTCACCGCCCCGAAGGCGACGGCCGAGTCCGGCTGTTACGGGAACCGCGGCGGCAACGTCAAGGTGAACCAGAACTGCTCGAACGTCTCCGACCCCGAACTGGCCGGACGAGGACAGGCGCAGAACGAGACGTGGGTCGCGGTCAACCCGAACAACCCGAAACAGCTCATCTCGACGTACAACGACTATCGGCGCGGAGATGGGACCTGCGGCGTCTCGTACTCACGCGACGGCGGCCGAGTGTGGACGGACGCGACCACGCCGAACGGGTTCGTCCGTGGCACGGCCTTCGGCGGCAAACCGCGCGAGTACTTCCAGTCCAGCGGAGACACCTCGGTGGCCTGGGACACGCGCGGGAACGCCTACCTGTCGTGCCAGGAGTTCAAGCGCGGCAACGCCGTCTCACCGGACGCGGACCAGTCCAGCGGCTTCTACGTCTACCGTTCGACCGGATCCGGTGGGGCGTCGTTCAACTTCGCCGGCCGCCCGGTGGCCGAGCACGATGACACCGCCGGCGCGGGGAACTTCCTGCTCGACAAGCAGCTCATCACCGTCGACGACCACGTCCGCAGCCCGTACCGGGATCGCGTCTACGTCACCTGGACGACCTATCCCGAGGACGGCACCGCCTACATCTATGAGGCCTACTCCAGCGACTACGGCGAGCACTTCAGCGCGCCCGTCCTGGTCAGTTCCGACTCGGCGCTGTGCCCGCAGGGTTACGGCATCCCCACACCGCACGGGCGCTGCAATGACAACCAGTTCTCCCAGCCGGTGACCGCCGCGGACGGGAGCCTGTACGTCGCGTGGGCGAACTACAACACCACGAACCCAGGCAAGGACAATCGCTTCCAGGTCCTGCTCGCCCGCTCGGTCGATGGCGGCAAGACCTTCTCCGCCCCCGTCAAGGCCACCGACTACTACGACCTGCCCGACTGCGACACCTACCAGGGCGACGGCAAGGACCCCGGCCGTGACTGCGTACCGGAAAAGGGAGCCGGGACCAACTCGGTGTTCCGCGCCACCAACTATCCCAACGTCACGGTCGACCCGGCCGACCCCAAGCGCGTGGTCGTCACCACCGGCTCGTACATCAACCGCGATTCCAACGAGGCAGGCGGCTGCACACCCGCCGGACTCACCCCTGCCGCAGAGGGGCTGGGCAGCCTGTACGACGGCGTCAAGACCGGCGGATGCAACAACGGCATCGTGATCTCCAGCTCCACCAACGGTGGCGCCTCGTTCACCGGCACCGCCACCGACGTACGGAAAATGCCCGTCATCGGCGACAACACGGCACAAGGCCGCAGCGACCAGTACTGGCAGGGCACCGTCTTCAGCCCCCGCGGCACGCTCGTGACCGCCTACTACGACCGGCAGTACGGCTCGGACGAGTCCACCGGCTTCTCCGACATCACCGTGACCACGTCCACGGATCTGACCCACTTCGCCAGCAGGCGGGTGACGTCCTCCAGCATGCCGCCGCCGAGCCAGTTCAACGGCCAGTTCTACGGCGACTACATCATGGTCGACGCCACCGCCACGACCGCCTACCCGGTCTGGTCCGACACCCGCAACGCCGCCCTGTTCCTGTGCCCCGGCACCGGCACCACCGGCACCCCGCCACAGCTGTGCAACGCCTCGGCGGCCAACGCCTCCATCGCCAACGACGAAGACATCTACGCCGCCGCAGTCCCGATCCACTGACCACGCAGCCGGGCGGGGCCACGCGTCCCGCCCGGGGCTGTGGTCACCACACGTCCTGAACGGGGCCTCTTACCAAATCGCGGGAGAGAAGCGAGCCAGCCGCCGGATCCTTGGGCAGCGGCTCCATCCCCGGCGGAACCTGTCCCAGCGTCGGGGCGGGTGGACACGTCTGCGGCGGCGGATACGGCGCGCTGTGCCGTATGTACGGCCTGACCGTCGACCACCTGTACGCGGTCGAGGTGGTAGTGGTGGACCGGTCGGGCAAGGCCAGAAGCGTGGTCGCCACCCGGGAACCGTCAGATCCCAACCGGGACCTGTGGTGGGCGCACACCGGAGGCGGGGGCGGCGACTTCGGGATCGTCACCCGCTACTGGTTCCGCTCCCCCGACGCCCAGGGCACCGACCCCGGCCGGCTTCTGCCCCGGCCGCCTTCCACCGTCCTGAGCTACTCCCTGGACTGGCCATGGGCGGAGCTCGACCAGGACTCGTTCGTCAGACTGATGCGCAACTATGGGGAATGGGGCGAGCGCAACTCGGCGCCCGGCTCCCCCCGCGGCCGCCCTCTACGGCGAGTTCGCCCTCTCCGGCAAGGCCAGCGAGACCATCGGCATCTCCGGTCAAGTAGCCGCCGACAGCGGTGCGGAGCGGCTACTCGACGGCCTGGTGAGCACGCTCGGCCGCGGCGTAGGCGCACGGCCGGTGCGGCAGTCGTCCACCCTGCCCTGGCTCGCCTCGGCGACGCAGGCGATCAACGACCCCACACCCTTCGACCGCCGCCTCAAGCTGAAGTCGGGGTATCGACGCCGCCGCTTCACCGACCAGCAGATCGCCACCGCCTACCGCTACCTCACCGGGGCCGAGCACAACGATCCGTCCGGTCACTTGTTCATCAACACGTACGGCGGGCGCGTCAACGCCGTCTCCCCCGGCACGACCGCGATGCCGCACCGCGACTCGATCTTCCTGATCGGCTTCCTCGCCGGCTGGCAGGACGCGGCCGAGGACTCCCGGCACCTGACGTGGATCCGAGAGCTCTACCACGACTTCTACGCCGCCGACGGCGGTGTTCCGGCCGGCGAGGACGACGACGGCGCGTTCATCAACTATGCGGACGCGGACCTGGCCGATCCTCGGTACAACACGTCGGCCCCTCCATGGCACGCCCTCTATTACAAGGGCGATTACGTACGGCTCCAGCAGGTCAAGCGCCGCTGGGATCCACGCGACGTGTTCCGCCACGCGCTATCGATCCGCCCCACCTGAACACCACGGCAGAGCGCATTTGGCAGGTCGTGGGTCGATCATGAGCCGATTGCCGGACGGCGCACGGGTGATTCCCCAGATCAGGCCATACGTCCGATCGAAGCGAGATCAATTAATCAATTGCTCCCCACCCCGGCCGACTCGGGAAGACGCCGACCGTTGCAGATCGCACGACATCGAGCGAGAGGCCCCAGAGCAACGACCACGGCCGCGACACCTTCGGGCTGTATCGCTTGGCACACTTCCGAGCAGAGAAGGTCCCGACCGCATGGTGCTTGTTTTGTCAGTGGTGCGGGGAATCATCAGTGGTATGTGCAAGGACGACCGGTCCGCATTGAGATGCCCGAGCTGTCACGCGTCGCTCGTGCTCGCCGCCGCCGACGGCGGTCCCCCGCCGGTGCTGGTTCCCCGGGAGCCGCCGCATCCGCCACCGGTGCAGGAGGTGCTGGCCCAGTACGCGGGCCGGGTCGTCGATCCGGCGACCGCCCGCAGCGGTGCCGCCCAGGTTCGCGCCGGCTTGGCCGCGGCCCGCAGCGCGGCGGCCGAGCGTCGCGCTCGACAGGCCGAGGCCCGGCGTGCCGCGCCCGGCGTCCGAGGCGTTCCGCACCGGGCGGCGTGACGATGCCGCCGTGAGGGGCCGGCGTCGCGTGGACGTACGTCCGCGGCCTTGCCCGCCTTGATCGTCCTGCGGGGCAAGCCTCATCGGGCGTCCCCGCGGGACGGCGAGTCTCGATCCAGGTAGTCGATGAGGGGTTTCTCCCGGTTTCAGGTAGCCGCACCCTCGGCACGCTGGATGGTGACGGGAGCCAAGCCTGCCCTCCTCCCCCGGCCCCCCTTTGATCGGGGCCCGGCGTTCCCCCTGCACGCCGGGCCCCGATGGGCGCGGGCGTCCGCGTTCCCAGCCCGGTGCACCCGTCGGCCGGCCGCCTGCGCATCGTCCACGTGGAACCTCCTCAGTACGGGCGTGCCGGGACCGGGTCAGTAGGCGTACGGCCAGCCCGCCGAGTCGAAGCCGAGGTAGTTGATGCCGAGCTTTGAAGCGCCGCCCGCGTTGGCGTCGTAGTAGTGGTAGACGAGCAGGTCGTGGTCGGTGTCGTGGTAGACCATCTGGCCGCCCGGGCCGATATAGCTCCCGTGCGAGGCGAGCACCGCGGTCCCGCCACCGCTCATCAGCGACGTCCCGTTCCGGTCGTAGTACGGGCCGGTGATGCCGGTCGAGCGGCCGACCGCGATCCAGTACGTGCTGTTCACGCCGCGGCAGCACAGGCCGCGCGAGGTGAACAGGTAGTAGTAGCCGCCGTGGTAGAAGACGTTGGAACCTTCGATGCCGCCCGAGGCGCTGGCCAGGCTGTACCGCGTGGTGTTCCAGGACGCCTGCTTGCCGGTGCTCGGGTCGATCTGAATGAGCTTGATCCCGGTCCACCAGGAGCCGAACGCCAGCCACCAGTTGCCGGAGGCGTCCACCGTGAGGTCGGGGTCGATGGCGTTGTAGTCGCTGCTACTGGAGGACGAATAGACCTTGCCGTAGTCGGTGTACGTGCCCGGGGCACCCGAAGTGCTCCCGGCCAGGCCGATCGCGGAGGTGTTCGAGCCGAAGGTGGAGGCGGCGTAGTACAGCAGATACTTACCGCCGTGGTAGGAGACGTCGGGCGCCCACAGCGCGGCCGGGTCGCCGCCGGTGTAGGCGGCGGCCCAGGAGGCACCGCTGGGCAGTGCCGTCCCGGCGTTGGAGAAGGCGGTCCGGTCGGTCGAGGTGGTCACCGGTAGCCCGGCGCCGGTGGAGAACACGTAGTACCGGCCGGCCGAGGTCCTGGTCAGCGACGGATCGTGCACTCCGGTCACGCCGGTGACCGTACCCGGGTCGGGGTAGGCGAGCGCGGTTCCGGTCATGGTGGTGAAGGCGGCGACGGCGGCCGCCACGGCCAGTCCGGCACGCCGGAGGCGCGTGGTTCGCACCGCGGCGGGCCGGCGGGGGAAGCGGCCTCTGTGCATCGTCGCCCTCCGCGAAGCCACTCGTTCGATATCTCGAACAATGATCGAGACACTGCATCCGCGAAGCTAAGTCGACTCATGAGTCCGGTCAACGGCGCTTTCATCGACTTTCATGCTCGACGTGGTTTCGACGCCGCTCGACACGATCGGTTATCTAAATCGGAAAAAGATGTCATATCCGTACGAAGTGGCACGGCATGGCGATGTGAGTACAGGAGGGCACTCGCCCGACCCAGTAGGGTGTGCGGTCAGGGGACGTATCGGACCGATGCTGATAGAAGAGGCTGCAATGGGAGAAGAGGATTTCACCCACGGCCGGAAGCTGTCGGCCAACATCAACGTCAGCGTCCCGCACCCGTCGCGGGTCTGGAACTACCTGCTGGGCGGCAAGGACAACTTCGCCGTCGACCGCGAGGTGGCCGACCAGATTCGCGTGCTTCTCCCCAGTATCATCGCGTTGGCGCAGGCCGACGAGGCGTTCCGCGGCAGGGCCGTCCAGTACCTCGTCGGCGAGGCCGGCATGCGTCAGTTCCTCGACATCGGCAGCGGCCTGCCCGCTTCCAACAACACGCACCGGATCGCGCAGGCGGTCGCCCCGGAGTCACGCATCGTCTACGGGGACAACGATCACATGGTGCTGACCCACGCCCGCGCCCTGATGACCGGTGGCGCCCCCGGAGTCACCGACTACATCTACGCCGACCTCCACGAACCAGACGAGATCCTGCGTTCCATCGACGGCACGCTCGACCTCAGCCGGCCTGTCGCGCTCATGCTGATGGGCAGATCCCTGATCTTCCTGGACGACGACGCGGCGTTCACCGCGGTCAAGCGGCTGCTGGACGCGGTTCCCGCCGGCAGCCATCTGGTGCTCACCCACTCCACCAACGAGGGCAGCGGCGAGGCGATGAACAACGCCGTACGCCATTGGAACGAGATCGGTGCGAGTGAGGTCACGATGCGCTCCCCACAGCGGCTCGCCGAGTTCTTCGACGGTCTGGACCTCGTGCCGCCGGGCGTCGTGGCGTGCAGCCGCTGGCGTCCCCTTCTCGGCGAGGTTCCTCCGTCGAGCGACCGTGACCAGTTCTGTGGAGTCGGGCGCAAGCCCTGACGAGCCAGAACCCTCGCTCGAAGCCGCCGGCGTGCCGGCCACGGGCGGGCTTTAACGTCGGTTTGACGCCCCTGCAGATTTCCGGGACCTCACAGCAGGTAACCCATTGTGGAACGCACCCCCCAACGGAGGCCGCCGGTTCCACGAGGAGTCAGCTGTGTTGCGTCTGCAGGGGGAGATGGTCCGCGGAGGAACCAGCAAGTGCTGGATCTTCGAACACCAGGATGTCGTGGCGACCGGTGTGGACATCGACACGCTGCTGCTCGCCGCCTTCAACGCCGCCGACCCCCGGCAGATCGACGGCGTCGGCGGTGCCTCCTCCACCACGTCCAAGGCCGCGGTCGTACGGGCGTCCGCCGAGCCCGGCGTCGACGTCGAGTACGCCTTCGCCCAGGTCGGCGTCGGCGACGAGCGCGTGGAGTGGGCCGGCAACTGCGGTAACTGCGCCACCGCCGTGGCGCTCTACGCCCTCCACCGGGGCCTCGTATCGATCACCTCGGACACCACCACCGTCCGCATGATCAACACCAACACCGGGGCCCGGCTCACCGGGACGATCCCCACTCCGGGCCTCGTGCCTCCTGACGAGGGCACGGCGGTGGTTCCCGGTGCGTCCGCGCTCGGTGTTCCGGTGCTGCTCGGGTTCCAGGATCCGGCGGGCTCGGCCACCGGCCATGCCCTGCCCACCGGCCGCCCCCTGGACACCCTGCCCGGACGGGACGGTCCCGTCGAGGCATCGCTCATCGACTCGGGCGCTCCCGTCGCGCTCTTCGACGCCAAGGCGTTCGGTCTCGACGGCAACGAATCCGTCGCCGAATTCGCCGCCGTGGTACCCACGCTCACCGCGCTGCGCCGTGAGGCCGCCCTCGCGATGGGGCTGGCCGGGCCGGACGACCCGGTCAGCCACGCCGTGCCGAAGGTCGGCATCGTCGGTCGCCCGGCCGCGTTCCGCACCACGTGCGGCATGCCGGTCGACCAGGACGAGTACGACCTGGCCGTTCGCATGGTCTCCATGCACGCGCCGCACCCGGCGATCGGCCTCACCTCCGCCATCGCCCTGGCCACCGCGGCCGTGGTCCCCGGCACCCTCGCCCACCGCGTCGCCCGCCCGACCGCCGACGGCACGCTGCGTCTGGGGACTCCCGCAGGCGTGATCACCGCCCGAGCCGTCCCCGCACCGGATGGCGCGTCCCCCACGGTGCTGTTGCATCGCGCCGCTCGGCGCATCGTACGGGCCGAACTCCTCGTTCCCGTTCCGGACGGACGTTCCGAATGAGCCGCAACGGCGCCTACGGGCGTCCTGCCGGCCGAGGGGCGCGGCGGTCCGCGCGCTGGGCGAGTTCGTCCTCGTCGACCAGGGCGAGCATCGGCTTCCCCGGCTCACACAGCATCGTGACGGTGAAGCGGAGCCGGACGTCGTCGCGGTTGTTGCCGTCCTGGTAGTGGATGACGTCGCCGCCCGGTTCCCAGAACGCCTCGCCCGCGCGTACGACCCGCTCCGGCTCGCCTTCGAGCTCGAACCGCATCTCGCCCTCCACCACGTACCCGAAAGCCGGGCCGGCGTGGCGGTGCGGCGGTGCGCCGGGATCGCCGGGCGGGTACTCGATGACCAGGGTCATCGCGTGCGCTCCGTCGGGGATGAACGGCGGCTCTGCCTCCTGCAGCGTGGTGAACGCCGTCTGCCACACGGTCGACCTGGTCTGCTGTGTTCTGTCCGACATGAGAGGTACCCCCTGCGGGATGGTCGTTACTTGGTGGCGGGGATGCGGCCGGGCCAGTCGCTGTAGTGGATCTCGCCGAGGATCGCGTCGTCGCCCGGCACCAGGGATCGCTCGCTCAGTTCGGTGCCGAAGTACCGCGCGTGGGGGTCGGTGACGACCTCGCGCGGGTCGTTCCAGGCTGCCAGGGCGTTCCGGAAGAACTCGTCCATCCGGGACCGATCGGGCCCGCCGGTCTCCACCCGGCCGTTGAGCGGTGCTCCTGCCGCGACGTTGGCGACCACGCGGGCCACGTCGTCGCTCGCCATGGGCTGGAAGGACACCGGGGCTATCCGGACGCTCTCGCCGTCGGTGGCGCCGTCGGCGATGCCGCGGACGAACTCGAAGAACTGCGTGGCGTGCACGATCGAGAACGGGATCGACGAGTCCTCGATCAGCTTTTCCTGCACGAGCTTCGCCCGCATGTAGCCGCTGTCGGGCAGTCGTTCGGTCCCCACGACCGACAGCGCGACGTGGTGCCCGACACCCGCGGCGGCCTCGGCGGCCATCAGGTTGCCGGTGGAGGTCTGGAAGAACGCCAGCACCGGGGCGTCCTCGAAGGAGGGCGAGTTCGACACGTCGACCACCACGGACGCGCCGGTCAGGACCTCGGCCAGGCCTTCGCCGGTGAGGGTGTTGACGCCGGTGCTCGGCGCCGCCGCCACCGCCTCATGACCCTGCTCGCGCAGATTCGCCGCGACCTTGGACCCGATCAGGCCGGTACCGCCGATGACAACGATCTTCATGACATGCCTTCCTGTCCGCCGGGGCATCGCTTGGCACCCGGTCCGCCAGCTAAGACCGGACAGCCCCGCCACCTGTGACAGCCCCCGCGAAAATCCTTCCCTGTGAAATCGAGCAGATCCCAGTCACCTCGAAACGAACATTTTTCAACATCGAAGGGTGTCGATTTCGCGCCTGCCTCAAGGCGGCGGTGCTCGCCAGGTCAGGACGGACCACATCGATGGCGCCACCACCTTGGTGCAGGGGTGTCCGTTCGTCCCCATGGACGCCAAAAGCGGCACGAACCGGCCCTTGACGGCTCTTTTCGCAGGCCTCACACTGCACACACGAAACAGCGCGTTTACACAGCTTTAAACGCGTCCCGCCGGTAAGCGAGGCCCCGAACATGCTCCCTGGCATCCTGCGACTCCTGGCCCGCTCGCGCGCGGCCGTGGCCGCGATCCTGACCCTGACGTTGCTCGGATCAGGCGTCGTCACCGTTTCGGTGGCGAACGCCGCGCCCGTCCCGGCGGCGGCCCCCGCCTCCGCCGCCGGGACGGCGCACTCGGTGACGTACGACGGCTACTCGTTCAAGATCGACGGCAAGCGTACGTACCTGTGGTCGGGCGAGTTCCACTACTTCCGGCTGCCCAACCAGGACCTGTGGCGAGACGTGCTGCAGAAGATGAAGGCTGCCGGCTTCAACGCGGTCTCCCTCTACTTCGACTGGGGCTACCACTCCCCTGCGCCCGGCGTCTACGACTTCACCGGCGTACGCGACGTGGACAAGCTGCTCGACATCGCCGACCAGGTGGGCCTGTACGTGATCGCGCGCCCCGGCCCGTACATCAACGCCGAGGTCGACGGCGGCGGCTTCCCCGGCTGGCTCTCCACCAAGGCCGGCAACACCCGCACCGGCGACCCGAAGTATCTGAAGTACAGCGACGAGTGGCAGACGCGGATCGACCGCATCCTGGCCCGCCACCAGTTCACCGACGGCACCGGACCGGTGATCGAGTACCAAGTGGAGAACGAGTACTACAACGGCAGCGCGGCCGGCCGGGCGTACATGAAGCACCTGGAGAACCAGGCGACGGCCGACGGCATCAAGGTCCCGCTGGTCGGCAACAACAACGGCACGTTCAACGCCGGTGACGCCGCTCTCGACGTGGACGCCGCCGATTCGTACCCGCAGGGCTTCAACTGCTCCAACCCCACCAAGTGGCGCGGCGTGCCGGACATCAGCTACGACCATGTCGCGGGCAAGCCGCTGGCGACCGCGGAGTTCCAGGGCGGCGCCTTCGACCCGTGGGGCGGCCCCGGCTACGACAAGTGCGCCCAGCTGATCAACGACCAGTTCGCCGACGTGTTCTACAAGCAGAACATCGCGGTCGGCGCGACCTCGCAGAGCTTCTACATGACCTACGGCGGCACCAACTGGGGCTGGCTGGGAATGCCGCAGAACTACACCTCCTACGACTACGGCGCCGCGATCCGCGAGACCCGCCAGCTCGATCCCAAGTACGACCAGGACAAGCTGATCGGCTACTTCACCCAGGCCGTCGCGCCCCTCACCAAGACCGACGCGATCGCCGCGACCACCGACAACGCCAAGGTCACCGACACCGCCCGGATGAACACCGACACCGGGACCCAGTTCCACGTCCTGCGGCACACCGACTCCACCGCCACCACCACCGACTCCGCCCACGTGACGCTCGACTTCGGCGCCCACCCCGGATACACCTACGACGACCCCGACGCGGCCGTCCACTACACCGGCACGTGGTCGCACGTCGGCGCCGAGCAGAACTACACCGGCGGCGACTACAAGCACACCGAGTCCTTCTCCAGCACCCAGGGCGACAGCGCCTCGGTCGACTTCACCGGCACCGGCGTGAGGTGGATCAGCAACCTCGACGGCAACCACGGCATCGCCGACGTCTACCTCGACGGCACGAAGGTCAAGACCGTCGACCTGTACGGGGCCGCCAAGCAGAACCAGTCCGTCGCCTACCAGGCCACCGGCCTCACCAACGGACCGCACACGCTCAAGATCGTCGTGACCGGCGACAAGAACGCGGCGGCGTCCGGCACGTTCGTGACGATCGACGCGATCGACGTGCTCACCGGCTCCTCGTCGACGGCGCCGGTGTACACGATCCCGCAGCAGGCGGGCACCGCCCTCACCCTCGCCGGCCGGGAGTCCACGATCATCGTCGCGGGGTACGACCTGGGCGGTAACCAGCTGCGGTACTCCACCTCTCAGGTCATGACCAACGCCACCATCGGCGGCCGGGACATCGCCGTGCTCTACGGCGGCCACGGCTCGAACGGCGAAACCGTCCTGCACTACGCGGCCAAGCCCACCGTGACGGCCACCGGCGGCACCGTCGACTCCACCTGGGACCCGGCAACCGGCGACCTGCGGCTGAACTACCAGCACACCGGCCTGACCCGGGTGCGCATCACCGGCGGCGCCCACCCGCTGCTCCTGCTGCTCGCGGACACCGCCACCGCCAAGACCTTCTGGCGGCGGGACACCGCGGCCGGCCCGGTGCTGGTCCGCGGCACCCACCTGCTACGCGGCGCGGCCACCGACGCCTCCAGGCTCGACCTGACCGGCGACACCGGCACCGACGGCGCCGTCGAGATCTTCTCCACCGCGGGCTCCCTGACCTGGAACGGCCGGCCGGTCACGACCCGGCGAGGCGACGGCGGCAGCCTCACCGGCACCCTGCCCACCGCCGCCCCCATCACCCTGCCCGCGCTGACCGACTGGCGGCACGCCAAGGAGTCGCCCGAGTCCCAGCCCGGGTTCGACGACTCCACCTGGCAGACCGCCGACAAGACCACCACCAACAGCACCACCTCCCCGGGCTCGCTCCCGGTGCTGTTCGCCGACGACTACGGCTTCCACACCGGAAGCACCTGGTACCGCGGCCGGTTCGCCGGCACCGGTAAGGAGACCGGTATCACCCTGAGCAGCCAGAGCGGCGGCGGAGCCGCGGCCTCCTCGGCGTGGCTCAACGGCACCTTCCTCGGCAGCTCGACCACCGACGGTCAGAAGACCTACACCTTCCCGGCCGGAACAGTGCACACCGGAGGCGACAACGTCCTGTCCGTCCTCACCGTGAACATGGGCCACGAGGAGGACTACAACGAGTCCAACGGCAACAAGGCCGCCCGCGGCCTGACCGGCGCCACCCTCACCGGCGACCCGCTGAACACCGTCACCTGGCGGCTGCAGGGTGTACGCGGCGGCGAAACCCCCGTCGACACCGTGCGCGGCCCGCTGGCCACCGGCGGCCTGTACGGCGAGCGGGCCGGCTGGATGCTGCCCGGCTACCCCACCGACACGTGGTCCCCCGTGCGGCTTCCCGCCACCGACACGACCCCCGGCGTCTCCTGGTACACCACCGACGTCGGCCTGAACCTGCCCAAGGGACAGGACACCTCGCTCGGCCTGGCCTTCACCGACAACCCGTCCCGCAAGTACCGCGCCGAGATCTACGTCAACGGCTGGAACATGGGCACCTACGTCAACTACCTCGGGCCCCAGCACAGCTTCCCAATCCCGAACGGCGTACTGAACCCGCACGGGAGCAACCGCATCGCCATCGCCGTGTGGAACCTCGACGGCTCCACCGGCGGCCTCGGCACGGTCGCCCTGACCAACTACGGCAGCTACGCCTCCTCGCTGGCCGTTGCGCAGAACGACAGCCCCCGGTACAGCGGGGCGCGCTACGCCATGCCCGCCGCGCCCGGCGCGCAGGTCGCCCTGCGGGTGCCCGGATCGGCCGGCGCCGGGCAGCACTTCACCGCGACCGCGACGGTCTCCGTACCGGGCGACCAGCCCACGGCCTTCGGTGTGACGGCCAAGCTCGCCGCACCGGACGGCTGGACGATCAGCCCGCAGCCGGCCCCGTCCGGCGCGAAGCGGATCGAACCCGGCGCGTCGGCGACCTTCAGCTGGGACGTCACGGCGCCCGCGACCGTGGACAAGGTCAGCGCGTTCACGGCCACCGCGACCATGGTCCAGCGCGGCCGGTCCGCCACCGTCACCGACGAACGGGTCATCACCGCCGTGCCGCCCGCCCCGCCGACGGGGAAGGACCAGGTCAGCGACCTGCCGTTCATGTCGGCCAGCAACGGATGGGGGCCGGTGGAACGCGACCAGAGCGTCGGCAACACCGCGGCGGGCGACGGCACCCCGCTCAAGCTCGGCGGCACGGTGTACGCCAAGGGCCTGGGCACCAACTCACCCAGCGACGTCCAGGTGTACCTCGCCGGTCAGTGCAGCCGATTCACCGCCACCGTGGGCGTGGACAACGGCGACCCGGGCACGGTCACCTTCTCCGTCATCCTCGACGGCAAGGTGCTCACCACCACTCCGGTGCTGGGCGGGAAATCGACGCCCGTCGACATCGACGTCCCCGTCACCGGCGGCCAGGTCCTCGACCTGTCCGTGGGCGACGGCGGTGACGGCAACGGCAACGACCACGGGGACTGGGTGAACCCGATACTGACCTGCGGCGGCGCCTGACCACCACGGGTGATCCGTTCCCTTCGTGCCCCGCTCTGTCGACTTCGGCGACAGAGCGGGGCACTTCCGTCTTGGCTCTTGCCGGTACCGCTGAGCTCGACGTCGATCGACGGCGTCTTTTGTCTCATCAGCCCGCTATCGTGCCTGCGAGCGGGACAAGATTGATCATGATGGAAGCGGACCGCCTGCGGGGAAGCGGCATGCCCGACGGGCTCACCCCGGCCAATGGGAATCTGGAGGCATCGGTGCCGTTGCTCCGTGAGCCCCGCCTGTCAGACCTGCGTCGGCTGATGGCGGAAGAGCCGGGCGACCCGGAGGTGGTCGAGGAGGCCCGGCGACGCAAGGAGTCCGCACTGCTGGACTTCGGAGTCGGACAGAGCGTGGTGGCGTCCTGGCTGTACGCGAAGTGCCATCACCACATTCCCACCGTCGCGATCCCCACCGCCGCGGTGGTGGCCACCGGCGACGGCAGCTGCGCTCTGCTCTACAACCCGTACTTCTTCCTGGAGCTGGGCTACGACGGGGTCAAGTTCGTGCTGTTCCACGAGGCCCGGCATCTGATGCACCGGCACCTCCATGTGGACGAGGATCTGCGTACCGACCCGACGTTCACGCTGGCCGCCGAAGTCGCCATCAACCACGTCGCCCTGCGCCGGTTGCAACGGGACGACCTGCCCACGATTCCGGCACGCGCCCGGTCCGGTGGCCGGGACGCCGATCCGGCCGGCGGCGGTGGAGCCGGCGCCGGGCCGCGAGAGCCGGTCGGCGTCGACCCGGAGCTGGTCTACCAGGCGTACCGGGAGGACCTGCGGCGGCAAGGGCTGTCCCCGCTGCCGTACGACGAGTTCAGTTACACCGACCTCACGGTGTACGGCGAGCTGCGCCGGATGAAGACGCTCCACGAGCCCGGGCCGACGTACTGCATCCGCCTGGAGGGTGACCCGGGCGATGGCGCCGGCGGCTCCGGCGACGAGACCGACGGGGACGACGGCGACGGCGGCCATGAGCGGAACGGTGACCGGAGCAGCGGCCTCGGGCGGGGAGGCGGCCGGGCCGGTCGGTGGGGTGTCCCGATGGACGCCGAGACCGTGGAGCACGTGGGCGACGAGGTCCTGCGCGAGGTGATGCAGGCCGCGCTGCGCGGTAATCCTGCGGCGCGCGGCGAGTTGCTCGACCTGGCCGACCGCACCGCCGACGGCGGGGAGCGACTGGACCGGCTGTGGGGCGGCCTGGGCCTGGACAAGCTGCGCGGCACCACTCCGAAGACCCGCCGGATCGACTGGTGGCAGCAGTGGTTGACCGACGTGCTCACCTCGAAACTGGACGAGAGCGACCGGCTGATCTACCCGAAGAAGCACGGCGCGATCATGCTGGCGCTGGGCCACGACCCGATGCTGACCCGGCGCGGACCGGAGCGGCTGAAGGTCGTGCTCATCGCGTTCGACACGTCGGGCTCGATGCCCGACTCCGTGGTCGAGTGGCTGACCACCCTGGTCGGGCGGACCGACGGAGTGGAGAGCCACTGGCTCAGCTTCGACGGCGTCGTGGTGCCGTTCGTCCCCGGGGAACGGGTGTCGGGCGGAGGCGGTACCGATTTCCAGAACGTCGTCGACTACGCCGAGGGGCGGCTCGCGGTGAACGGCAAGCGGTTCGAGGCCGAACCCGACGCGATCATCATGGTGACCGACGGGTACGCGCCCCACGTCACCCCCGCCGATCCCGACCGGTGGATCTGGCTCATCACCGACAACGGCGATGACTGGCCGGAACGCCATCATCGCCCGATGGCCTGCCATCGGGTCACATCCGGACGATGACCGAGGAGAACGCCGTAGTGCCCGATCGGAAGACCACCGCCACCTACCCGGACGCGCCCGGCCCCACGGCGAAGCTCGAGAAGTTCATCGACGCGATGATCGCCACCGGCCAGACCGGGCAGATCTTCGGCGAGCACGGCATCGGTAAGACGTCCACGTTCGTGTCGTACGTCCCGAAGCGGTTCCCCGGCACCACCCTGGTGGTCCTGCCCGCGGCCAACCTCGCCCCGGACGACCTGCTGGTCAACGCCCCGGTACGCGACGATCGCAGTGGAGAGCTGGTGCTCCGCCAGCTCATCATGCGGCAGCTCGTCCCGGGCAAGCCGTTCGTCCTGCTCATCGACGACGCGCTGCAGGCCGGCAACACCGTGCAGTCGCAGCTCATGCAGCTCGCCTGCAACTGGACCCTTGGCGAGTACGACCTGCGCGAGCTGGGCTGTGTCGGGGTGTTCCTCACCGACAACGAGTCGCTGGCCGAGACCAGCGTACGCCGCTCCGACCTGGCGATTCTCGACCGGATGGTCACCCTCCGGCTGACGGCGAACGACACCGCGTGGCGACAGGCTCTGGCCGAGCGGTATCCCGACTGGGATCTGCGCGAGGTGTTCCGGCAGTGGGCGGCGCTCAGCCCCCACCTGCGTCATCTGTTCTCGCCCCGCACTCTGCAGCACGTCCTCGACTGCGCCCGCGCCGGGTTCCCGCTGGCCTGGGGACTGCCGTTGCTGAACGGCCACCGGCTGGCGCTGACCGAGGAGAGGACGGACGGTAAGCCGGGCCGGGACCGCACCGCAGAAGTGCTCGACGGCATCGCCGCGGCGGTCGGTGCGCGCAACCCGGCCACCGTGGCCGACCCGGTCCGTCGCATCCTCCGGGCCGCGATGACCCACCGCTGGGCGGTCCTGCTGCAAGGTCCGCCCGGTTGCGGCAAGACGGAGATCACCAAGCAGATCGCCCGGGAGGAGACCGGTCGGGAACCGGTCTACTTCTCGCTGCCGGTGACCAACGTCGAGGACCTGTGCGTGCCGGTGCCCACCCGGGACGGGTCGCTGGACGCCATGCTCGCCCGGTCGCTGCTCGACCCGAAGCCCAAGGTGCTGGTCTGGGACGAGTACAACCGGCCGAAGGACAAGGCGACCTTCGCCAAGCTGATGGAGATCACCCAGGAGTGGACGCTCGCCGGACGCCCGATCCCGAACCTGCGGGCGCAGGTGGCGTTGCAGAACCCGCCGTACCACCTGGGTCGCAAGCTGCTCGTGGCGAGCAACAACGTGGCCCAGGCCAGCCGGTTCACCATCAGCTACGAGGTGCTCCCAGAGGACATCCCGGCCAACGAGTGGCTGATATCGACGTACGGCGAGACGGCTGAGACGGTCCTGGAGTGGTGGAAGAACGACATCGACGACGAGGGCCGGGACTGGATCACCAAGCGCACCCTGGAGCGGCTGATCAAGCTGCATCAGGCGGACATGCCGTTGCAGTCGGGCCTGATCTACCTCGGCGACGGCGAGTACGCCCCGGTGCCGTTGTCCGGGCTGGAGGCCCGCCTGGCCGACCGACCCCAGATCGGCCTGGCGGAGCTCGCCGGCAACTGCCCGAGCTGGGTGGCCCGGCTGTCGAGCGCGGCCGAGACGACCGAGGAGGGCACCGACGACACCGACCTGGTCCACCAGGTGTTCTCCAACGCCGAGGTGTCCCAGCTGGAGAAGCATCTCGACGTCGTGGCCCGGCTGCTCCCCTACCTGCCGCCGAAGCTGCGGGCCACCTACCTGGTCGGGCAGACCCCGGAACGGCAGCGCTTCTGGATGGCCGCGCTGGCCCGGATGGGCGAACTGTCCGCGCTCGGCTGAGTCAGTTCGCCTGGGCCGTCAACGTCGACGCCGCCTCCGGCGCACCGGAGGCGGAATCCTCGTCCTCGTCCTCGTCCTCGTCGTCCTCCCACTCCTCGTCGTCGTAGTCCCCCCAGTCGTCCTCATCGATGTCGGAGTCCTCGAACGGGCGGATCATCGGGACGGACACGGTGGACTGCTCGTGATTCACCATCCATGAGTTACGGAAGAAGTCGAACGTCAGGTGATAGCAGTCGGCGGACTCGGCGAACAGGATCGGCGGGACGAGGAAGTGCGCCACGTCGACGGTGGCCGCAGTGGTGATGAAGATCTCGGCCGACGGAAAGACTGGACCGCCCTGGCAGGCGGCGAAGTTCACCGGCGTCAGCGACTCCTTGCCGAGAACGTGGATGCGGTTGCCCTCGACGACGAACATGTCCGGATCAAGAACTACGTCCTCGCCGAGCATCAGAATCGGCGCCGGCATGATGTCCGCCTTCGCGGAGTCCTGCGCGCGCGTGTAGTGCTCGATGACGTCGGCGTTGCGCGTGGTGTCGAGATTAGGGCCGATCATGCCTCCGCTGCAGATCCCACAAGCACAGTCGGGCAGCTCGCGGGTGTTGGGCTTCTCCGGCTCGGGGAACAGCATGGACTTGTCGAACGGCACGACCGGCGACTCGCCGCGCTCGTCCTTGAGGACGCGCTTGTCCTCGAGGAAGGCCGGGATCCAGTCCGTGCCGTCGGCCTCGATCACCTCTGAGTCGCACAGGGAACGGAACGCGGCGTCGCCGACCTTGCAGTTGAAATAGTCGAGCAGCGTGATCGCGGCGCACTCGGCCGGCGAGAGTTCGTCGCTCTTGGCGAACCAGAAGTCATAGCCGTTCGCGACGAACTGCACGCCGCGGAACCGCTTGTGGACGAAAGGCTCGCGGGTGGCACCGGCAGCGAGGCCGTTCCAGTGGGCCTCGGCGACCTGGTTGTAGTAGGCGTCGGCGTGGCGGGCGAGCTCGGGAGCGAAGACGCTCTCGCCGGTCAGATAGCACGCCTTGCTGAACAGCGCGCCGATCTCGGGATCGTGCGTGACGTCCGGATCGGTGAAGACGAGTTCGGTCCGCAGGAATACCTTGCGGCCATCGCGGTACGGCGCGCCCTCGTGCTCGTACCGCTGGTCGAAGACCACACAGGTGAAGGGCTCGATCTCCGCGAGCGCGCCGCCCTCGATGAGGTCGAGGGCGGGCGCGCCCGACCCGCCGGTGAGGTAGAGCAGGACCGTGTAGCGGGAGACGTGCCGGCGCGCGGCGTCGTAGTACGGCGTGTCGCGGTGGCGGTGGAAGTTGGCGTCGCCCGGCTCGAAGCGGTTGCAGCGGAACACGGGGTTCACGTGCGAGAAGCCGTCGAGCAAGGACTGCGGCATCGCCTTGGCCACCGCCGCGGTGAGCGCCTCGGCGAGCAGCGCCGAATGGAAGATGAAGCGGTCGCCGCCGCGTGAGGCGGCGTTGAGCGGCGGGACGTAGAGGTCGAGCGAGTCGAGGTGCTCAAGGCGGGCGCGGGCGGCGGCCGGGAGCCGCAGTGAGAACGAGTACGCGTCCTTCGCGAACTCCGCGCGCTCGGTGAGCTCGATGAGCTCCAGGTCCGGCCCGGCGTCCGCGAACAGGCGGTCGAGCGGAAGGATGTTCTCGAACGTGCGGAACGACAGCTCGTGCGGATCGACGAAGACGGCGGCCAGGTACGGCGCGGTCTCACTGGGCCGGGCGAACAGGTCGCGCACGCCGGCGTCGATGCGCTCGGCGTCGACGAAGCGCACCGCCTTGAACCGTGCCGTCGGGTGCCAGCAGATCGCCAGCCCGTCAAGCGTCGCGGTGGGCTCGGTGTCGGTCGCGTCCACCTCGGCGCGGTACCGGGCGACCTCTTCGGCGGGGGCCCGGCCGGTCGACAGAGCGAAGAACCGATCGCGGAGCTCGATGCTCATGCACTCCTCCAGTAGCTGCGCAGCGCGGGCGGGAGTCCGGGGGCGGACGCGAGCATCTTCGCGCCGGCGTCTCCGACGTCGGCGCGGTACAGCAGCAGCCGCCTGAGCGAGCCGATGAACGGCGCCTCGAGCAGGGCCGGCGTCGCCGATGCGGGAGTACCGCAGGTCGAGCGCCTCGAGCCGCCCCATCACGGTCGAGGCGGCGCCGGACGCCTCCAGGCGGAAGTACGTCGAGACGGCGAGGGCCTCGGCGCCGAGCGCGCCGAGGCGAAAGTAGGAGAGATCGAGTTCGGCGAGCCGGCCGATGTTGAGCGTCGCGAGGGCGCCGGTGTCGAGGTCCGGAGACGGGGTCGGCTCAGGTTCCTCGTCGAAGTCCTCGTCCCAGTACTCCTCTTGCTCATCGGCGGCCGGTGCGATCCGCAGCGCGGTCACGAAGGGGGCCCGTATGACCTGCTCGATCAGCACGGGTGCGCTGTCGGACCATTCGACGGCGACCTTCGTGGCGAATCCGTGCCGGCGCGCCAGGACGGTCGCCCCCGGCGGCAGCGCCGCGTCCCAGCTCTGCTGGTGCTCCTTCACGAGCGTGTCCATCTCGTGTTCCAGGGCATCGCGATCGGTGGGGCGGGCCTGCGCGTGGCGCTGCGCAAGCTTGATCAGCTCGCCGCGGGCGTCGCCCTGTTCGAGGAACCGGTCCGCATAGACACGCCACGAGACGAGATCGTCAGGGTGATCGCGCAGCGTCTGTTCGAGAGCTGCAGCCTTCATCGGGGGATGGTAACACCAGATGATCATCCACTGGCCGGACCGTCATCGCGCTCAGATGACCGGGTCGGCGCCGGTCCAGATCGTCTCGAAGGCGTACGTGAGGCACTGTGCCAGGGAGGCGTGCTCGATCACGATGTTGGTGGTGGAGCCGGACCCCGCCACCGGGTCGCGCAGCGACATCACCACCCGGACGCCGTCCACGATCCACATGCGCATGGGCAGGTGGGCGGCCACCCGCGCCTCCTCTCCCGCGGCGGTGTAGCGCCGGATGTCGGCGAGGAGAGCCGGATCGTCGAGGGCGGCGCGTTCGTAGACGCACCGGACGCGTCCGCCTGATCGCGTCAGTCGCCGGATCGTGGCGGCGCCGGCGGTGTTGTCGTCGAGCAGATACGGGAGTTTGGCGACCGCGAGGATCTCCTGTCGCGCGTCGGCCTGGATCTCCCCGATTCGTTCGCCCAGCACCTCACGGCCGCGCAGCACCTCGACGTAGTCCAGAGGGTCGCTCTCCTGCCTGCCACGGGACCAGACGGGCGCCAGCGACTCGACGAGCAGTGCCGTGGCCTGCTCCAGACGATCGATCTCCGCCCGCCGGGCGGCCATGAGACGTTCGACGGCCGAGGCCGGCTCGACCGCGGTATAGCGGGTGGTGCCTCCCGGCAGCACCCGGACCAGTCCGCGCTCGGTCAGCGCCGCCAGCACGTCGTAGATGCGCTGGCGGGGCACTCCCGATTCGCGCGCGAGTTGCGCCGCCGTGTAGCGGTCTCGGGCGAGAAGCGCGAGATAGGCACGCGCTTCATATCCGGTCAGCCCCAAGTCGATGAATTGCTGGGACAGATCTCCCATCTCCGCCACGCCTCCCACGCTACCGGGCGTGTCCGCGCCACCCCGTTCAGTCCCAAAAAGTCCGGAACCGGACACTATGGGTCAAAAGAAAGTAAAGGAACATTGACCGCCTTATATCCGGATCCTACGTTGCGCGCAACACCACTAGCCGTGGTGTCAACGGCCGGAGAACGGTCGACCCCGCCGTATCCGGCCTCCCGCCAGAAAGGGAGCAAGGATGTCACCCCCATCCACCCGCGCTCGTCTGCGGCGCCTCGGCCTCGCCCTCATGGCCGCACTCGCCCTGCCCGCCGCCCTGCTCACCACCACCACACCGGCGCACGCCGCAACGGCCCCCTCCGCCGCCCGGCCCGCCGCCGCCGCACCGCACCTGTCCGCGCCGGTCAAGCGGGCGTGTGCGACTCCGACCCGTCACGGCCAGATGGCCTGCCTGTCGCTCGTACGCACCGACGTGACCGCGCGCCGGGGGATCCAGCCGAACCTCGCGCCCTCCGGGCTCGGCGCCTCCGACCTGCAGAGCGCGTACGCCCTGCCGTCCTCATCCGCCGGATCGGGCCAGACCGTCGCCATCGTCGACGCCTACGACGATCCCAACGCCGAGTCCGACCTGGCCACCTACCGTTCCCAGTACGGTCTGTCCGCCTGCACGACCGCGAACGGCTGCTTCAAGAAGGTCAACGAGACCGGCGGCAGCACCCCGCCCACCGCCGACTCCGGCTGGGGCGAAGAGGAGTCCCTCGACCTCGACATGGTCTCCGCGGCCTGCCCGAACTGCCACATCCTGCTCGTCGAAGCCACCCAGCCGTCCACCGACGACCTTGGCACGGCGGTCAACACCGCGGTCTCGCTGGGCGCCAAGTACGTGTCGAACAGCTACGGCGGCTCGGAGGACTCCAGCGACACGACCACCGACTCCACGTACTTCAACCACCCGGGTGTCGCGATCACCGTGTCCTCCGGTGACAGCGGGTACGGGGTCGAGTATCCGGCGGCGTCGCAGTACGTCACCGCGGTCGGCGGGACCTCGCTGTCCAAGGCCTCGAACTCCCGCGGCTGGAGCGAGTCGGCCTGGTCCGGTGCGGGATCCGGCTGCTCCTCCTACGACCCGAAGCCGTCCTGGCAGAAGGACTCGGGCTGCTCCAAGCGGTCGGTGGCCGACGTCTCCGCCGTCGCCGACCCGAACACCGGCCTCGCGGTCTACGACACCTACGGGACGGGCGGATGGCTGGTCGTCGGCGGCACCAGCGCGTCGTCGCCGCTCATCGCCGGCGTGTACGCCCTGGCGGGCCCGCCCGCGTCCGGGGCCTACCCGGCGTCCTACCCGTACGCTCACACCGGCTCGCTCAACGACGTCACCTCCGGCAGCAACGGGTCGTGCAGCCCCTCGTACCTGTGCACGGCCGGTTCCGGCTACGACGGCCCGACCGGGCTCGGTACCCCGAACGGGGTGACGGCGTTCGGCAGCGGCTCCAGCGGCGGTAACACCGTCACGGTGACCAACCCGGGCAGCCAGACCAGCACGGTCGGCACGGCGGTCAGCCTGCAGATCAACGCGACGGACTCCGCCTCGGGTCAGACGCTGACCTACAGCGCGACGGGCCTGCCCGCCGGGCTGTCGATCAACTCCTCCACCGGCCTGATCTCCGGCACGCCCACCACCGCGGGCACCTCGAACGTCACCGTCAGCGTCAAGGACTCCACGGGAGCCTCCGGGTCGGCGCCGTTCACGTGGACCGTGAACTCGGTCGGCGGCGGCTGCTCCTCGCCGGGTAACAAGGTGAGCAACGGTGGCTTCGAGTCCGGCACCACGCCGTGGACGACGACCTCCGGCGTCGTCTCCTCCAACGGCAACGGCGAGACCGCCCACTCCGGCACCTACTTCGCCTGGCTGGACGGATACGGCACCACCCACACCGACAGCGCCACCCAATCCGTCACCATCCCGTCCGGATGCAAGGCCTCGCTCAGCTTCTACCTGCACATCGACACCGCCGAATCCGGCAGCACCGTCTACGACAAACTGACCGTCAAGATCGGCAGCACCACCCTGGCGACGTACAGCAACGCCAACGCCGCCAGCGGATACGTGAACAAGACCTTCGACGTGTCGTCCTTCGCCGGACAGACGGTGACGCTATCGTTCAGCGGCACCGAGGACTCGGCACTGCAAACGAGCTTCGTGATCGACGACGTCGCCATCAACGCATCCTGACCGTGATCCATCGGGGCCCCGCGCGTCCAACGCGCGGGGCCCTCTCCATCTGCCGCGGTGACCGGACCGGCCGCGCGGTCACAGGGCGACGAAGGTGAGGCCGCGCTGCTTCAGCGCGGGGATGACCGTCCGGAGCGCGCGGATGGTCTCAGACCGGTCGCCGCCGCCGTCGTGGCAGAGCAGGATGTCGCCCGCCTGCGCGCGCAGCAGCTGGTCCGTGATCCTCATGGTGCCGGGGCGGGCCCAGTCACGCGGGTCGACCTGCCAGTCGATGCAGATCATCGAGTGTTCGGCGGCGATGTCGATGATCTGCTGCGACCATGCGCCGCCCGGAGAGCGGAAGAACTTGGGTGCCACACCGGTGGTCTGCGCGATCCTGTCGTGCGCGCCGCCGATCTCCTCCCGGATCCGGGACGCCGAGAGCCTGGGCAGGTTCAACGGGTGCGTCACCGTGTGGTCGGACACCTGGTGCCCACTCGCGACGAGCCGCTGGACCAACCGCGGTTCTTCGGTGACCTGCGTCCCGATGAGCGAGAACGTCGCCGGAACTTCGAACTCGGCCAGCAGATCCAGCATCTTCGGGGTCCACACCGGATGCGGGCCGTCGTCGATGGTCAACGCCACCGCGTTCGGCGGCGCCGCCGGTTGGAGGTCGTGCAGGTTGTGGATCGGGCGGCGCAGCGCCTGCAGTGGCCGTCCGTGCGCGTAGCCGGGATCGGGCCGAGCGGTGTGGGCCGCCTTGCGTACGTGTCGCGACGGCGTCGTCGTCGCGTCGGTGCCGCGGAGGAATTCGGGCACCACCCCGGCCGCCAAGCCGACACCGGCAGCACCGATCGACAGCAACGCCTGACGCCGGTCCAGCTTCCGCATCTCATCCCCAACCGTCGATATGACCGTGATCCGTCAGCTACGACTCCCCGGCCCGTCGAGATGTTCGGAACGTGCGGAACGTATGGCGTACGGTAACGGACGGTTCGACCGCACGCTGAGCACCGAGGTGAGCGGATGAGCACGCTCGCTTCGATCGAGTGCCCGCTTACGGGCCGGGAGTGATCCAGTGGTCGGCGAGGTCGGCGACCCAACGGGTGGCCGCGTCCGGTGTCGCCGGCGGTGCCGCGACGACGACCAGTTCGGTCACGCCGATCTCGGCCAGGCCGCGCAGCAGGTCGGGGCTGCCGTCGCTCAGCGCGACGGCGATGGTCAGCTCCGCCGGCGAGCGGCCCTGACGCGCACATTCCGCCACGAGAGCGGTGACGCGCTCCTCGACGGCGGCGGCCGGGAGGTTGAACCCGTACCAGCCGTCGCCGAGCGCGGCGACCCGGCGTAGTGCCGCATCGCTGTTCCCACCCACCACGACCCGCATCCGCCGGCCGTACGCCGGCTTGGGATTGACCCGGACCGCGTCGAAGCGAACGAACTCCCCGTCGAACGAGGCCACGTCGTTCGACCACAGGGTGCGCATCGCGGCGACGTACTCCACCGTGCGCCGGCCACGGTCGGCGAAGGGGACGCCGAGCGCGGCGAACTCCTCGGCCGACCAGCCGACACCGACTCCGAGCGTGAGCCTCCCGCCGGAGAGCACGTCCAGCGTCGCGGCCTACTTGGCCACCACGACCGGGTTGTGCTCGGGCAGCAGCAGCACGCCCGTGGCCAGCCCGATCGTGGTGGTCACGGCCGCCGCGAAACTCAGGGTGAGGAACGGGTCCAGCCAGTCCGCGTCGGCGGGGACGGCGATCCGTCCGTCGGCGGAGTAGGGGTAGCGGGACGCCGGGGCGTCGACCAGTACCACGTGCTCACCCGACCACAACCTCGCGAAGCCGTGAGCCTCGGCGGCCTCCGCCACCGCCCGTACGATCTCCGGACGGGCGCCGTCCCCGATGCCCAGCGCGTGCAACCCCACCTGCATGTCCGAGACGGTGGCCGACCGCCGGGCGAAACTCAAGGACCCGGCGGTCGGCGCGCCCCATCCGGCGGGGTCGGCTCATCGGCTCGCAGCGTCGAGCGCGCCGAGGCCGCCGGCCTGGGTGCGCCAGTCGAACACGTTGGGGCTGCCGCCCGCCCAGCGCTGGCCGAGCTGGTTGAGCGCGTCGCGGTCGTGGGCCCAGATCGAGTCCGCCTGCCGCTGGGCGAAGGACCGGTACGCGGGCGCTCCGGTGGCCGCCGCGAGGTCGGCGAGGAAGCGGCTGAAGATGCCCTTGAACTGCTTCTGGTTGTCATCACACGTGCTCTGGCCGACGTCGCACGACTCGGTCAGTATCCCGTCGCGCGTGAGACCCGTGATCGCCGCGTCCCCGAGCCGTCGTGCCGCGTCGAGCAGTGTGGCGTCGCCGGTGGCGCGCCACGCCTCGACCAGGCCTCCGATGGCGAGGCCCTGGTTGTACGTCCAGACCGTCTGGCCGTTGTTGCGGCAGTCCTGGGTGAGGCCATCGTTGACCAGGTTCGCGGAGTTGATCAAGCCGCTGTTCAGGTACCAGGTCGCGGCCGTTCGGGTGCGCTGCAGCCAGACCGTGTCGCCCGGGGTCCGACGGTGGATCGACGCGGCGAGCCGCAGGTACAGGCCGCTCGTCACCGCGTTCTTGTACGTGCGCTCGCGGTCCCACCACACTCCGCCGCCGCAGGTGCTCGGGTCCCAGTACTGCTGCACGTAGTCCGCGATCGTGGTGGCCATCTTCAGGTACCGCTGGTCGCCGGTGTGGTCGTAGGCCGCGACCCACGCGAGGCCCCACCAGGCGCTGTCGTCGATGGCGCGGCTGATGAAGTTCCCCTCGATCGGGTCGGAGCTGCGCTGCCCGGCCGGGAACGCGCCCTTGTTCTGGTCGAACGTGCGGGCGATGACCCAGTCGTACTGGCGGTCGCCGTGGTCGATGAGCGCGGTGAGCGTGGCCGCCGAGTTCCACCAGCTGCTGGGCCACCAGCCGGTGTAGGGGTCGTAGGAGTACATCAGCGCGTCGGCGGCCGCCGACGCTCGGGACGGTGCGGGCCGGGCCCATGCGGTGCAGCTGCCGTTCTGCCCGGTCACCGCCCGGCCGCAGGCCCGGACGGCTCCTCCGTAGATGCGGCCACGCGGGTCGCGGGTGGCGACCATCGTCGTACGGGTGGCGGTCGCGCCGCCCGGGACCGAGACGCGGCCGAGCGAGGAGCCGTCGGGCCACGTGGCGCCGCCGTCCCACGAGCGGTCGAGCCACACCTCGTCGCCCGCGGCACCCGCCTCGATGCCGGCCCACGCCATCCCGTTCTGGTCGGCGTGCAGGCGGATCACGCGGCCGGAGAGCGTGGTCGCCGGGACGGGCTCGGTGTCGCCGTTCGCCTGGCCGGCGTCGGTACCGTCGCACCGGACGTCGCAGACCGTCGGGTAGACCCAGTCCGTGCACGTGACCGCGTTGGCGTCACCGCAGGCCCGGATGAGGCCGCGGCGGTGGTTCCGCGGGTCGGAGATGTTGTACATGAGCGTCCGCGTACCGGTCCACGTGCTCGGGATGCTCGCCTTGCCGAGCAGGCCGTCCCACGTGTGTCCGCCGTCCCAGGACCGGTCGAGCCACACGGCGTCGCCGGTGGTGCCGTTGTCGATGCTGCCCCACGCCATGCCGTCCGCGTCGGAGACGTGGAGCACGAGCTTGCGGCCGTTGATGTTCTTTTCCGGAACGGGGAACGTCTCCTGCCCGGCCTTCGACGGGTCGAGCGTGTCGCAGGACAGGAAGCACACCGCCGCCTGGGGTGCGGTGTCCGCCGATGCGACGCCTGTTCTCGGCGCGACACCGAGCAGGACGAGTCCGGCGATGGCGGCGGCAGCGGTACGGGCGGGGAGGATACGTCGCTGTACTCGCATGGGGGAGCTCCAGTTGGAGAGGGGACCTCGATGCCGTGGGGGTGCTGCGGGACGAGCGGGTGGCGAGGCCCGCCGGATCGGCGGGCCTCGCCGGGGGGTGAGTCGCCTAGCTCAGGGTGAACTTCTGCGCCGGGGAGCCGTTGCAGTCGTAGATCTGCAGCCGCGTACCGTTCGCGGTCGCCCCGCTCGGCGAATCCAGGCAACGCCCGGACTGCGGATTGCGCAACGAACCGTCGGACTGCTGCTGCCAGACCTGAGCACCCCCACCATTGCAGTCCCACAACTGCACCTGCGTACCGTTCGCCGTGCCATTGCCGGTGACGTCCAGGCAGCGGCCGAGAGTGCGCAGGGCGCCGTTGGACAGGTGTACCCAGTGCTGGTCCACGGCGTAGGACTGACAGTCCCAGAGATTGACCGCGGCGCTGTTGACGCCCGTGTCATCACCGAGAACGTCGACGCATTTCCCGCCGGGGCCGAGGGTCACGCCACCGCCGTTGACCGCGAATTTCTGCGCCGGGGATCCGTTGCAGTCATAGATCTGCAGCCGCGTACCGTTCGCGGTCGCCCCGCTCGGCGAATCCAGGCAACGCCCGGACTGCGGATTGCGCAACGAACCGTCGGACTGCTGCTGCCAGACCTGAGCACCCCCACCGTTGCAGTCCCACAACTGCACCTGCGTGCCATTCGCCGTACCGTTGCCGGTGACGTCCAGGCAGCGGCCGAGAGTGCGCAGCGAGTCGTCGGCGAAGTGTTCCCAGTGCTGGTCCTCGGCATAGGGCTGGCAGTCCCAGAGGTTGACGGCGGCGTTGTTGACGCCGGTGTCATCGCCGATGACGTCGACGCATTTGCCGCCCGGACCGGTGATCGTGTCCTGCGGGCCGTTCGGCACGTTGGTCTGCCCGGAGTAGCCGACCGAGACGATATCGGCCTGCACGGCGTTGTCGGCGGCGTCGGTCGGGTAGCCGGACGTCATCACGCCTTCGAAGAAGGTGCCCATGTTCCAGTTGCTGTTGTCCCCGCCCGTACCCAGGATGATCGAGCCCTCCTGGTGCATCGGGATGTAGCCGCCGCGGTTCGGCAGCGCGCCGTTCCACCACGTCGACAGGCCGCCGGTCTGCGCGTTGCCGCCTTTGAGGGCGTAGGTGGTCTGGCCGTTGTTCTTCAGCAGCGCCGTGACGTAGGTGCTGTTGTTGCCCTGGTTCGCGGTGTTGGAGCCGTTGGCGCCCTGGAACATGCCGTTCTCCAGGTCCGCCTCCACCCATGGTCCCGAGCCCGTACACGGCGTGAAATAGCAGGTGGTCGCGATGCTCACGGCGTCCATGTGGCCGTTGCCGGTATCGGACGGGACCGCCTCGGCGTTGCCGTAGTCGAAGCAGCACGCGGATCCGACGTGCGTGCCGCTCGCGACCATGTACATGCCCTCGGGCTGCCCGTTCTGTGCGACGCCGGACCCGACGGCGTGCCGGTAACCGTGCTGCGGGGAGATCCAGACGCCGTACGCCTTGTGCCCGCCGGCGGTGACGGCGATCTCGCTCGCGTCCGCAGGGTAGTCGGCGCCGGTGCCGGCCGTGCCCGACGGGGACGGCGTCAGATCGTTGTGCCGGGACGACTGGTCGTAGATCTTCGTGATGCCGCACGTCGTGCCGTTGCAGAACGCGTCGTGGTCGGCCGCGTCGGCGTAGCCGCCCGCCGAGAGCACGCCCACGTCATGAGTGGCGTGGTCGGACGCACGGGTCAACTGGTAAAGAGGCCCCGCGTACGCGCCGAACAGGGCTCGTACGGTGCTGTGCGCGGCGACGCAGGGCGTACCCGCGGCGCCGTAGATGTCGCACGGCAGAGAGTCGGCGGCCTGCGCCGTACCGGTCAGGCCGAGAAGGCCGAGGATGAGGGCCGCGATCGCGCCGATGACGGACGCCGCGCGCCGGATGGGCCGGACCCTGGCGGTGGGTGCGTACGGCTCATCCTCGAGCGGCGCTGTCGGTGGTGCGGCCCGGCGGGCGGCGGCAGTCACGCGTAGGGCGGGGCGATGTCTGCGCATGGCGATGGCTCCAGGGGCGGAGGAACGCTGAATCGTCTGCGGTGGCCGGCGCGCGCAGACGTGATGGCGGGTTGACATCGCGATGTTGAAATGACAGTAAACAGTCTTATCGGTTAGCGTCAATACGCTCGCGAACTTGTTGGAATCGGCGAGCTGCGGTGTTCGTTTTAGTTGGTTTCGGCGTTGGTGAAACGCTGTCGCCCCAGCACCGCGAGCAGTTGCAGCTTCTCGTGGCCCTCGGTGTTCGGAGCGGCGGTGAGCACGAGCAGCGCCTGCGACTGGTCCTCGGTGAACAGCACCTGGCAGTCCACCTCGATCGCGCCGAGTTCGGGGTGGATGAGCGTCTTGTGGTCCTCGTAGCGCTTCGCCACCTCGTGCCGCTCCCACAACTCGGCGAACTCCGCGCTCGCCTTCTGCAGCGCCCGTACGAGCTCGCCCGCGCGCGACTGCGGGCCCATCGGCCCGTAGGCGGCCCGGAGGTTCGCGACCTGGGCGCGGCTCTGCCGGTCGCGGTCGTCCTCGGGATAGCGCAACCGCTCGGAAGGGTCGGTGAACCACCGGTAGATCCCGCTGCGGGCGAGGCCCGTGTGGCCCGACTCGTCGCCGAACAGTGCCGCGGCCATCCGGTTCTGCACGAGCGTCTCGCCCAGGTCGGACAGGATGAGCGCCGGGGTGTCCTCGAGGCGGTCCAGCACTCGCAGCAGCGCGGGGGCGACATGCGGCGTGGTCGACACCGACGTCGGGATGCCCCGCCCGGCCACCCGGAACAGGTAGGAGCGCTCGTCGTCCGTCAGCCGGAGCGCCCGGGCCAGCGACGCGAGCATCTGCTCGCTCGGCTGCGGGCCGCGCTGCTGCTCGAGCCGCGTGTAATAGTCGGTCGACATCACGGCGAGGGCCGCGACCTCCTCACGCCTCAGCCCCGGGGCGCGGCGGCGCGCGCCCGGAGGCAGCCCGACGTCCTCGGGCCGCAGCGCCTCCCGGCGGCGGCGCAGGAAGTCCGCAAGTGATGCACGATCCATATGCCCATTATCGGCCGGTGCCCCGAGCGAGCCAGGGATCGCCGATCCCCCGACAACGGGTCTCTGCACCTCGTCGCGGGCGAGCGTTCAGACTCGAAGCATGAACATCTCCGGAAACACCGTCTTCATCCCCGGCGCCACCAGCGGCATCGGGCTCGCCCTTGCCCTGGAGCTACAGGCCAGGGGGAACACCGTCATCGTCGGCGGCCGGCGCGTCGAGTTGCTCGAGCGGATCGCCGCGGAGCACCCCGGCATCGACACGGTGCGGATCGACACGGCGGATGCCGCGAGCATCGACTCCGCCGCGAAAGAGGTGCTGGCGAGACATCCGGACCTCAACGTCCTGGTCACGATGGCCGGCATCATGCAGATCGAGGACTGGCACCGGCCCGAGTCGTTCCTGGCCTCCGCCGAGTCCGTCGTGACCACCAACGTGCTCGGCCCGATCCGGCTCATCGCCGCATTCATCGAGCACCTGCGGACGCGGCCGGACGCCACGATCATGACCGTCTCCTCGGGCCTCGCGTTCGCGCCGCTCAAGGTGACCCCGAGCTACAACGCCTCGAAGGCCGCGATCCACATGCTCAGTGAGTCGCTACGGCTGCAGCTCGCCGACACGACGGTGAAGATCGTGGAGCTCGAGCCGCCCGCCGTCCGCACCTCACTGCTGCCCGGCCAGGAGGAGAGCGAGTTCGCGATGCCGCTCGACGAGTTCGTGGCAGAGGTCATCGCGCTGATCGAGACCCAGCCCGACGCGAAGGAGATCCAGGTCGAACGGGTGAAGTTCCTGCGCTACGGCGAGGCGCGCGGCGACTACGACCAGGTCGTCGAGACGCTCAACGCCTCCGACCCCCACGGCGAATAGCCGAACCCGCACCGCCGACGCCCGACGTTCACCTCGTCGTTCCATCGCCCTCGCCGACCGTTGGCGATGGGACGGTAAAAAGACTGGTTCCGTTCACTCCAGACACACCGAGGCACCGAGACGGCAGTGAGAGTCAGCCGCATATTCGATCGTTCCGTCACCATCCTCTCCTGCTCGGGGCTGCTCGTCTTCGCCGGGCTGGCGGCGCGCACCGCCGACCATTACGCGCGCGGCGCCGTGATGTCCACCGCCCGCATCGCGCACCTGTCCAGCGCGGAGACCGCCGACATCCTGACGAAGGCGAAGATCGCTTCGCCGGTCCAGACCGGCGTCGACGCCTATCGCGTGCTCTACCGGACGGTCAACACGCGGGGCAATTCGACGCCCGCGAGCGGGCTCCTCGTCCTGCCCGCCGGCAGCACACACCGGCTGCGGCTGGTCGCGTACGAGCACGGCAGGCTGACGACCCGGCGAAACGCCCCGTCCGTGGACGCCACGCAGCCGGACCGCGCGCGGGCGATCATGTTCGCGAGTGCCGGCTACGCCGTGGTGGCGCCCGACTACCTGGGCCTCGGCAAGGGCGTCGGCCGTCATGCGTACGAGCATGTGTCCTCCGAGCTCAACGCGTCGGTGGACCTGCTGCGCGCGGCGCGTACGGTCGTGGGCCGGCAGCATCGTGAGTTCGATCCGAAGGTGCTCGTCACCGGCTTCGCGCAGGGCGGGCCGGCCGCGATGGCGCTGGGCGAGAAGCTGCAGGACGGTAAGGTGCAGCACTTCGGGCCGGCCGCGGTGGCACCGGTTAGCGGGCCGTTCGATCTGGAGCACGTCCAGGTGCCGGCCGAGCTCGACGGGCGGCTCTCCCCGCGCCCGGCGGTCCTCGACCTCGCCTACTGGCTGGTGTCGACGCGCCGGGTCTACCACCTGTACCGGCGGCCGGCCGAGGCGTTCCAGGAGCCGTACGCCTCTTCGGTGACGCGGCTGTTCGACGGCCATCACGACGAGGCGACGATCACCGCGTCCCTGCCGTCGACCCCGGAGCGGCTGCTGACGCCGGCCTTCGCCGACCGGCTCCGGCATCCGGACGGAGGCCTGCTGCGCGCGATGCAGTCGAGCGATGACACCTGCGCGTGGAAACCCCGGGTGCCGGTACGGATCTACGCGGCGACCGGCGACCGGCGCGTGCCCATCGCCAACGCCCGGGCCTGTCAGGCGACGTCGGGAAGCGGTCTCGTCGACCTCGGGGCGCGGATCGACCACGACGGCTCCGCCCGGCTCGCGCTGCCGCAGATCCTCGCCTGGTTCCGGCAGCTCGCTCCGCCGAGCTGAGCCGGTCTCCCGACGGTCGCCGTGGGCCGGCGGTTCGCCGCAGGATGAAACCTTTACCAGAGCCTCCACATGCGCACCGTGCCGTCGGCGCTTCCCGCCACCACGGCCGGGACGCCGTCGACGGTGTCGGTCATCACCCAGATCACCGAGCGCGTTGGCCCGGTGAGCGGGGGGACGATCTCTCGCCGGGCCGCCAGGTCCCACACGTGCACGGTGTCGCCCTCTCCGGTGAGCACCACGACACGTCCGTTCACGTTCGCCGTGGCCATCGCGGTGACCGCGCTGGGCCGGTCCGGGAACGCGGGACCCTTCGCCTGCCAGGTGACGAGATCCGACACCCGCATGGTCCGGTCGGCGTCGGCCGAGACGACGACGAGCCTGCCGTTCAGCGGGGCGGCGGCCACCGAGGTCAGCGCTGCGGTGTGGCCCATGAAGCCCATGCCGATCTCCGCGCCTGAGGCGATGTGCCAGGCACGGACCATCTTGCCCGCACAGCCCGCCACGACGACGGGTTCACCGTTCAGCATGGTGGTGGTGACCGACGTGACCGGGCTCTTGTGGCCGAGGATCGGCGGCCCGATCTGCCGGCCGGTGGCCATGTCCCAGCGGCGCACGGACCAGTCCGCGCTTCCGGAGACGACCACCGAGCGACCGCCCACGGTCGCGGTGGCCAGGGAGGTGATCGTGTCCGTGTCGCCGGTGAAGGGGGCGCCGACCTCACGGCCCGCGGCGAGGTCCCACACCCTGATCGTGTGGTCGGCGCCGCCCGAGACGACGACCGGCCCGGCGTTCAGCGTGCCGACCGCGAGCGCGGTGACCTTGCCCTTGTGGCCGGTGAGCGGCGCGCCGATCTGCCGGCCGGTCGACCGGTCGAACACACGCAGGTCTCCGTCCTGTCCGCCGGCGACGAGAACCGGCTTGCCGTTCAGGGTCGACTCCGCGACGGCGGAAACGGATCCGGCCGCACCGACGCTCAGCGGCCGTCCCAGCGGAGCGCCGACGGCGGGAACGTCCCTCGGGTGTCCGGGACTCGGCGCGGTCCGGGTGTGCTGAGCCGTGTCCATCGCCCGCTCGGACGGCCACAGGACGAAGAGGAGCCCGGCCGCGATCGCCAGTACGGCGCCGGACGCCGCGATGCCCAACGGAAGTGCCCGGCGCCGCGGTCGCCGGATCCACGCCTCCTCGCCCGGTACGGGTCTGCCGAGGTCGGGCAGGCCGGCGGACGCGGGGCGATCCGGCGTGGTCGCAGCGGGCGCGGGACGATCCGTCGCGGCCCCAGCAGGCGCGGGGCGCTCCGTCGCGGTCGCGGCGGGTGCGGGGCGCTCCGTCGCGGTCGCGGCGGGTGCGGAGCGGTCCGTCGCGACCTCGCCGGCGGGCCCGGTGCGGGCGGGCGCCGCCGCCACGGGCCGCTGGGGCCGTACGGCCCCGGTCGGCGGTGCGACGCCGTCACGTGCCGGCCGATCGTCGGTCGCCCCGATGCGGGCGGAGGTGGCCCGTCCCATCAGCGCGGATTCCAGTTCGGCGGCACTCGGCCGCTGGTCGGGGTACTTGTCCAGGCAGGCGGAAAGCAGCGGCACGAGCTGGTCGGGCACGCCGGACAGAACCGGCTCGGCGTTGGTGATACGCCAGAGCATCCCGGGCACGTGGTAGTCCCCGAACGCCGGTCGCCCGGTGACGGCGAACACCATGGTCCCCGCCCAGGCGAACACGTCGGAGGCAGGACCCGCATCCTGACCGGCGAGCCGCTCCGGCGCCACGTAGGCGGGCGTGCCGAGGACGACGCCGGAGCCCGTTACCGAGGCCCCGAGAGCGCGGGCAAGGCCGAAATCGACCACGCGGGGACCATCGCCGGCGAGCAGCACATTGTGCGGCTTGAAATCACCGTGCACGACGTCCGCCCGGTGGATCGCGGCCAGGCCGGCCGCGGTGCCGGACGCGAGACGGATGATCGCGTCGATGTCCCGGGGACCGTCCCGGCCTACCACCGTGTGCAACGACTCCCCGGGTACGTACTCGCTCACGATGTAGGGGAGGTCGAGGTCGAGTCCCACGTCGAGGACGCGAACGGTGCGGGATTCGGTCACCCGGCGCGCGATGCTCATCTCCTCGACGAACCGCCGCCGCGCCGCGTTGTCCCCGACCAGCCGGCGATGCAGGACCTTCACCGCGACGGTCCGCCCGGACGGGTTCGTGCCGCGGTAGACGGCTCCGTGGCCGCCCCCGCCGAGGTAGCCCGTGAGCCGGTACGAGCCCATCCGTTTAGGCTCGTCCTCCCGGAGTGGGCGCGGATCCGGCATGACGCTCCCTCACACGGTCGCGCACCACTCACCGCGGTGCGGCACCTTATGGACATTTGACCGTACGTAAGGAAGGTCGGGAAGGGTTCAGTCGTGGGTTGACGATTTGGATCCGATCCGCCGCATCATGAAGCGGATGAGATATTCGGTGGGCACGGCGATGCCGTGTGCCGGGCTGCTCGTAGCGGTGATCCACATTCCAGAGGCATCGACTCGCTGCGACGGTTCCAGCAACCTTGGCCCCATTCGCGGCCTATAGGCCGATAGCCTGCACATGTGCAGAAAGCGGTGTCCGGGAGCGACCACGATGGCTGACGCCGATGACGTCCGCCGGTTGGCGCTCGCGCTACCTCACGTGGTCGAGATCGACAGCGACGGCTTCGATTTCCGGGTCGCCGACAAAGGGTTCGTCTGGTCGTACCCCGAGCGCAGACCGGGGAAGCCGCGTGTCATCCGGACCGACATCGCCGTACTGTACGTCGGCGACGAGGCGGAGAAGCAGGCGTTGCTGCTCGGTGAGCCGGAACGCTTCTTCACCACGCCCGGCTACGGCGGGATGCCTCTGGTCATGCTGTGGCTGGAGAAAGTGGACCTTGACCGTCTGGAAGAGCTCGTCACCGACGCCTGGCGCATGCGTGCGCCGGATACGCTCGTCGGCGACCTTGACGCCGCGGCCGATTAGCCCAGCCCAGGTCCAGGCTGAATCGACGATCGTCAGGTGCACACCTGCAATGGGTTCAGCACAGTGGCAACCTCAGCGCGAGCACCGCTCAGCCCGGCGGCGAACACGTGCAAGCGGAGCCAGCCCGCGCAGTAATACGCGCCGCCGGCGATCGCATCGAAGCCCACACTGAATCGCCGGGACTGGCCCCGCCACTCCTGGATGCCGATGTAGTGCTGGTCGGTCAGGGTCAAACCGAAGCCGCCGTGGTCGACCCACCCGTTCTCGCGCGCTCCCCAGACCGAGCCGAACATGCCGATGGACGCATAGCCATAGCCCGCCAGCAGGGTGAAAACATCGCACCCGGCATTGAAGATCCACTCGACGTTGAGTGTCACTCGTCCCGAGACACCGACCTGGAACCAGCACCCGGCTCCCATGATCTGTTCCTGCTCCCCGTCCACTGCGACGACGACCCGTGGGTGCAGCACCCGAGGTGTGGTCGTACTGATCGCCTCCGGAGTACGCCAATGCTGCAGCTCTCGCGGATCCCAGGTGTGACCCCACTGGTTGTACGGCCCGTTACTGGTCACGCAGCTGTTCGCCCGCGGCACGACGGCAAGAGGTACGCCCTCGATCAGGGTCTCCGACGACGGTGGGCTGAGCGCTGCGGCGCCGGCGATCGACTTTTCGATCTGCTCCCGTGCGGAGGCGCCGGATTCCGCGGAGATGAGTTGGCCGGTCAGATCGACCGCGAGCTTGGCGCGGTCCCGCAGCCGCTCGAGCTTGGACGTATCGGCCGCCGCGATGTCCGCACACCGATCGCCGATGGCCTCGCCCAGTGTCTCGGCCATCTCGGGACCCCAGAGTTTCGTCGGGTCCAGCATGGGCTCCCAGATGTTGTCCACGCAGCACTCCTTGGCATGCCGATGCCGATCACGACGCATCGTCACACATCGCCCGAGACCATGTCAGTCGCAGATTCAGCCGAAAACTGGCCGGTTCAGGCCGCCCGCCAAGAGCAGGGAGAGAGCTCAGTGCTCGACGGCGTGCGCCAGCGCGTCCAGCGTCCGTTCCATCGTCCATCGATTGCGAACTGAGCGCCGACCCAGGCCGGTAGTGACCACCGAGGTCACCTTGTAGAGCAAGTTGCGCTGATCGAAGGTCCGCTCGGTGACCTCGCACCCGCCGTCGCGCGGGGCGATCTCAAACTCCCACGTCGCGACCGGCCGACCAGCCGCCTTGGCGGTGAACGCGAAACGCTTTCCAGGGTCGGCCACGGTGACCGTACAGATCGTGCTCCACTTCACCCAAGGACGCCGGTTGTCCCCACGGAACGTCGATCCGACCGCGCCCGGCTCGCCACTCAGCCATTCGGCTCCAGTCGACTCAGGGCTCCACTCGCCCATTCGGGTGACGTCGACGATCAGTTCGTACACATCCTGGGGATCAGCCGGTCAGGCCTCGCGGCGTGGGCGGTGCCCCGGCCCATCCCCCGTTGGATCCTCATCGCGGCATGAGCGTGCATTCGCCCGCCGCCTTATCGCGTGGCCGCCTGCGCGAATGGGTGCAGTGGCGGTCGGTGCTGACCAACGCCAGGGTCTTGTACGGAAGAGGGGCTCCTTACGCGTCCGGGCCGTAGACGGCGGCGATGTCCTTTGAGCCGGGCCATCGGGTGTAGGTCGGCGACTGCGGCCAGCCTTCGGGTGAGTCCTGCCATTCCTCCTGCCGTCCGTACGGCAGCAGATCGATCAGTGCGAAGGTGTGAGTGAGCTGTTCGGTGCCGCGGCCGTTGGTGTGCCAGGTGCGATAGACGGTGTCGCCGTCGCGGAGGAATACGTTGACGGCGAATCCACCGCCGGGCGGTGCGCCGACGTCAGTGCCGAAGGGACTGTTCGCCGTGGAGTACCAGGTCATATTGTTCCCGACCCGCCGCTTGTACGCGAGCGCTTCGTCGATAGGGCCCTGGGTGACGATGACGAACCGGGCGTCATAGTTGTCCAGGAACTCCAACCGGGTGAACTGTGAGGTGAACCCGGTGCAGCCCGGACACTGCCATTGCTCGCCGGGAAACCACATGTGGTTGTAGACGATCAGCTGCGTTCTACCGTCGAAGACGTCCGCGAGCCGGACCGGCCCCTCCTCACCCTCCAGGGTGTAGTCGGGCATCTCGACCATCGGCAGACGGCGGCGCTGCGCGGCGATCGCGTCGAGTTCCCGGGTCGCGGCCTTCTCCCGGGCGCGCAGCGCGTCGAGCCGGCGCTGCCAGGTATCGGCGTCGACGACGGGCGGTAGCGCCTTGGTGGTCATGACTTCCTCCGAGGTGTGTTCGTGTCCCCAGCATGCGGTCTGCAGATATAGACGCCGGCCGGTCGATGAACTCATCGGTGGCTGGACCGAAGTCGTGAACGGATGCCGATCGACAATCATCCATGCTCGAACACTGGCTCGGGCAGCGGTCGGCGAGATTCCCGATCGTGGCCATGGCTCCGCTGCCTCGGTTGTCGTGGTGTGTAGTTACGCGTGGGGGTGACGGCGTTCAGGTCAGCGGTAGCGGAAACCACCGAGGAAGCGGCGGAAGACGCTGCCCGCGCGCCAGGGGCTTGCGGCTCGGCGGCGCGGTGGGTCGTTGCCGGCGCAACCGGCTGGTCCCGGTCGGGTCTGGATCTCGTCTGGGTCAGGGCAGTGAGGCGGGCAGCCCGAAAGGCGCGAAGTGGTCGGGGCCGAGGAATGAGGTCATCTCGGCGATGTGCTCGCCGCGCAGGGCGAGCACCGTGATCGACCATGCGAGGTGTGGGCCGGAGTCGTCGGTTCCGACGTAGAACGCCGCGGCTGGCTGGCCGTTTGCGCTGGTCAGGAGGTGGCGCCAGCTTGGGCAACGGGTCATGGGCACCTGCATGGCGAAGTCGGTGACCGCCTCGATGCCGTGGTACCAGTGCGGCAGCGGCGGCATCGACCAGGTGACGTCTTCGGTGAGTAGCGCGACCAAGGCGTCGGCGTCGCCCCGTTCAAGGGCGGTGGCGTACCGGGTGACGATCTCCCGCACCCGGGCGTCGCCGATCTGGCGCAGCGTCTGCTGCTGGGTATGGGCAGGGACCTTCTCCGCAACGATCTTGCGGGCTCGCGCCAGTGCGGAGTTCACCGAAGTGGTCGAGGTGTCCATCATCGAGGCGATCTCGGCGGCGGAGAAACCAAGGACCTCGAACAGCAACAGCGCGGCCCGCTGGTTGCCCGGCAGGTGCTGTAGAGCGGCGACGAAGGCGAGCTCGACGGCTTCGCGTTGCTCATAGCGCGCGTCCGGGCTGGCCGGGCCGCCGGGGAGGCCGTCATCGGGATAGGGGCCCAGCCAGGCGACGTCGGCCAGCGGAGCGTTGCCGTCGAGCACGGCGCGGTCACTGGACGGGCCGAGGTCGACAGGCAGGGCCCGCTTGCCACGGGCTTCGACGATATCCAGGCAAGTGCGGGTGGCCACGGTGTACAGCCACGTGCGCAGAGCGCCGCGCCCCTCGAAGCGCGCGAGCCCTCGCCACGCCCGCAGCAGCGCGTCCTGCAGCGCGTCGTCGGCATCGTGTGTCGAGCCGAGCACGCGGTAGCAGTGGGCGTGCAGTTCGCGGCGCAGCGGCCCCACAAGACGGCCGAACGCGGTGTCGTCCCCGGCGCGCGCCCGGGCCAGGTCGGCATCCTCGCCGCCCTCCGTTGCCGCGAACCGTCCGGAAAAAACTTCGCCCACGAGCGACGATTCTGCCTCATTGCAGGAGTCCCACCTCCGATGGAGCACGACCGCCCCTGCCAAGAAGGAGTTCTCATGACGTCGACCGGACACCGCCATGCGCCCGAGTGGTTCGATATCTCCACCCCGGACGCCCCGCGAGCGCGACGCTTCTACCAGGAGATGTTCGGCTGGCCGGTGAACGTTCTCGATGAGACCTACGCGCTCGTCGGCGACGAGGACGGCCAGCCGACGGGTGGGATCGGCCAGGCCGGTCCCGACAGTCCCTACACCGGGATCGTCGTCTATTTCCGAGTCGACGACGTCGACACTGCGCTCGCCCGTGCGGAACGGCTCGGCGGCACCCGCGTCATGGAGCCAACTGACACGCCCTTCAGCCGGATCGCCACCTTCGCCGACCCCGACGGCAACCTCATCGGACTGCTGAGCCGCTGACAACCGAGAACGCCTGGACACCCACGACGACCCTGCTGCTCAGCCAGCAGCGAAGGCCACCCCTATGAAAGGAGACCAGCCAGACGTGACCGGAACAGAACCGAAACCAGATCTCCACCGCGCAACCGGCATCTGGCCGCTGGTGCACGCCGAACGGGCAGCCCTGGCGGCAGACCTTGCGAACCTGACCGACGAGCAGTGGGCGACGCCGTCGCTGTGCACCGGGTTGACAGTGCGCGAGGTGCTCGCACACCTCACCGCCGGGGCGGGCCTTAACCCCGTGCGCTGGCTGGCGGGCGTGATCCGCTGCCGGTTCGACTTCGACAAGCAGGTGACCATGCGCCTGACCCAGCAGTTGGGCGCAACCGCCTCCGAGACGCTCGAAAGGTTCCACCGCATCATCACGAGCACCACCAAACCGCCCCTCCCCGCCGTGGCGATGCTCGGCGAATCGATCGTGCATGGGGAGGACATCCGGCGGCCGTTGGGCATCCGCCGCGACTACCCGATCCAGACGGTCACGCGGGTGGCCGAGTACTACCGGGGCTCCGATCTCGTCGTCCTAGCCAAAGGGCGGATCGCCGGCCTTCGGCTCGTCGCAACCGACGGAAACTTCACCGCCGGCTCCGGGCCACTCGTGTCCGGCACCACGCTGGCGCTGACAATGGCAATGACCGGGCGCGCCAGCTACTGCGACGAACTCGACGGCGATGGTGCCACGACCCTGCGCGAACGCTGCGAGACCGCATGACCCAGCGCACGAACGACATGAACACTCGCGTGTCATCCGCTCATCGGCTACTTGTTCACTTGAGTCACGGCTGATCCGGCAGGGTTGGTCGAGGTGCTCGGCGGGACGCTCTCTCATCGGCTGCCCACCCTG